>NZ_POTZ01000159.1 GCF_003236365.1 Streptomyces sp. NTH33
GCTGCTGGCCATGGGCCTGGCCACTCCGGCGGCGGGTGCGACGGCGGCCGGCGCGATGGCCGGGGCGGCGGCGCTGCACGCGCCCAACGGCTTCTTCGCCCAGGAGGGCGGCTACGAGTATGCCGCCTCCCTGGGCCTGACCTCCGCGAGTCTGGCCGTCACGGGTCCCGGCCGGCTCTCCGTGGACCACGCCTTCGGCCACGCGGTCAACCGCGGCTGGATGGTGCCGACGGCGTTCGCCACGGTGGGCGCGGTGACGTCGGTGGTCGTGGGCGCGCGCATCAAGCGGCTGCGGAGGGAGAGGGAGGGCGAGCAGCAGGAACTCTTCGAGGAGTAGAGGAGTAACAGGCACTTCTCGAGGATTAAGAGGCGCTCTTCGAAGAGTAGGAGGATGAGGCAGGGCGGGCCGTGGCAGGCTGCGGTCCATGACCGATCAGCACGTTTCCCCGCCTGCCGACGACCTCTGGTCCGCCGTCGATCACCTGTGGACCTGGCTGGACGGGCACAGCGCCCACGAGGGCCGGGAGGGCTTGCTCCTGCGCATCCTGAAGCTGCAGGAGGAGACCGGCGAGGTCGCCCAGGCGGTGATCGGCGCGACCGGCCAGAACCCGCGCAAGGGCACCACCCACACCTGGGACGACGTCCAGGCGGAACTGTGCGACGTGGCGATCACGGCCCTGGTGGCCCTGCGCACGCTGACCCCGGGCACCCGGGAAGTGTTCGCCCGGCACCTGTCAAAGGTCCTGCAGCGCTCGTCGGGGGCGGGCGGTGGTGCGGGAAAATAGGGCAGAAGGCAGGGCATGGGATTCCCCGTCACCGTGCCGGACGAGCCGGTGGACGCGGGCAACCGGGAGAACCCTCCGGCCGCGCGCGAGCGGCTCGCCTCCGTTTGCGATGACGCCATGACGGAGGCCCCGGCGATCGTGGCCGCCGCGCGGCGGCCTCCTCGGACCACGCCGTCCGCCCGCGTCCGCCTCGAAGCCTGAGCTGACGGGCGCTCAGTCCGTCCACTTCACTGCGACCAGGCCCGCGGAAGCGTGAACACCCCTTTCGCAGAGGGGAAAACGCCCGCCGCTCCGGCTCCGAGCCGGCCCGAGACGTCAACTTCCTCCGGTTGCAGACCCTTTCAGCGATCACTGCGAGGAGGGTCCTACTCGCTTTCCGTCATGACGCTTACATGTCAAGCCTTCAACTCCCTTGATTATAAGCAACAGTTACCACACTCTTTACTCGGCCTTGAGCGGAACGCAGCGTTCAGGGCCGTGTGCGCGACCCCGCGCGCACCCCCACACCGCGCGCCCCACCCAGGCGCGCTTGCCTGAGGAGGACTCCCTCACATGGCACGACCGCGTAGCAGCAAGATCCGCTTCGCCGCCCTCACCGGCATCGCGACCGCCGCCCTTCTGGGCGGACTCACCGCACTTCCCGCCCAGGCGGCCCCGGCCGAAGGCAAAGTGCTCGCCGCCGACTCCCCCACGGCGATCAAGAACAGCTACATCGTCACGCTCAAGAAGACCGCGGGCTTCAAGTCCGCGTCGACCACGGGCAAGGGCCTGATCACCAAGTACGGCGGCTCGGTGAAGAAGACGTTCGGCAGTGCGCTGAACGGCTACACGGCGAACCTCTCGGCGACCGAGGCCAGAAGACTCGCGGCCGACCCGGCGGTCGCCATGGTGGAACAGGACCAGAAGGTCCACCTCGACGCCACGCAGACCAACGCCCCCTGGGGCCTGGACCGCATCGACCAGGCGGCACGTCCGCTCTCCGGCACGTACACCTACCCGGACTCGGCGGGCACCGGCGTGACCGCGTACGTCATCGACACCGGTGTGCGCATCACGCACCGAGAGATCAGCGGGCGGGCCTCGTACGGCTACGACGCCGTCAGCGGCGGCACGCCGTCGGACGGCAACGGCCACGGCACCCACGTCGCCACCACCATCGCGGGTTCCACCTACGGCGTCGCCAAGAAGGCCCGGATCGTGGCGGTCCGCGTGCTCAACGCCAGCGGCTCGGGCACCACGGCCGGCGTCATAGCGGGCGTCGACTGGGTCACCAGGAACCACTCCGGCCCCTCGGTCGCCAACATGTCGCTGGGCGGCGGCACCTCCGCCTCCCTGGACACGGCCGTGCGCAACTCGATCGCCAGCGGTGTCACCTACGCGGTCGCCGCGGGCAACGAGAACACCAACGCGTCCTCCTCCTCCCCCGCCCGGGTCACCGAGGCGATCACGGTCGGCGCCACCACCAGCACGGACGCCAGGGCCAGCTACTCCAACTACGGCTCGGTCCTCGACCTCTTCGCCCCCGGCTCCTCGATCACGGCGGGCTGGTACACCAGCGACACCGCGACCAACACCATCTCGGGCACGTCGATGGCGACACCGCACGTCGCGGGCGCGGCCGCGGTCTACCTCTCGAGCCGCCCCACGGCCACCCCGGCACAGGTCTCCGCGGCCCTGGTGAACGGCGCCACCTCGGGCGTGGTCACCAGCCCGGGCACCGGTTCGCCGAACAAGCTCCTGCGCCTCGTCCCGTGACACTGAGACAGGTCTGAACGCCGTTTCCCGGAGGCCGCCGCGCCTCCGGGAAACGACGCTTTCCGGCCGATGGGCGGACCGGGCGGACCGAGACTGCCGCGCGCCCGGTGTCAGGCCCGGTTGAGGTAGAGCAGCACGGCCAGCACGCGGCGGTGGTCCTCCGCGGAGTTGGCCAGGCCGAGCTTGGTGAGGATCGAGCTGACGTGGGTCTCCACCGTGCGGTGGGTGAGCCACAGCCGCCGGGCGATGCCGACGTTGGTACGACCCTCCGCCATCAGCGCCAGCACCTCGCGCTCCCGGGCGGTCAGGGACGCCAGCGGATCGGCGGCCCGGTGCGCCCCGATCAGACGCGACACCACCTCCGGGTCGAGGGCGGACCCCCCGGCCGCCACCCGGCGCAGCGCGTCGAGGAAGTCGTCGACGTCGAACACCCGGTCCTTGAGCAGGTAGCCGAACCCGCCCCGGGACACCAGGTCGACGGAAGTCCGGGTCTCGACGTGCTGGGAGAGCAGCACGATCCCGAGCTCGGGATGGGCGTCGCGGATCCGCCGGGCCGCCCGGGCGCCGTCGTCGGTGAGGTCGGGCGGCATCCGGATGTCGATGACCGCCAGATCGGGGCGGGTGTCCAGGACCGCGGAGACCAGCCCCGGGGCGTCCTGCGCCTTGGCCACGACCTCGTGGCCCGCGTCGGCCAGCAGGCGGGCCAGACCCTCCCGGAACAGCGCCGAGTCCTCGCCGATCACCACGCGCACGGCAGCACCGCCTCCACCAGGGTGCCGCCGCCCGCCGGGCTGGACAGCCGCAGCGTGCCCCCGGCCGCCTCGACCCGGTCCGCGAGCCCGGACAGCCCGGCGCCGGGACGCATCGCCGCGCCGCCCGGCCCATCGTCGTCGACCCGCACCGTCACCCGGTCTCCGGCCCGGCTGACCCGCACTCCGATCGCGACCGGACCGGCGTGCTTGACCGCGTTGGTCATGGCCTCGCTCGCCACGTAGTAGGCGGTCGTCGCCACGTCGTCGGGCAGTTCGTCGGCGCACACCTCCAGCGCCACCGGCACCGGGGCCTGGCCGGCCAGCATGGCCAGCGCGTGGCCGAGCCCGTCGTCCAGGCTGCTCGGCCGCAGGCCGTGCGCGATCTGCCGCAACTCGACTACTGCGGCGGCCAGTTCGGCCACCGAACGGTCGAGCAGGTCGTCGACGTCGACCGTGCCGTCGTCGAGGTGGCGCTGCGCCAGCCGGATCGCCATGCCCAGGGAGACCAGGCGCTGCTGCGCCCCGTCGTGCAGGTCGCGTTCGAGCCGCCGCCGCTCCTCGTACCCGGCGTGCAGCAGCCGGCCGCGGCTGGCCTCGGCCTCCTCCAGCGCCCGGCTGAGCTCGATGCGCAGCCGGACCACCTCCACCAGCAGCGCGCAGGCGGACGCCACCTCGCGCAACAGCTCCCGGCTGCCGGTCGTGCCCCGCACGATCGCCCCGATGTCGTGCCCGCCGAGCCGGACCGGCGCCACATGCGCCTGCCCCGGGTCCAGCGCCGCGCCCGCCGCGTCGACCAGCCCGGACGTGCCGGGAAGCCGGTAGCCGACCCGGAGCAGCGGATCGCGCAGCGCCTCGCGCAGCGCCTGCTCCAGCTGCTCCGGCCGGGCCTGCCCTGCGTGCATACGGCCGCGCAGCACCTGAACGGCCGTCAGCGCGGCCTGCCGCGCCGGGTAGAACCGCCCGTCGACCCACCGCTGAAGCCGGGTGCGCAGCGGGGACAGCGCGGCGGCGCAGACGGCGGTGGCCGCGGCGGCCGCGACCGGGGAGGACCGTCCGGCGCCGAGGCCGGCCACGAACGAGGCGGCCGTGTAGAAGGCGAGCAGGATCGTGGTCACCAGGCCGTAGGTGACGGCGGTGCTGATCGCCCGGTCGATGTCGTAGAGGTCGTGCCGCAGCACCGCGATCGTGGTGGCCACCGGAATCGCCAGGGCCGTCGCCGCCAGGCCCACGACGGCCAGTTCCGGCCCGCCGAGGAACAGATAGCCGGTCCAGCACAGCAGCAGCGTCAGCGGCAGGAAGGCGGCACCGAGCGCGAACCACTTCAGCTGCGCCCGCCGCACCTCGTCGGCCGCCCGCCGGTAGCGGACCACCACCGACGCCGCGGACGCGATCAGCAGCCCGAGGAAGACCGGCAGCAGGGCGAACGCCACCACGCGCAGCACCGCGAGCCAGGGCCCGGGCACCCGCAGGGGGTGCGGCAGCGCCTCGAACGGCGGCCGGAACGGTGCCGGGTCCAGCGCCGCGACCAGCATGAACAACAGCGGTACGGCCAGCAGCCCGGCCGCCACCCACCGCCGGCGCCGGCCCGGCAGCCTCCCGTCGGGGAAGACCAGCATGAGCAGCGCGGCCGGGACGTACAGGAACATCCAGGCGCCCTGCGACAGGGCCGCGTACCACCGCGCGAACGGCAGGTCCGTCCGCCGCGCGAGGAACAACCCGCACAGATCGCCGACCGGGAGCCACACCGCGGTCGCGCCGACCAGCACCAGCACCAGCCCGACCACGCTGTCCGGACGGCGGGCGGCCACCACCACGCCCAGCGCGACGGAGGGCAGCCCGAACGCCACACCGACCGCGAACACCGTGGTGGCGCCCCCGTCGCCGCCGAGCACGGCCAGGACCACTCCGGCAGCCGCCAGCACGCCCGTCAGGACCGCGGCGGCGACGGCGAACAGACCCCGAGTTGCCACACGCCCAGGGTAGGGCGGCGGTCACCGGGAGTGAATACGTGGCAGCACGGAGAACGGTCCCGGGCCGGCCCCGATCCGCGGACCCGCCCCGCGAACCCAGACTGCGGACACGGCACCGGTACTTCCGCCACCGACTTCCGGCACCGGCACTTCAGGCACCGGCACTTCAGGCACCGGTCGCTGCTTCGTCCCTCACGCACACTCAGGAGGACCACGTGAACCGCACCCGTCTTCTCGCCACCGGACTGGTCCTGTCCGGCCTGCTCGGCCTCGTCGACGTGATCTCGCTGCCGTTCGGCGACGGCGAGCACCCCCCGTTCGTGGTGGCCGTCGTGGGCGCCGTCCTCGGACTGATCACCCTGGTCGGCGCCGTTCTGGCCTGGCGGGGCAGCCGTGCCGGCGCGGTGGCCGTGATCGTCACCCGGCTGCTGTCGGGGCTCAGCGCCGTCCCGGCGTTCTTCGCCGACGACGTACCCGGAGCGCTGGTCGGCGCGGTCGCGTTCGCCCTCCTCGTCACCCTCGCCGGCGTCGCGCTGGTCGCCTCGGCCCTGCGGACCCGCGCCGTGACGGAGGGGTGACCATGACCTCCACCACGGCGGACACCGCCCCCGGCACGCCGGACAGGCCGGGGAAGCCTGAAACTCCTGAAACGCCTGGAACACCTGGGACGCCGGCCCGTCGCCCCGTCCGCGACCTGCACGGCTTCTGGCGGGTGACGGCGGCGGTCCTCGCCCCGCTGCCCGCGCTCGCGCTGGCGGCGTACATGCTCGTCCTCCCGTTCCGGCCGGACGCCGGGATCGGCACGGCGATCACCGGCAGCGCGGCCCACCCCGGCTCCGCCCGGGCCGCACTCTGGCTGTCGCTGGTGTTCACGCTGCTGATCGTCCCGGCGACCATGGCCACGGCCTGGGCCGCCCGTCGCGGAGCCCCGCGGCTCGCGCTGTACGGCGGGCTGCTCACCCTGGTGGCCTTCGGCGCCGGCATCGCGGCGCCCGACTCCGGCCAGGCCGCCTTCGTCGCCGCCGAGAGGGGCCTCGACCCGGCCCTGGTGACGGCGCTGGACGACGCGGTGCAGGCGCACCCCGCGGCGGGCCTGCTGGGGGTCGTCTTCCTGCTCGGGCAGGCGATCGGCCTCGTCCTGCTGGGGCTCGCGCTGTGGCGGGGTGGGACGGCACCCGCGTGGGTCGGCGTGACCCTCGCGGTGTCCGGCCCCGCCCACCTGCTGGGGGCGGTCAGCTCACTCGCCTGCGCGGTGACCTGGGCGCTGACCGCGATCGGCTACGGCGGCGCCGCGGTGGCCCTGCTGCGCGCCGGCGACGACGCCTTCGACCTGCCCCCGGCCGGAGGGGAGCCGGGGGCGGCCGAGGAGCGGCCCGAGCGGGAACGGACGGCGAGCGGCGGGCGGCCCGCGCGGGACGCCCGTACGGTCTGGCGGGTGCTGCTCGCCGTCACCGCACCGGTCGTCGCGCTGATCGTGACCGTCGGCCGCTACCTGCTGCCGTACGACATGTCCGACCCGCTGCGCCAGATGTTCGACAAGCTGGTGGCCGCCACCGGATACCAGGCGGTGGCCATCTGGACGGGCGCGGTCGGCCCGGTCCTCGCGTGCAGCGGCGTGGTCGCGGTCGCCTGGGTGACCCGCCGGCGGGCGCCGATGCTCACCACGGCCGCCGTGCTGGTGGCGTTCCCCGGCTACATGGCACTGTTCGCCCCCGGCGACTACGTGGACATCCTCACCCACGCGGTGGGCACCCGGAGCGGCCTGGACCGGGAGACCGCGTTCCATCTGGCGGAGGGCCTGCAGACCGGGTTCTGGTCCGACGTACTGGGCGGGGTCTTCGTGATCGGCCACCTCCTCGGCACGGTACTGCTCGGGCTGGCGCTGTGGCGGGCACGCGTGGTGCCGGTCTGGCTCGCGCTCGGCCTGGCGGTGGCGCAGCCGGTCCACCTCGCCTCGGTACTGAGCGGTGTCCGCGAACTCGACCTGGTGGGCTGGGGACTCACGGCGGTCGGCTTCGCGGCGGCCGGCCGGCTGCTGCTGCGTATGCCGGACGACGAGTTCGACCTGCCGCCGCTGCGGGAGTGAACGGGGGGACGGCCCCCTTCATGGCCGAGTGCGCCCCCGCGGCTCCCGCGGGGGCCCGGCGCGGTGTCCGTGGGTCTTCCGGCCGCTCACCGGCCTTGTTCCGCGTACTCCCGGAAATGCTCCAGATCGCTTCGGACGAGCCGTTCGATCGCGTTCGCCTGGGCGAACCCCTTCGGCCCGCCGAATTCCGTCCGGACGGTGTCGGGGTCGTACACCAGCCGGGCCTGGACCCGGGTGTGGCTCTGGTCGATGGGCTGCAGGGAGAGGGAGCCCTTCAGTTCCGGGGCGCCCGTGGTGTGCCACTCCATCACGCGTTCCCCGGCACGGTCGGAGATCTCGGCCTCCATCTGCCGGGACCGGCCGCCCGCCTCGACGTCCAGCCGGGCGCGACCACCGGCCTCCGTACGGGCCTCGCGCACACCGTCCACGAAGCGGGAGTAGTTCTCCACCTGGTGGAGGCTGTCCCAGGCCCTGTCGACGGGGACTCCGACGTCGATGTGTTCTTCGAGGGTGCTCATGACGCACCTCCACGGTCGTCTCATGACGCGCGTTCTTCTTGCTTCCAGTGTGCGCCCCGCCCCGGCAGGCCGGGCCGGGGCCGCGCTTCACTCCTGCCGCGCGGGGCCGGCGCCCAGCACGTGGAGGCGGCGGCCGACGCGGGCGTACTGGACCATTACGCCGCCTGGGCGGTGTCTCTCGGCGTGGCCGACCGCTGGTCCCAGGCGGTGTCCGAACCGACAGTGCCCCCCCGCCTGCCCCGTCCGCGCGTCGACCCGCACGGATGCCGCTGCTCCGCCCGCTCATCGCCGTCGCGATCCTCAACAGCATTTCCTCCACCAGTGCGCCGGCCCCCAGCGGTTCGTCCGCCTCCGGTTCGGGTTTCAGTTCAGGCTCCGGCAGCGGCTACACGGTCGGCGGCGGAGGCGGTGGAGGTGGCGGAGGCTCCTGGTGACGCGCCCGCGTCGCCTGCGTGGCGGACCGGGTCATGCCGGCCACGTCCTCTCCGCATACCTCCGCAGGGACACCAGGCCCACCTGTTCTGCTTGCAACCGTGTGAGGAGACATCCGACTGGCAGGCCCGGTATGCGGTCCGCTCCGGCCGGCTGTACCGGCCCACTCGGTGGAAGGACATCGCCGGCACGGACAGGCGGCGCGAGGTTTCCGCCGCCTTCGTCTCGGCCGGGCGGACCCGTGCTTCACGATCGACGCCGTTGTCGGATTCCCGCCGGTGGATGACCGTCCGGCATGTTTGACTCCCCGTATGACCACCACGCAGCCGGCCAGAGCCCGCCTCTTCCGCTCTCTGCACACACCCGCCGCACCCCTCGCGCTCGCCAACGCCTGGGACGTCGCGAGCGCCCGTGTCATCGAGGCCGCGGGCGCCCCCGCGATCGCCACCACGAGCGCCGGCGTCGCCTGGTCGTTGGGCTCCCCGGACGGCGACGCCCTCGCCCGCGATCAAGCACTGGAGCTGATTTCCCGGATCACCGCCGCGGTCGCGGTCCCGGTCACCGCCGACATCGAGGGCGGGTACGGGCAGGACGCGGCCGACGTCGCCGAGACCGTCACCGGGGTGCTCGCGGCAGGCGCTGCCGGCGTCAACATCGAGGACGGCACCCGGGCCCCGGACGAACTCGCGACGCGGCTGGCCGTCGCCCGGCGGACCGCCGACCGCACGGGCGCGGACCTCTTCCTCAACGCCCGCATCGACACGTACCTGCTCGGGCTCGGGGACCCGGACACCCGGCTGGAGGAAACCCTGTCCCGGGCACGCCTGTACGTCGACGCCGGAGCGGACGGCATCTTCGTCCCCGGCACCACCGACACCGCCACGATCGCGGCGCTGGCCGAGGGCATCTCCGTACCGCTGAACGTCATGGCCGGTCCCGGCGCCCCGGGCGTCGCCGAGCTGGGCGCCCTCGGCGTGGCCCGCGTCAGCCTCGGCCCGGGCGTGGCACAGGCCGCGTACGCTGCCGCCCGCCGCGCCGCGCGGGAGCTCTTCGACACCGGTGGCTACGAGTCCCTGGCCGGCGGCATGACCTTCCCGGAACTCAACGCGCTGCTCTCCGAGTCCCGCTGACCCCACCACCACGGTTCAGTGCTCCGCCGCCGTTCCTGATGCCGGCAAGCCCGCCCCGGCGACGGTCGCACCTGGCCCGTGACCGGCCGCCGGGGCCGTGCCGCGCGGAAAACGAGTGCTCCGTTCTGTGCAGCACGAATTTTCCGGCCGAGGTCACCCCCGCTCCGGCAGTCCGGTCACACCCCCTCCGCTGGGCGGGCTGGGACCACCTGGAGCAGGCGCAGGCGCTCGCCACCTACCTCACCAACCTGAACTGTCCGCCGAGGAAATGGCACCGCTCCTCGCCGGCCTCCTTGAACTCCAGCCCTGACTGGACCAGTGGCACCACGAGTTCGACCCGATGTACGGCGGCTCCCCCGCGGCCTTCTTCGCGGATCACCGCTCCACCCAGCAGGCCACTCACGGCCTGCCCGACGACGACTTGCGCGCCTGGCGCCCGGTCGCGGCCGGCCGTCGCGGTCGGGCGTCGGTCCGCAAGTGAGCGGGCGGCCGACGGAGACACGACAGGGACCGCCCATCAGCTCGGGCACGTACTTGCAGATCGTGTTCCTGCTGACGCCCGGGAGCTTCACGATGGACGTAACGGTGTTCCCCAGGTGGGTGAGCAGGACCGGGCGTGACGCACCCGTTCCTCACCCTCGTTGGTGCCCTGCGCGATGAGTTCGCGGATGGACTCCGCCAAGGCCGCGAAGACGTGAAACACCAGGCGCCCGCCCGGCGTGGTGGTGTCGAGCGCCTTCCACAGTTCCTCGCGCTCGGCGTTCTTGCCGGACTTCTTGTCGGCGGAGATCTGGATGCGGCCCGCTTCGGTGAGGACGTGGATCTGCCGGTCGAAGAATTGTCCACCGTGGACATGGGCCGGGCGGACGGCACCGTGGCGGCCCTGTGCCTTCGGTCCAGGGACCGAGTCTTACGTCTCCTCGGGCAGGTAGGTGGCCAGCGCCCGCAGCCCCGCCAGCACCTCGTCGGCGGTGGGCGCGGACTCGGGGTCGGTGAGATGCTGCATCATCAGGCCGCTGACGAGGGCGAGCTGCACCGAGCCGACGGTGCGGATCGTTGCTTCGGAGAGCTCGGTCTCGGCGGTTCCAGTGACCTCTCGCGCCATGCCACTGCGTCCCTGCCGCAGCCCGGCGGCCACCTGCTCACGCAGTTCCGGATCGCGCTGCGCGCGCAGGACGGTCTCCAGATTGGCGATCCAGAAGGTCTTGTTGACCGAGAACGCCTCGATCAGGCGACGCCATAGCGTGCCGAGGTCGGTGTCGCCCGCCGACGGCCCGAAGGCCTGGTCTCCCGAGTCGAGCGCCTCGAAGAGCGCCTGGTTGAGCAGCGCCTCCTTCGAGCCGAAGTGATAGCCGATCGCCGCCATGCTCACACCCGCCGCGGAGGCGAGGTCGCGGACCGTCGTGCGCTCGTAGCCCTTCGTGAAGAGGCACTGTCTGGCGGCCTCCAGCAGCTTCTCCCGGTTTCCCATGACGCGAACCCTAGCAACGATCTAAACGTTTGCGCCAGACGAACGCATTAGGCGATCGCCTTAGACAAACGCCTTGCGCATCTGCCCAAATCATGGTTACCGTTCTGAGCATCGAAGATCATGCCGATCCCGGGAGCCCGGATGAGCACCACGAAGTCCCGCGTCGCCGCCCTTGCCGCGGCCACCGTCTCCGCAACGCTCGCCGCCACGGTGATCACGGCCGACCTCGCCTCCGCGCGCCCCAGCGCCCAAGTCCTCCCCACCCGGGTGATGACCGCCGAGGGCCCGGTCCAGGGCACGGTCGCTGGTGCGGTGCGCACATTCCAGGGCATCCCTTACGCGGCCCCGCCGACCGGAGAACGCAGGTGGAAGGAACCGCAGCCGGTGCGCCCTTGGTCGTCGCCGCTGGACGCCCGCGCCCCGAAGAGCGCCTGCGCGCAGCCGACCGACCAGCCCATCTCGATCGAGGACGGCGGCAGCGAGGACTGCCTCTACCTGAACGTCACGACTCCGGTCGGGCGGACGACGGGACGGCTGCCGGTCATCGTCTGGATTCACGGCGGCAGCTTCACCTACGGCGACGGCGCCACCTACCACGCGGCCAAGCTGGCCGCCGCGCAGCAGGGCGCGATGGTCGTGACGATCAACTACCGGCTCGGCACGTTCGGCTTCCTCACCGCGCCCGGCCTGCGCGCACCGGCCAACCTCGGTCTCCTTGACCAGCAGGCCGCGCTGAAATGGGTCAACCGCAACGCCGGTGCCTTCGGCGGCGACCCCCGCAATGTCACGATCATGGGGCAGTCGGGCGGCGGCTACAGCGTCTGCGCCCAGCTGGTCTCGCCCGGAGCCCGCGGGCTCTTCAGCAAGGCGATCGTGCAGAGTGCGGGCTGCGTCGGACCGGACGGCTCGTTCACCCGCACACAGGCGGAGACCAACGGCCTCGCCGTCGCCGGCACCGCGGGCTGCGACGATCCGCGCACCGCCGACTCCTGCCTGCGGCACAGGTCCACCGCCGAACTCACCAAGGCGTCCGTCTCCGGGCACGACGGCTACCGGCCCGTGGTGGACGGCAAGGTGCTGCCCGAGGCTCCGTCACGGGCGATCGCCGCCGGGCGGTTCGCCCGGGTACCGGTGCTGCACGGCTCCACTCACGACGAGATGAGCGGGCTGGCCGGGCTCGACGAAATCATGACAGGGAGGCCGCTGACCGCCGAGGGGTATGTCAAGAAGGTCACCGAGCAGTTCGGAAAGGACGCTCCCGCGGTCCTGGCCGAGTACCCGGTCGCGAACTACCCGGCGCCCGGGGCGGCGCTCTCGGCCGTGCTGACCGACTCGGAGTGGTCGACCGCGGCGCTCGACACCCAGCGCGCGCTGGCCCGCTACACCCCCGTCCATGCCTACGACTTCGCCGAGGCCGAGGCCCCGTACTTCAGGAGTGCGCCGCGGCCGGCGAGTTTCCCGCTCGGTACCGGCCACATGGTCGACCTGGCCTATCTGTTCGACAACGACCTGTTCGAGCCGCTCGGCGACGCGCAGGCCGGGCTGTCGGACACGGTGATCGCCTACTGGAGCCGGTTCGCGAGCACTGGGCAGGTGAACGGGTATGGCATGCCGACGTGGAAGCGGTTCACGACCCGCGTCCCGTACGTACAGCGGCTCGCGTCCGGCCGCATCGGGCACACCGACTTCGCGGCCGACCACCACTACGCCTTCTGGAAGGCACTCGCCCACTCACGGTGAGATGAAGGGCTCCTGACCGTCGAGTTGGGCCAGCAGGCGGCGCAGGGTGTGGGGGTGTGGGACGGACACCGTGCCGGTCGGCGGGTCGATCGGGAAACCGAGGGACCAGCAGGCCCACGCGGGAGCGTCGGACAGCCACTCGGTGATCGCGGTCAGCGACCGGGCACCGGCCGGCGCGCTCGCTGCGGCAGCGGCCACCAGCGCGGACAGGCGGACCGCGTCCGCCTGTCACCGCCCCGAGGTGAAGTCGCTCAGCAGACGCCGGCTGGCCAGCGTGAACGGGCGGTCGGGCCCCAGGCCGCGTTCCCGTCTGGCCACGACATCCGTCATCAGCTCGATCGCCGCGTCCAGGTTGCCGCGCGCGGCCTGGGTCCGGGAGAGGAGCTGCTGGGCCGAGAGGGCGATCGGGTAGTCGGGGCCGAAACGTCGCCCGTACGCCTCGGTCACCAGCCGTATCTCCTGGTCAGCCTCCTCAAAGAGACCCAGGAGGTACAGAGCCCAGGCGTGGTTGTGGTGGGCGCCCAGGGTCACCGTGTGGTCGGGGCCGAGGAACCGAACGCATTCCGAGGGCAGGGAGAGGAGTGCGCCGTCCTCTTCGGCGGCGATATCCCCGGACGCGTCGGCGTGCTGGGTGACCGCGGGACCGGTCGCGCTCCCCGGCTCGAGTTCGTCGAGGAGCCTGCGCAGTTCCACAGCGGCACCGGGCTGGGCCGCGAGCAGCCGTCGCAGCCGCCCCTGCCACTCCAGGTGCAGTTCGCCGAGTGTCTCCTGGTCGTCGGCCTCGTCGGCCGCCAGGGCGTCTTCGCGGGTGGCCTCCAGTTCGGCGGCGACAGCCTCGGCACGGTGCGGCTGCATTCGGCGCCACAACTGCGTGATCCCCTCCCTGTACTACAGGGGGGAGTGTCTAATCGGGTCTGGCCCGTAGTCGGTGGTGACGGCGGGTAGCCATCAGCGCAGGAGGATACGGTGGCGGAGGAGGTCGAATCCGGCGCGGCCGTGCATCTGCCGCATGATCCGTTTCGTTCTGGTGTTGACGC
>NZ_POTZ01000015.1 GCF_003236365.1 Streptomyces sp. NTH33
CTCCCCGCTCACGCAGTAGTCACCGGAGAGCCGGATGCCCGGAAAGCGGGCCCGTCCGGTTCGGAGGGAGGCCGCGCGGAAAAGGACCAGCACATCTGGCACCTCGCCGCGCGGCCCACCCTACCCAGGCCGCGAAGAACGAGTGCGGCCTGGACCAGTACGAGGTCCGCCGCTACACCGGCTGGATGCGGCACATCACCCTGGCCATGCTCGCCCACGCCTTCCTCGCGGCCATGGCCGCCGACGCCGCGGCAAAGGGGGATGCAGAAACGGTTCCGTCCTGCCGATAGGCGGGGTTGGGGAAGAACGGCAGATGGGAAAGGTCCGTGCGACGGCACGAGGCTCGTGCCGATCCGCTGTGCCATGCCGTCGGCCTGCTGCCGCAGGCCGTCCATCGCGCGGCCGGTCTCCCGCCGGATGGCGGGCGCCGGAATGTACCAGACGGACGGATCGAAGCGGACCCCGCCCGAGCGGTATTTCGCCGGTACGCCCGCCAGCGCCCGGCTCAGCCGGGAGTCGTACGCCCGGTCCGTGGGGCCGGTCCACCGGCCCAGAGGCGGCTTCATGCGTCTGTCGACACCGTCCAGGAGGTACAGCTGCTCGCTGCCGTGGCCGGCCGGCTCGCCGTGCCCGGCACCACCGAGGACAGACACTCCGCGACCCCTCCGTCAGCGCAACGGGGACATCACCCGGCCGGGGCCGGCCCGGGGAAGCGCCTGCCACCGTCCACGCCTGCTTCACGCGCCGACGGGGAGGCCGGGACTTCAGGCCGCGATGGCGGTGGCCTGCCGGACGACGCGCAGCACCTCGGACGCCGACTGGTTCAGGTACATGTGTCCGCCCTCCATTTCCACGAACTCGAAGCCGCAGCTGGTGACGTTCCGCCAGTCCTGCGCCTCGGCGAGGGTCACGTTGTCGTCGTCCCGGCCGCGCAGCGACGTGATCGGCACGGGGAGCTCGACGGCCGGATCGTGGACGAATCCCTCGTACATCTCCACATCGGCGCGGAGCGCGGGCAGGATCAGCTCCCGCATCTCGGGGTTGCCCAGAGCCGGATGGCGGTATCCCGCGAACTCCTCGACGCGCTCGATGAACGCCTCGTCCGGCAGGCCCGTCGCGTGCCGGGCCCGGCGCAGGCCGGGCCCCGGCGCTCCGCTCACGAAGAGCCGGACCACCTCGACGTCGGTGCGCGTCGCGAGTTCCTGGGCCAGCGCCAGGGCCAGGACGCCTCCGCTGCTGTGTCCGAAGAGCGCCACCCGGGTTCCCTCGACGCTCGACAGCAGTTGGGGCAGGACGGTGGCCACCGCCTCGCGGATGCTCCGCACCGGCTCCTGCTCGATCAGCCGCTCACGCCCAGGGAGTTGTACCGGCACCAACTCGATGTCGGGAGCCGCGTGAGAGCGCCACGAACGGTAGTAGGAGGCACCGGCGCCCGCGAAGGGGACGCAGACAAGAGACAACTTGGACACAGAGGTACTTTCTGATCTTCGGAGAGTTTCCGGCACCTGTTAAAATCCCCGCCGGAGTCCGGGAGTTGGGGACGGCCGTGGCCGCGGCAGGAGGATTGAAGCAGTGCGGAGGCGGGAGGCTCCGCGGGCCGCCTACACCGCGCGCCACTGAACGACGGCACAGCAGGGCCACTTTGACGTGCATATTCTTAGGCCGCCCACGGCCCTGTCAAGGGGTTCGTGCCGATCAGGCGGCTGCGGCCGGGCGGGCACCGTCACACCGCCGGTTATAGTCGGCTCCCGTGGGCCGACCGCCGTCCACTGCGCCTTCCTGCCCTTTGCCGAACCCCGGTCCCGAGTCGCACGCCGACCCGGGAATCCGCGGGCAGGACTCCACCTGGCCAGAGGGACACCATTCCGCCCAGCGGCCCGTCCCGCGACTTCCCGTGGGGGCTCGCCGCGTCTTCCACGCCGTCGCAGTCGAGCGCGACGGCCCGTTCATCCCAGTTACGATTCGAGGGTTGACCAGCATGTACCGCACCATGATGAAGTCCAAGATCCACCGGGCGACCGTCACCCAGGCCGACCTCCACTACGTGGGGTCCCTGACCATCAGCGCCGATCTGATGGAGGAGGCCGATCTGCTGCCGGGCGAAAAGGTCGACATCGTCGACATCAACAACGGTGCCCGGTTGTCCACTTATGTCATCGAAGGACCGCGGGACTCCGGGATCGTCGGGATCAACGGTGCCGCAGCACGGCTCATCAGCCCTGGAGACCTCGTCATCATCATCGCCTACGCCCAGGTGCCCGACGAGGAGGCTCGTGGGCTCAAGCCGCGGGTCGTCTTCGTCGACGAGCACAACCGGGTGTCCCTGACCGGACACGATCCCGCGGAGGCGCCCGAGGAGAGCGGGCTGAAGCGGGGCGACGTGGTGGCCCCGCCTCGACCGGGACCCGCGGCGGCCACTGAGCCGCAACCGCCCGCGCAGCACCGTTCGGCCGCTCACCGAGAATCAGGCGTTGACAAGCCCGGGTCGTACTAAGAATATGGATCGCATGCTGGCGCATTGTGCGCAGCGCAGGAACTCGGCTCCGTCAGACCGCTCTCCAGCGATCCGGGGCCCTGCGTGATCCGCGCTGTCGGGTCGGCCTCCTTCCGCCGGGCATCGCCCGTGCCCCTCATCCGTCACCGTCGGCCCCGTCGTCCCCACCGCGAGGGACGACGGGGCCGACGGTGACGTCTTCGTGTCCCTCTGCCGTCTGTTGATGGCACCTGCCGGTCTCCGTCCTCGCCGCAGCGGGGCCGGACCGCCGCTCCGGGACAGATTCGCTCCCGCAGCCCATGCCGACACAGCGGTATCGGCCGATCTGAACCAACACAAGGATGACCGAGATGACCGACGGACCAGACCTGCCCGGTTTCGCGCACCGGGTCCCCTACAGCGATCCCGGGGAGCCCGACCACCACAGCCCTCTGCGTTTCCTGTGGTGGCTGACAGTGAGGCAGCGCAAACGGGTCCTGCTCGGTTCCCTGTGGGGCAGCACCTGGATGTGCGCCCTGATGCTGCCCCCCTACCTCATGTCCGAAACGATCGACGAAGGGCTGCGGGCGCGGGACACCGGCGCGCTGGTCGGCTGGGTGGCGGCGGTCCTCGTGGCCGGGGCCGCCATCGCGGTCCTCGGGATCCTGCGCCACCGCACCATGACCTTCATACGGATCGACGCGGCCTACCGGACCGTCCAGGTCATCACCCGGCACGTCACCCGTCTCGGCTCCACCCTGCCGCGCCACGTCTCGGCGGGCGAGCTGACCCATCTGCAGGCCGGCGACATCAGCCGGATCGCGCAGACCCTGACCATCACGGGCCCAGGGGTCGGCGCGGCCGTCGCCTACATCGCCACCGCCGTCCTCCTGTTCAACATCTCAGCCGTGCTGGCGGTCGTCGTCCTGCTCGGCGTCCCGCTCCTCGCGGTGACCGTCGGCCCCCTCCTGGGGCGGCTGCACGGAGCCGAGGGCGACTACCGGGAACAGCAGGGAGTACTCACCGCCCTCGCCGGCGACATGGTCACCGGGCTGGGCGTGCTGAACGGCATGGGCGGCAAGCCGCTCTTCGCACGGCGCTACCGCGAACGCTCGCAGTCCCTGGTCCCGTTGGGGTACCGGGTGGCCGCGCTCACGAGCTGGGTACAGGCGCTCGGCGCGTGTCTGCCGCTCCTCTTCCTGGCACTGGTGACGTGGCTCGGCGCACGCATGGCGGCCGACGGTTCGATCACGGTCGGTGAGCTGGTGGCCGTGTACGGATACGTGGCGGCGCTCCTGGTCCCGGTCTCCTTCTTCATCGAGGGCGCGGACGACCTCCCCCGCGGCCTCGTGTCCGCCCGGCGCGTGGTCGACATCCTGGCGCTCGCGCCGGAATCCGACCGGCACGGCGCACGAGTGGCGGCGCCCGCCAAACCCGCCCCGCTGCACGACCCGGCGTCCGGGCTGACCCTGCGGCCCGGGCGGCTGACCGCCCTCGTCAGCGCCCGGCCCGACCAGGCGCGGGCCGTGGTCGACCGGGTGGCGGGTTACCAGGACTCCGCCGCCACTTGGGGCGGCACGAGGCTGTCCGACATCGACCTCGCCTCGCTGCGGAGCCGGCTCCTGGTGTCCGACAACGACTCCTACCTCTTCAGCGGACCGCTCCAATCCGCTCTGTCCGTTCACGACGACCACTCCCCCGAGGAGATCGAGCGTGCGCTGCACGCCGCCGTGGCGCAGGACGTCGTCGCGTCGATGCCCGACGGCCTCGACTCCCATCTGGACAGTCAGGGCCGCAACGTCTCGGGAGGACAGCGCCAGCGGCTCCGTCTGGTGCGGGCGCTGCTCGCCGATCCCGAAGTACTGGTGCTCGTCGAGCCCACGTCGGCCCTGGACGCGCACACCGAGGCCACGGTCGCGACCCGGGTCGGCGCGTTCCGCCAGGGGCGCACCACCCTCGTCGTCGGCACGTCCCCGCTCCTGCTCGGCCATGCGGACGAGGTCGTCTACCTGGTGGACGGCAAGGTGGCAGCCACCGGCAGTCACGGCGAACTGCTCGCCACCCAGCCCGGATACGCGGCGCTCGTGTTCCGCGGTGACAGCGAAGGCGTCCCCGCGGCCAGTACGGCGCACGCCCGAGAAGGAGAGACCCGATGAGCCGTGCCGACGAGGCCAGGACCCTCCCGGTCGCCGATGCCGCGACGGTACGCCGGGCCAGCTGGCAGCTCTTGAAGGACGACGGGCGGTCCATGGCGGGGATAATCGTCCTGACCTGCCTCGCCTCTCTCGCGGGACTGGCCGGCCCCTGGCTGCTGGGCCGGATCGTCACCCGGATCGAGGCCGGGGACATGACCGTCTCGCAGGTGGACGGGATGGCAGCCGCCGTCCTCGCCTTCGCCCTGGCGCAGCTGATCCTGATCCGCTACGCACGCTATTTCTCGCACCGCTTCGGCGAGCGCGCGCTCGCCCGGCTCCGCGAGGAAGTCATCGACGGCGCGCTCGCGCTCCCGGGGCGTGTCGTCGACCAGGTCAGCACCGGCGACCTGGTGACGCGCTCCTCGCTGGACGTCGGCACGGTGGCCGCCACGCTGCGCAACGCGGCGCCCGATGTGTTCATCGCCGGCGTCCAGGTGCTGTTCATCTTCGTGGCCGTGTTCCTCCTCGACCCCCTCGTGGGGCTCTGCTCGCTCGTCGGCCTGCCCATGGTGTGGTGGGTCAGCCGCTGGTACCTCGCCCGTGCGCGGGACGCGTACCTCGCCGAGGGAGCGGCCGCGGGTGGCGTGGCCGAAGCCCTGAACGCCACCGCCCACGGTGCCCGGACCGTCGAGGCCTTCGGTCTGCGCCGCCGGCAGAACGGCACGATCGACAAGGCCGTCGACACGACGTACGCCGCGGGCGTGCGAACCCTGCGGCTGCGGACCGTGCTGTTCCCCGTCACCGAGTTCGCCCACTCCCTGCCCATGGCGCTCATCCTCCTGGTGGGCGGCCTCAGCTACCTGAACGGGACGCTGAGCCTGGGCGCGGTCGTGTCCGGCAGCCTGTACATGTGGCAGTTGGTCGATCCCCTCGACCGTGCGCTCGCCTGGGTCGAGCAGCTCCAGCGCAGCGGTGCGTCGTTCGCCCGGATCAAGGGCGTCGGCCTGGTGGCGGAGCAGCCGCGGTCCGAGGTCCGGCAGCCCGAGGACGACCGCATCACGGTCAGCGGAGTCCGGTACTCCTACACGGGCGCGCAGGACGTGCTGACCGATGTCGGCCTGCTGGTACGACCGGGCGAGCGGCTGGCGGTAGTCGGTCCTTCGGGAGCCGGCAAGTCCACCCTCGGCAGGCTGCTGTCCGGTGTGGACCTGCCGGACGCCGGTGACGTCCTGGTCGGCGGTGTGAAGGTCGCCGACCTGGCCGCAGCCGGCGAGCTGGGTACCCGCATCGTCCTGATCACGCAGGAACACCACGTGTTCATCGGCACCCTCCGGGACAACATGACGATGGCGGCCCCGGACGCCCACGACGACGCCATCCTCGAGGCGCTCGCCATGATGGAGGTCGACTGGGTACGGGACCTCCCCGACGGGCTCGACACCATGCTGGGCGCGGGCGGAGTCGAACTGCAAGCCTCCCAGGCCCAGCAGCTCACGCTCGCCAGGGTCCAGCTCGCGGATCCGCACACGCTGATCCTCGACGAGGCGACGGCACTGCTGGATCCCACGACCGCCCGTCAGGCCGAGCGGGCCATGGCCGCCGTCCGCTCGGACCGCACCGTCATCGCCATCGCACACCGCCTGCAGACCGCCCACGACGCCGACCGCGTCGCGGTCATGGAGGCGGGCCGCATCGTCGAGCTCGGCACGCACGACGAGCTCACCGCCGCGAACGGGCCCTACGCCGCCCTCTGGCGCTCCTGGAACGGCGAAGGCTGAACCGCTCCCGTCCACGAGAACGCCTCCCGGCCCGGACCGGGGGGCGTTCTCGTTTCCCTGCCTCCTTTGCGCCCCGCTGCACCCCTCCGAAGGGACCCCGCATCCTCCATGGTTGCCACGAAGCACGTCGAAGCGGCCGAGAAGTTCGACCTGGTCTGCCTGCTCTGCGAGAGCGTGTTCCCGCCCGCCCTCGTGTACCGATGTCCGAGCTGCGCGGGTGCGTTGGAGCCCCGGTATTCGCTGGAACGGCTGACCCGGTACGACCACGCGGATCCGGAGCAGGTCTACTTCGACCTCCTGCCTTTGACGGCGAGGGACTTCCTCGACAGCGGCGTGACCAGCAGGACGCCCTGCCGGCCGGCGCCGCGGCTCGGAGCAGCCATCGGGGTCCCGGACCTGTGGGTCAAGGACGAGTCCCAGCAGCCGACCCGCACCACCAAGGACCGTCTCGCCTCGCTGGTGCCGGCCGTGCTGCGCCAGTTCGGAGTCAAGGAATTCGTCGCGTCGAGCACGGGGAACAGCTCGACCGCCCTCGCCCGGGCGGTACAGATGGATCCCGCGATGCGCGGGATCTTCTTCTGCGGCGAGGACTTCGTCCGCAACCACTTCGTGGCGCAGGACGAGCGGACCTCACTGACCGTGGTCGCGGGAAGCTACGTGGAGGCGTCCGCCGAGGCCCGCCGGTTCGCCGCAGCGCACGGGCTCCACCTGGACGCCGGGTTCTTCAACTGGGCTCGGCGGGAGGGTCTCAAGCTGGCCTACCTGGAGGCCCTCGACGCGATGGACCGCACTCCTGACGTCGTGGTGCAGGCCGTCAGCAGCGGTATGGGCATGCTCGCCGCGCACAAGGGCATGCGCGAGTACCTGGCCCTCGGCGAGCTCGACCGGATGCCGCGGTTCCTCATGGTCCAGGAGCAGTCCTGCGCACCGGCGGCCAACGCCTGGATGGAGGGCCGGACGGAGCTCACCGCGGACGACGTGATCGAACAGCCGTCGGGACTGGCGACGGCCATCCTCCTCGGTGACGGCTCGCCCTACTACCCGTACCTGCACGCCATCGCCACGCAGACCGGGGGGTCGATCGTCCGGGCCCCCCGCGAGGAGCTCGTCGAGGCGCGGCGCATGCTCGCGGAACTCGAGGAGATCGACGTGTGCTACGCCTCGGCGGCAACCGTCGCGGCGGTACGCAACGAAGCGGCGGCGGGCCGGATCCGTCCGGACCAGACGGTCCTCCTCAACCTGACCGGGCGCAGCCGGATGGTCGAACCCTCCTGATCCCTCCCGCCCTCGGCCCCTTGCCACCCGGCTCGCCGCCGGAACCGGCGCGGCGACGACGGGGTGGCGACGGCGGGGACCCCCTTCTTGTCTTGTTCTGATGACGGAGAAACAGTGGCAGACCACGAGTTCGGGCAGCACGCAGACCGTGACATCGCGATCGTCGGAATGGCCGGGCGCTTCCCCGGCGCCCGCAATCTGGACGAATTCTGGGCGAACATCCGCGACGGCGTGGAGTCTGTCTCGTTCTTCACCGAAGAGCAGCTGATCGCGGCCGGTGCGTCGCGCGAGACCATCGCCCAGCCGAACTTCGTGCCCGCCGGTGCCTGTCTCGACGACGTCACGGGGTTCGACGCCGGATTCTTCGGTTACACCGCGCGCGAGGCGGAGACGATGGATCCGCAGCACCGCGTGTTCCTGGAGACCGCCTGGGAGGCCCTGGAGCACTCCGGTTACACCCCCGCACAGGTGAGCGGGCGCGTCGGTGTGTTCGGGGGGGCCGGCACCAACAACTACCTCGCCAACATTTACTCGAACCCCGAGGTCGTCGACAGCACCGGCGGAACGCAGGTCCTCCTCGGGAACGAACTGGGTTTCCTGGCCTCCCGCGTCTCGTACAAGCTCGATCTGCGCGGCCCCAGCGTCTCGTTGCGCTCCGCGTGTTCGACCTCGCTCGTCGCCGTCCACCTCGCCTGCCGCTCGCTGCGCGACGGGGAATGCGACATGGCCCTGTCCGGCGGGGTGTTCATCAACGCGGAACACAACCAGGGCTACCTGCACCAGGAGGGGTCCTTCCTCTCTCCCGACGGTCACTGCAGGCCGTTCGACTCCCGGGCTGCGGGAACGCTGTTCGGCAGCGGGGCGGGGGTGGTCACGCTCAAGCGCCTCAGTGATGCGCTGGACGCGGGCGACACCGTGTACGCGGTCATCAAGGGTTCCGCCGTCAACAACGACGGCGCGGTCAAGGTCGGCTTCACGGCGCCGGCGGTGACCGGCCAGGCGGAGGTCATCCGCGCCGCCCTTCGTGACGCGGGCACCCCGGCGTCGGCCATCGGCTACGTCGAGGCACACGGTACGGGCACGGTCATGGGCGATCCGATCGAGATCCGCGCCCTGACCCAGGTGTACGAGGGGGTGCTGCCCGGCACCGTGGCCCTGGGCTCCCTCAAGTCGAACATCGGTCATCTGGACGCGGCGGCGGGCATCGCCGGGCTGCTGAAGACAGTGCTGTCCCTGTGGCACGAGACGCTGCCGCCGACCCTGCACTTCGACTCTCCCAATCCCGCCATCGACTTCGCGGCCGGCCCGTTCGTCGTCCAGCGCGAGCGCGCCCCGTGGCCCCGGTCGGAGCGCCCCCGGCTGGCCTGTGTGAGCGCCTTCGGCTTCGGTGGCAGCAACGCCCACGTCGTGCTGGAGGAGGCGCCGGCCGCTCCCGCCGCCGTGGGGTCGGCCCGCTCCTCGCAGCTGCTGGTGCTCTCCGCCCGCAGCAAGGAGGCGCTGGACGAGCTCAGTGAACGTGTGGCGGGGGTCCTCCGTACCGGCGGGACGCCCCTGCAGGACGCCGCCTACACCGCGGCGGTGGGGCGGCACGTCTTTCCGGTGCGCCGCATCGTCACGGGCCCGGACGGTCCGGCCGTGGCGGACGCCCTGGCGGCCGCCGATCCCGCACGCGTCGTCGACGGCCACCACGAGGGCGGCCGGCCGGGCGTCGCGTTCCTGCTCAGCGGTCAGGGGGGCCAGTACCCGGGCATGGCGGCCGAGCTGTACGCGCAGGAACCGGTGTTCCGTCAGGCCGTCGACGCCTGTACCCGGGCCCTGGCCGGGAGCGGGACCGGCACGACGGTACGCAACCACCTCCTCGGTGACCGGGAGTCGGCGCAGGCGGCCGCCGCGCTGAACCAGACGGAAGCCGCGCAGCCCGCGCTGTTCGTCCTGGAGTACGCGCTTGCCCGCATGTGGGAGTCGTGGGGCGTGAAGCCCGCGGCACTGCTCGGGCACAGCCTCGGCGAACTCGTCGCGGCCTGCCTGGCAGGGGTGTTCACCCTGCCGGACGCACTGCGTCTGGTCGTCCTCCGCGGAGCGCTGATGCAGCGCCGGCAGCGGGGTTCCATGCTGAACGTGGTGGCGGACCGCGACTCCGTCCTGGCCCTGCTGCCGGAGGGTCTGTCGCTCGCCGCCCACAACGGCCCGAAGGACTGCGTGGTGGCCGGGCCGGAGGCCGATGTGGCGGCCTTCGCCGGGCGGCTCGCGGCCCTCGGAATCCCCACTCACCCGGTGGCGACGTCGCACGCCTTCCACTCGGCCCTCATGGCGCCAATGGTCGAGGAGTTCACGGCGGCCGTCGCGGCGGTCCCCCGCCGGGAGCCCTCGGTGCGCTTCGTGTCGAACGTGACGGGCACCTGGATCACCGCCGAGCAGGCACAGGACCCGCAGTACTGGGGCCGGCAGATCCTGAGCCCGGTCGAGTTCGCCACCGGGGTGCACACCCTGGCGGCCGATCCGGACCTGGTGTTCCTCGAGATCGGTCCCGGGACCACGCTCAGCAGCCTGGCACGACGCGTCCTCACCGGGCCTTCCGCACGCCTGGTCACCGCCACGCTGCCCCACCGGCGGGACGGGCGGCACCCGGTGGAGGCCGCGCAGCGCGCGCTCGGCCAACTGTGGCTGAACGGCTGCGAACCGGACTGGACAGGCGTCTACGGGCACGAGCGGCGCCGGCGCGTCGGCCTGCCCACGTACCCGTTCCAGCGGCAGCGGTACTGGCTGGAGCGGCGCACGGGCGCCACCGCGGAGCGCGGATCCGCGCGACGACGGCCCGATGTCACGGACTGGTTCCAGATCCCCTCGTGGGAGCGCACCGCCCTGCCGCCCGCGCGGCCCGACCACGCCGGCGAACGCTGGCTGGTGTTCACCGATACCCTCGGGCTCGGCGAGGCGGTGGCGGCCCGTCTGCGGGCTGCCGGTGCCGTGGTCACGACGGTGGCGGCGGGATCGGCGTGGGACCGGCGGGACGGTGGCGGGTTCACGATCGACCCGCGCGACTCGTCGCACTACGGCCGTCTGGTACGGGGCCTTGCCGAGGACGGCCCCGTACCCGCGTTCGTCGCCCACTGCTGGGGCGTCACCGACGGCCCCGCACCGCAGGAGGCGCCCCAGGAGGACACCGCTTCGCTGTGGCTGGGGTTCAACAGCCTGTTGTTGCTCTCGCAGGCCCTCAACGGTCTGGCCGACGGGGCCGAGCGCTCCGTGTGGGTGGTGAGCAACGGGATCCACGACGTGATCGGGTCCGAGCCTCTCATGCCGCTCAAGGCCACCGTGCTCGGGCCCTGCCGGGTCATCCCGCGGGAGCACCCCGGGCTGGCCTGTCGCAGCGTCGACATCGTCCTGGACGGCTCGTCCGCCGACGAGCACGCCGCCCGGCTGGTCGCCGAGTTCACGGTACCGCCGGCACACGCCGCAGTGGCACACCGGGGGCCGCACCGCTGGTCCCAGACCTTCGCACCCGCCCCGCTCCCTCCCGCGGAGGACGGGACGTCGGTCCTGCGCGAGGACGGTGTCTACCTGATCACGGGCGGCACCGGTGGTCTCGGACTGGCGCTCGCGGCCCATCTGTCCAGGCCGGGCCGCAAGCTGGCCCTGCTGGCCCGCACTCCCGTCCCCGCGGAGGACGGGGCGGAGCGGCCGGGCGCGCGGGCCGGGGGGCCCGCTCCGACCGGGACCGTCCAGAAGCTGCGGGAGATCAGGGACCTGGGCGCCGAGGTCCGGGTGATCGCGGCGGACGTCTGCGATCCCGCGCAGACGGAGGCGGCGGTGTCCCAGGTCACGGACGCCTGGGGGCGGATCGACGGCGTGTTCCACGCCGCAGGGGTCGTCGGCGGCGGGCTCGCGCAGCTCAAGACCCTGGAGGAGGCCGCCGCGGTCATGGCCCCGAAGGTCGGCGGAACGCTCACTCTCGAACGGGCCCTCGCCCCGGTGAAGCCCGACTTCATGGTGCTCTTCGGTTCCAACTCCGCCAACGTGGGCGACTTCGGGCTCGTGGACTACGTGGCGGCCAACTGCTTCCTCGATGCCTACGCCCATGCCCACGCGTCGGGCGCGGGGCCCTCGCCCCGCGTGCTCACCGTGGACTGGGGTCCGTGGCAGGAGGTCGGCATGGCCGTCGCGGCGGATCCGGGCAACGAGCTGGCGCAGGCCCGGGGCAAGGACGTGGCCGAGCGCGGCATGGCTCCCGCCGATGCGATCGAGGCACTGGAGCGCGGTCTGTCGGGCTCGCACGAACCCCAGCTGATCGTCACGCCCGTCGACGCGCGCCACCTGGTCGAGAACGCCTTCACCCTGCGCGGCCAGGACCAGGAGGCCGACGAAAGACTGAGCGGCCTGGATTCGCCCCGGACCGTGCACCCGCGCCCCGAGGTGCCCAGTGCCTACACGGCCCCGCACGGCACGGTCCAGCGCCGTCTCTGCGCGATGTGGCAGGAACTGCTGGGCATCGAGCAGATCGGCGTCGACGACAGCTTCTTCGACCTCGGCGGAAGCTCCCTGGTCGCCATTCAGCTCATCTCCACCGTCAACAGGTCGCTCGGCACGTCGCTGACGGTCGCCCAGCTCTACGAGTCCCTGACGATCGCCCGCCTGGCGGCGCTGGTGGACGGAGGAGGCACCGTCCCCGCCGAGGACGTCAGGAACTCACTCGAGGAGGTGCGCAACCGTGCCGGCTCACGGCGTCAGCAGCAGCAGAACCGCATGGCCCGCTCTCGCAGCCGCCGTCAGCAGTGAAGTGAAAGGAGACAGCAGTGCAGGTGAACGCGGTTCCGGGTGCTGACCGGGAACGGCCCGGGACGGCGTCCGCGGGCACGGGGGCGCAGCACCTGCCCTCCCAGCCCCGCACCCCGCGCCTGACCCGGCTCGTCGAGGAGGTCCGGGCCGCGCTGCGCGCCCGGCCGGAGGCTTCCGCCGGGGAGGCCGGTTGGGAAGTGGCCGCGGCGCTCGCCCCGCACCTCGGGCGTGCCGACCTCCTGACCCCCGCCCAGCAAGAGGCCGAGCGGGGTGGATACAAGCAGCACGTCCTTCACGTCGAGGCGGACGGCTCCTTCTCCGTCGTCGCCCTCGTCTGGCTGGCGAGTCAGCGCACCCCGGTACACGATCACGTCTGCTGGTGCGTCATCGGGATCCACGAGGGTGCCGAGGAGGAGACCGTCTACCGCCTCTCCGGCAGTCCGGAGCAGCGGCATCTCCTCGCCGTGGACACCACCACGAGCGGGGTCGGTGCCGTGGCGGCCCTCGCTCCGCCGGGCGACATCCACGACGTCCGCAGCACGGCCGCCGGCCGGACCGTCTCCATCCACGTCTACGGAGCGGACATCGGCCGGCTCGGCACCAGTATCCGCCGGGTCTACGACCTGCCTGTGAGGCAGGCGGAGGACCCGGCCGCCGGAGGCCGTCCCGTCCCCCGGCGGTAGCCGCGGAAGAGATCCAGAAGCGCCGGCCAGTGATCCGGGCCCGTTGCCCCGTCGGGGCCGGGCCGTCGCGGAGCCACCCGGCCCGGTCATCAGTCCAACAGTATTGGGAAGTGACGTCATGGGCGACAAGTCAGCTCACGGCATGACGGCAGAGACCCTGCCGGACCTGTTCTCGGCCCAGGTGGCCAGGACTCCCGAGGCCGTCGCGCTCATCGCCGACGGAGTCTCGCTGACCTATGCCGAGCTCGACGAGAGGGCACACCGGCTGGCGGTGTCGCTCGTGGCGAAGGGTGCGGGCCCCGGGACGGTCATCGCGGTGCGCGTACCGCGTTCGGTCGAACTCGTCGTCGCGCTGTACGCCGTGCACAAGGCCGGGGCCGCTTACCTGCCGCTCGATCCGGACAGCCCGGACGAGCGGATCCGGCACATGGTCGACGATGCCGGGGCGCTGCTGGTGCTGACCGCCGACGACGTCAGACGGGCGGCCGAGCCGGGCCCGGCGGACCCCGCGGGCCGACCGCTCCCGGCCCCGCACCCGCTGAACACGGCCTACGTGATCTACACCTCGGGATCCACGGGTCGCCCCAAGGGCGTCGCGGTGTCCCATGCCGCGATCGTGAACCGCCTCCGCTGGATGCAGGCCGAGCACCCCCTCGGCGACGACGACCGCGTGCTGCAGAAGACCCCCGCGGGCTTCGACGTGTCGGTGTGGGAGTTCTTCTGGCCTTTGAGCGTCGGGGCGTGCCTCGTGGTGGCCGCCCCGGACGGACACCGCGACCCCGCCTACCTCACCGAGGTGATCCGGGCACAGCGGATCACCACCCTCCATTTCGTGCCGTCCATGCTGCGCCTGTTCACCGACGAGCCGACCACGCGCCTGTGCACCACCGTGCGCCGGGTGTTCGCGAGCGGTGAAGCGCTGTCGGGCGAGCTGCGGGACCGGTTCTTCGAGGTGCTGGACGCGGAGCTGCACAACCTCTACGGGCCCACCGAGGCCGCCGTGGACGTGTCCTACTGGCGGTGCCGGCCGGACGACCGGCCGGGTCCGGTTCCGATCGGCCGGCCCGTGTGGAACACCCAGCTGTACGTCCTGGACGCCGATCTCCGTCCGGTCGGCCCCGGCGTGACGGGAGAGCTCTACATCGCGGGCGTCCAGCTGGCGACGGGGTACGTGCAGAGGCCCGGGCTGACGGCCGAACGCTTCCTTCCCGACCCGTTCGGCCCTCCCGGCACCCGCATGTACCGCACCGGGGACCTCGCCCGCATCCGCGACGACGGGGCCGTCCACTACGCCGGACGCACCGACCACCAGGTCAAGGTGGGTGGTGTGCGGATCGAGCCCGGTGAGATCGAAGCGGTGCTGGTGCGGCATCCCGCGGTCGCCGAGGCCGTGGTGACCCCTGCAGCCGACGGCTCCGGCGGAACGCAACTGGTCGCCCACATCGTGCCCGACCACATCGCGGCGGCGCCCCTGCGGAACCTGTGCCGGCTCGAGGGCGAGGGGGCCCTCGCGGCCGGTGAGCTGCACACCCTTCCCAACGACATGGTGATCGCCGCCAACAATCCGACCGAGACGGACTTCCTCTACCGGGAGATCTTCGAGGGCCACGAGTACCAGCGGCACGGCATCGTCCTGCCGGAAGGCTCCCGCGTCTTCGACGTGGGTGCCCACATCGGCCTGTTCTCGCTCTCGGTCGCCCGATCGTGCCCGGGCAGCGTCATCTACTCGTTCGAGCCCATACCGCAGCTGTTCCGCCTGCTCGAGCTCAACACACGGATCCACGGAGTCGACGCGCGGCTGTTCCCCTGCGGCATCGCGGAGAGCTCGGGGAGCGCCACGTTCACCTACTACCCGCAGCTGTCGATCATGTCGGGGCGGTTCGGCGACCTCGCCGAGGAGCGCGGCGTACTGGAGGCGTTCGTCCGCAACGAGAGTCGGGGTGGCGAGCCTCCCGCTCCCGGCAGCGAGGCCGACCTGGACAGCCTGCTGACCGAACGGCTCAGGCACGTGGACGTCACCTGTGTCCTGCGGACGCTCTCCGACGTCATCGAGGAGACCGGCGTCGACCGGATCGACCTGCTGAAGATCGACGCGGAGAAGAGCGAGCGGGAGGTCCTGCTCGGGCTGCGTGACGAGCACTGGCCCCTCGTCCGCCAACTCGTCATCGAGGCCCACGACCTGCCCGGGCAGGTCGACTGGATCCAGCGGCACCTGGAGGCCAGGGGGTACCGCGTCGCGGTCGACGGGCAGCACATGCTCGCGGACACCGGACTGGTCACCGTCTACGCGACCCGGCCCCGCACGGCGGGGACTCCGTCCTCCGGCCGGGCCGGGGCACACGGAGCACCCGCGGTCCCCGGCGAGGGCTGGTCCGACCCCGGCCTGTTCACCGAGGACGTGCGGCGGGAAGCCGCTCTGCGCCTGCCTGGCCCGATGGTGCCGTCGCAGTTCGTGATCGTCGACGCGCTCCCCTTGACACCCAACGGCAAGCTGGACCGTGCGGCCCTGCCAGCTCCGCGTGCCCGGACCGCCCATGCCTTCACCCCGCCGCGCGACCCCGTCGAGGAGGTGCTGTGCAGCCTGTTCGCCGAGGTACTCGGGGTGCGGGCGGTGGGCATCCACGACGACTTCTTCCAGCAGGGCGGGCACTCACTCGCCGCCATCCGGCTGATGGGCCGGATCCGGGCGGTGTTCGGTACCGAGCTGACCGTGCGCAGCCTGTTCGAGGCTCCTACGGTGGCGCGTTTCGCACCGCTGCTGGGTCGCGATGCGGGCGGGGATCCGTTCGCGGTGCTGCTTCCCCTGCGGGCCACCGGTGCGGCCGCGCCCTTGTTCTGCGTCCACCCCGCCGCCGGCGTCGGGTGGGTCTACTCGGGGCTGCTGCGACACGTCGGGGCCGATCGGCCCGTCTACGCGCTGCAGGACGCGGGGCTCACCGGCGGGGAGCCGGCCGCGGACGTCGAAGAGGTGGCCGCGGGCTACGTGCGCCTGATCCGCTCGGTGCAGCCGTCCGGCCCGTACCACCTGTGCGGCTGGTCGTTCGGAGGACTCGTGGCCCAGGCCATGGCCACGCTCCTGCAGGAGGCCGGTGAGACGGTCGCCCTGCTCGCGGTGCTCGACGCCTATCCGCTGTGCGACCGTGCCGTGCCCGCCGCGCTCTCCTCGGACGGGCTCCGGGAGCTGCTCGTGTCCCTGGGATACGGCGTGCCGGACGCTCCCGGGCCTTCGATGACGCCTGCGGAGTTCACCGAGGCGGCCGACACCGCCGGCGGCGTCCTCGCCGATCTGGAGGAGCAGCAGGTCTTGGCCATGGCCAAGACGTTCCGGCGGAACGTCGTCCTGGCCCACGGCTTCCGGCCTGCCGTGTTCGACGGTGACCTGCTCCTCTTCACCGCCGCGGTGGGCCGGACCGGCGACGCGCCGTCCGCCGGAGACTGGTCGCCCTACCTGACGGGCCGGGTGCACACCGTGGACGTCGCCTGCACTCACGGGGAGATGACCGGCCCGGTGGCCGTGGCCGACATCGGCCCCCGGATCGCGGACAGGCTGTCCGGTGTGGCCTCCCACCGGGCCGGGTGAGCGGACACCCCTCGAACCGCGGTCCCTGCCCGGGACCCGTACGTACCAGGCCCGTCCGGCCGAGCGGTCAGCTCGGCCGGACGGGCCTTTCCGTGCTGTCCGGGTACCGCACGCGCCGGAGTCCGCGGGGAGGAACGGCGACGGCCCGCCGAACGCGTCGGCGGGCCGTCGTCTCCGGGTGTCCGCCGTGGTCAGCCGCCGGCCGTCGCGCCCACGACGTACTCGGGGTCCGTGGCCACCCGCTCCAGCAGGACCGTGTAGCCGTGCAGCAGCTCCTGCGCCGCCTCGGCGGTGAAGAGGTCGACCGCGTAGGTGAGGCGGACTCCGATGCCGTCGGGCGTGCCGCCGGCGGTCCGGCGCTCCGCCAGCTCGAACCGCAGGTCGAACCGTGCCGGCTGGTCCGGCAGCGGCTCGGTCCTCACGTCGAGGCCGGGCAGCGACAGGTCGGGCAGGGCGTTGTTCTGGAAGGCGAGCATGACCTGGAACAGCGGATGGCGGCCCGCCGACCGGTCGGGGTTGACCGCCTGGACGATGTGGTCGAAGGGCACGTCCTGGTGCGCGTACGCCGCGAGATCGGTCGTGCGGACCCTCGACAGCAGCTCTCGGAACGTAGGGTTCCCATCCGTCCTGGTCCTCAGCACCAGTGTGTTCACGAAGAACCCCACGAGGTCGTCGAGGGCGTCGTCGGTGCGTCCGGCGACCGGTGTCCCGATCGCCACGTCCGTGCCCGCGCCCCGCTCGGTGAGCAGGGCGGCCAATGCGGCCTGGCACACCATGAACAGGCTGACGCCGCACCGGGTCGCCAGCGCGTGCAGCGGCTCCTGCACGGGCACCGGGATCCGGGCGTCGAGGTGCCCGGCCCGGTACGAGGGGGTCCGCGGGCGCTCGGCCGCGGCGGGCATCTCCAACCGGTCCGGTAGTCCGGCGAGTTCCCTGGTCCAGAACGCGGTCTGGCGGTTGAGCTCCGATTCCGGCAGGTCGGCTCCGCCGAGCAGTTGGTGGACCCACAGGGTGTAGTCCGCGTACTGCACGGCGAGGTCGGTCCACGCCGGCCGGGTGCCGGCGGCCGACGCGGCGTAGGCCCGGGCGATGTCCCTGGCCAGGGGGGTGAGCGACCAGCCGTCGCACGCGATGTGGTGCAGCACCAGCAGGAGTACGTGCTCCTGCTCCCCGATCTCGAACAGACGTGCCTGTACCGGCGTTTCCCCGGTGAGGTCGAACGGATGGCGGGCTTCGGCGGCGAGCAGGCCCGGCAGGTCCTCCTCGGTCGTCACCACGAGCGGCAACTCGACAGGCGCCTCGTCCGGTTCGAGCACCACCTGCTGCGGAACGCCGTCCCAGTCGGGGAAGGCGGTACGCAGGCTCTCGTGCCGGGCGACGACGTCGTTGACGGCCCGGTGCAGGGCGGCACGGTGGAGCGGCCCGGTCAGCCTGAGCGCCATCGGCATGTTGTAGTTGCCGTTCGCGCCCTCCAGCCTGTTCTGGAACCAGAGGCGGCGTTGTACCGGCGCCAGCGGCAACTCCTCCGGCCGCTCCATCGGCCCCAGCGCCGGACGTGCGGCCGCGGGCCGCTCCTCCAGCGTTCCGGCGAGGTGGGCGACCGTCGGGGCCTCGTAGAGGGTGCGCAGGGCGACTTCCACACCCAACTCCCGCCGGATCCGGCCGATGAGCCGCGTGGCCAGCAGCGAGTGTCCGCCCAGGTGGAAGAAGGAGTCGTCGATCGTCACCCGGTCGAGACCCAGCACCTCGGCGAACAGCCCGCACAGGAGCTCTTCCCGCTCCGTCCGTGCCGCGCGGCCGGATGAGGCCGACTGGAAGTCGGGGGCGGGCAGCGCCTTGCGGTCGATCTTGCCGCTGCCGGTCAGCGGCACCTCGGACAGCGGGAGGACCAGCGCGGGAACCATGTACTCGGGGAGCTGCCCGACCAGGTGTGCGCGCAGCTGCGTCCCGTCGAGCGGCCGGCCGGGGTGTGCGGGGACGACGTACGCGATGAGCCGGGGCCTGCCCTCGGTGCCGGGGCGGTCGACGACCACCGCGGCTTCCACGTCCGGGTGGGCCGCAAGAACCGCTTCGATCTCGCCCGGTTCGATCCGGAAGCCCCGTATCTTGACCTGTCCGTCGACGCGCCCGTGGAACACGAGCCTGCCGTCGGGGCGGCGGCTGACCAGGTCACCCGTGCGGTACATCCGCCCGTCGGACGGGTCCCCGAAGGGGCACGCCGGGAAGCGCTCCGCCGTCAGTCCGCTCTGATTGAGGTACTCGTCGGCGAGGCAGGCGCCGGCGAGGTGCAGTTCGCCCACCACTCCCACGGGAACCGGGCGCTGCCATGCGTCGAGCACATAGGTCCTGGTGTTCCACACGGGGCGGCCGAGGAAGACCTCGGGCCCGTCCGCCTCGGCGTAGAGGCTGTCCGCTCCGGCCTCGGACGAGCCGTAGAAGTTGATCAGGCGCGCCCCCGGCAGGAGGGAGCGGAACTGCCGGACCAGTTCGGGGGTGAGGGCCTCACCGCTGGACACCCAGAGGCCGCAGGACGTCAGGTCACGCCGGCCGGCCTCTTCCAGCAGCGCTCCCAGCAGGCTCGGGACGACCGTGATCCGGCACGGTCCCGTGCCCTCGATCATCGCGGCGAGAGCGATCGCGCTGCGGGCGGTCTCGCTGTCGGCGAGGGCGATCCGGGCGCCGTTCAGCAGGGCTCCCAGCAGTTCGACGGAGCCGTCGACGAAGCTGAGGGTCGTCTTGGCGATCACCGTCTCGTCCGGGTCGTACGGGAACTCGGCGGCGTACCAGGCGATGCGGTTGAGGACGGAGCGGTGGCCGGCCACGACGCCCTTGGGCCGGCCGGTGGATCCCGAGGTGTAGACGATCCATGCCGGGTCGGCGGCCGTCGGCTCGGCAGGGCGTTCTCCCTCCGTCAGGTTGCCGGCGGACAGGCCCTCCGTCAGTGCGCGGAAGCCGTCGTCGCCCTGCTGCGCGGTGACGGTCGGCACGTCCGCTCCGACGACGGACAGCAGTTCCTCCGTGGTGAGCACGACGTCGGGCTTCGCGTCGTCCAGCATGAACCGCACCCGCTCCGCCGGGAGGTGCGGGTCCACGGGAATGTAGGCGGCACCGGACTTCAGGGCCGCGAGCAGGGCCACCACCATGTCGGTGGAGCGGGGCAGCATGAGGGCGACGCGCCGCCCCGGGCCCGCTCCGCGGCCGACGAGGAGCCTCGCCAGCCGGTTGGCCCTGTCGTTCAGTTCGCGGTACGAGACGGCGGACCCTCCGAAGACGACCGCGTCGGCGTCGGGGGTGCGCTCCGCCTGTGCTTCGAACCCGTCGGCCAGGGTTCCCTCCGGGATGTCCCGCACCGCTCCGTGCCAGCGCTCCAGGAGTTCTTCCTTCTCACCCGGGAGCAGGGGGATCAGGTCCCGGAGGGTGCTCCCGTCTCCCGCGGCCATCATCGCCAGCAGCTCGACGAGCCGGTCGAGCCAGGACCGCGCCTCCTCGGCCGTCATGAGGTGGGGCTGGTAGCCGAGGCGTATCTCCAGCTCGGTGCCGGGGACGACGGTGAGGGTGAGGGCGTAGTGGGTCGCGTCCGCGATGTCCGCGCCGGTCAACTTGATGCCCGGGGCCAGCTCGTCGCCCGCGGCGGCGTCGACCGGATAGTTCTCGAAGGCGGTCACCGTGTCGAAGAGGGCGGGCAGCCCGGTCAGGTCGTGCAGGTCCTGGAGTCCCAGGTGGTGGTGGGGCAGCAGTCGGGCCTGCTCGTCCCGCAGCCGGCCGAGGTAGGAGGGCACGGACTCGTCGGCGTCGAGCCGCACCCGTACCGGAACGGTGTTGGTGAGCAGTCCGACCATGGACTCGACACCGGGGAGCTCCGGAGGCCGGCCGGACACGACGGTGCCCAGGACGACGTCCTGGCTGCCGGTCATCCAGCCGAGCAGCAGGCCCCACGCTCCCTGCACCACGGTGTTCAGGGTGACCTGGCCGCGGACGAGAGCGCCCAGGGCCCGCGTCTCGGCCTCCGGCAGCACGGAGACGACCGTGCGGGGCAGCTGCTGGTGCCGCGGAGGCACCGCCGCGGTGGCGGACGCCACCATGGCCGGCTGGTCGAAGCCCTCGAAGGACTCCCGCCAGGCCGCTACCGCCTCGGCGTGGTCCTGGTCCGCCAGCCACTCCAGGTAGGAACGGAACGGGGCGGGTTCGGGAAGGCCGGCGGCCTCCCCGCCCTCGGTGTAGACGCGGAAGACCTCCTGCACCAGTACCGGGAACGACCAGCCGTCGAGCACCAGGTGGTGGTTGGTCATCACCAGGGTCCACTGCTCGTCCCCGGTCCGGATCAGCCTGAAGCGCACGAGCGGGGGACGGTCGAGGTCGAAAGGCCGGCGCCGGTCACCGGCGATCAGCCGCTCCCGCTGGGCGGCCCTGCGGTCCGGGTCCGCCCCGCGCAGATCGGAGGTGGACCACGGGGGCGCGACGTCACGGACGACGAACTGCAGGGGGTCGCCGGTGGCACGGGTCTTGAATCCGGCGCGGAGCGGGGCGTGGCGCTGCACGACGGTCGTGCAGGACCGGGCGAGGCGTTCAGGATCCAGCGGGCCCGTCAGGTCGAGGGTCAGCTGTGCGGTGTAGAGGTCGGCCGCCGCCCCGGCGAGCCGGGCGTGGAAGTACAGCCCCGACTGCAGCGGGGTGAGGGGGTAGACGTCTTCCAGTCGGGAGGTACGCATAGGTTCTAGGCCCACCGTTCCAGTTCGGCTTCCAGATCATCGACCTCGTCCTGGCCGAGCCCGGTGAGATAGAGGTCGGAGGGGGTGTGCCGACTGACCTCGCGGCCCGCGGCAGCGGCTGCGAGGGCGCCCAGGGCCTCGTCCCAGAGCGTGCACAGCCGGTCCAGGTCCGCGTCGCGGAGCCATCCGGCCGGAGCGCTGAAGCCGGCTTCCAGCCGGGGCCCGCCGCTGTCCTCCCGGACCAGGACGTCGATGGTGAGTCCGTGGCCGGCCGGGCCGCGGGGGTCGCGCCCGTCCCTCAGGACGTCGGCGGCGGGCACCGGGCTCCAGTCGGCGTCCTCGCGGCCGGGGAGCCGTCCCAGGTAGTTGAAGAGGATCTCCGGCTTCGCCAGACCGCGCAGCTCCCGTCCGGTGTCCGCGTTGAGGTGGCGCAGCAGGCCGAAGCCCAGCCCGTCCCCCGGGGCGGCGCGCAGCTGCTCCTTGACCCGGGCGAGTGCCTGGGTGGCGTCCTGGGGGACCGTGCCGCCTGCGTCCGCGGGGTTCAGCCGGACGGGGTGCATGCTCGTGAACCAGCCGACGGTACGGGACAGATCGGCCTCGTGGGAGCCGTCCGCCCGGCCGTGGCCCTCCAGGTCGAGCAGGACGTCGTGGGAGGCGGGGAGCCCGCGTTCCGCGCGCCATGCGGGGATCGCCAGGGCCAGCGCGGTGAGCAGCACATCGGGAATCGTGCCGTGCACGGCGGCGGGCACCGAGGACAGCAGGGGGGCGCTGCGGGCCGGATCGAGGACCAGGTGCCTGCGTGTGCTGGTCGCGGCCGTGTCCACGGCCGGGTCCAGGGGGCGTTCCCCGAGCGACGGGGCGTCCGGGGTCAGCACGGAGCGCCAGTGGGCCAGTTCCGCCAGCCTCCCGGCGTCGTGGGCCGAATCCTCCAGAAGCCCGTTCCACCGCGTGACCGAGGTCGCGACCGGAGGCAGTTCGATGGGGCGGCCTGCCCCGTGGGCCTCCCAGGCGAGCGCCAGGTCGCGCAGCAGCGTGTACCAGGAAGCGCCGTCCACGGCGAGGTGGTGGACCACCAGCAGCAGCATCCCCCGCCGGTCGGGGCCGCCGTCGAAGAGGCACGCCTGGAGCAGGGCGCCGGCCCATGGGTCGAGCCGCTCGGCGGCCTTCCGGACGTGGGTGGCGGCGAGTGCGACGGTCTCCTCGTCCGAGAAGTCCTCCACGGCGACGCGTTCGACAAGCCCCTCCACGGTGGTGCTGCCGACCGGGGCGATGTGCAGACGCCACCCGTGCTCGTCCACCAGCCGGGCGCGCAGGACGTCGTGGTGGTCGGTCAGGGCGGTCAGCAGCGTCCGCAAGGTCTCCTGCGTGAGTCCGGCGGGAGTACGAATGAGCAGGGACTGCTGGTACGCGTCCACCGGGCCGCCCAGCTCCTCCAGCCATCTCAGCACCGGACTCGCCGGGACGGGCCCCATGACGGCGTCGTGCGGGGCAGGCCCCGCCGCGGTCGCGTGCTCCTGAGCCGCGGGAACCGCGACCTTCGCGAGCTCGCGCGGCGTCTCGCGGGCGAAGACCTGCTTGAGGCTGATGGCCCACCCGCTCTCGCGCGCGCGGGAGACGAGCTGGATCGCGGTGATGCTGTCGCCGCCGAGGTCGAAGAACGCGTCGTCCGGGGCCGCCTCGGCGACACCGAGGACGCTCCGGAACAACTGGACCATCGCCTCCTGAGCGGCCTCGCTCCCACCCGGCTCGGCCTGGTCAGCGGCGGTGGCCGGCTCCGGGCCCGCCTGGGCCGCCGGCGCTGCCTCCTCTCCGCCCGAGGCCGGGGCCCCGGCCCTGACCGCCCGTGGGGCCGGGGCCACCGCGACGGAGCCGATGGCGGTCTGCGGGTCGTCGGCAGCGGCACGGAAGAGGCCGAGCAGGGTCTGCTCGTGATGGGCGAGCTCTCCTTCCGTGTACCGTGCCGAACTCGCGTCCGTGTCCAGACTCAGACCCGCGCCGTCCTGGCGCCCGCCCACCGCGACGGCGATGTCGCCGACCGGGCCGTTGGAGAGGTTATGGGCGACGGCGGTGTGGCCTCCCATGGTGAAGGTGTGGGGGAACGTCATGACGTTCACCATCGGGCCGACGACCCCGCGCTCGCCGCGGGTGAAGCCCAGGTCGCGGTGCAGGTCCTCGGCACGGTAGCGCTGATGCGGCAGTGCCTCCTTGATCACCAGCGCCGCCTGGCGGGTCAGGTCGGCGAAGGACATGCCGCCGTGCACGGCCAGCCGGAGGGGGACGGTGTTGGACAGCATGCCGGGGGTGCGCCGCGCGACGTCTCCTCGCCGGGCCGTGACGGGGAGCGAGACGACGACGTCCTCGGCGCCCGTCACGAGGTGCAGCTGGGCGGCGACCGCCGCCACCGCCGTCGGTGCCAGGGACCGGCCGAGGCCGGCGCGCAGCCGGTCGGCCTGGTCCGCGGGGATCCGTGCCGTACGGCGCAGCACCGGCGCGGCCGGCTGCCAGGAGCGGTCGGAGAGCGACACGGGCCGCGGCCGGTCGGCGAGCTTGCGCGTCCAGAAGTCCCGGTCCGCGTCGAACGCCGCCGAGGCCCGGTACGCCTCCTCGTCCGCCAGCAGGTCGGCCAGCGAGCCGAAGGAGGGGGCGGCCGCCCGTGGGCCGCCCGTCTCCTGCGCGTAGAGGGCGGCGACGCGCTCGGCGAAGAGCGCCGCCCCGAATCCGTCCACGGTCAGGTGGTGGGTGCGCTGGTACCAGAGGAACCGCCGGGAGGAGAGCCGGAACAGGCACACCGTGAGGACCGGTTCGCGGGTCACGTCGAGCGGCCGGGTCAGGTTGTCCCGCATCCGGCCGAGCGCCGCGGCTTCGGGGTCCCCCGCGGTGGTGAGGTCCAGGAAGCGGATGTCGGGCGACGGCCCGAGCAGGACCGACTGGCGTGGGCCCGCCGGCGTGTCCGTGACCGCCACGCGCAGCGCCTCGGTCTCCTCCCATGCCCGGATCCAGGCACAGCGGAAGGCGGCAGCATCGACCGGGCCCGCTATGTCGAAGTACTCCGCTATCTGGTAGCGGCCCCCGTGGGCCTCGTCCTGGTCGGCGAACCAGATGCCGAGCTGTGCCCGGGAGAGGGGGAAGTCCGTGCTCGTCCTGTCGTTCATGTCAGATCCCGCTCATCCCTTCGACGCCGGCGCGGACCGCTGCGGGCCAGCCCTCGGGGTCCACCCCGTACTGGCACAGGAACGCGTACACCAGGCGCTCCAGGCCGAATCCCACGCAAGCGCTCCTGACCGGACCGTCGGTGCCGTGCTGGATGCCGAAGTTCCGGCCGAACAGGTCGTCGTGGAAGTTGAAGGATCCGACGGCGACGGTCCGGTCGGGCCCGACGTCGAGGCGGAGCTCGTACTTGAGCTTGAGCAGCCGCTGCGACCAGATGCGCTGGGAGGTGTCGGTGCCGCAGAAGAAGGGATCGTTGCCCACCTCGCAGAACCCGGACAGTCCGAGTTCCTCGACGAGCGCGAACACGTTCCGCATGAACGTCTCGCGTGCCGAGAGCACCTCGTCGCGCGCGCCCATGAAGACGATTTCCCGGATGGTGAAGTCCCAGAGGCGTTCGAGCGTGGTGGCGTAGTCGGACTCGTACCGGAACGACTTGCCGCGGGCGGTGACCACGTGGAGCCGGTCCGCGCTCAGCTCCCGCCCGCTGTACTGGTGGAAGGTGTGGTAGCACATCGTGGGCGGCAGGCAGTAGTCCACGTTCCCGCACGATTCGAGTACGGCGGAGTCGACCCCCGCTCCGGCGTACTTCTCCTGGAACCCCTGGTACACGTCGATGTCGTTGTGCAGCCGGGTCACGAACATGAGGTGCTGGGGGAACGATTTGAAGTACCCGGCCGTCTCCAGCGCCCGAGTGCTGATGAGGGTCGGATAGCGGTACTCGCTCACCTGGAAGTCCTGGCGGAGGAGCTTCTTGACCGTCCGGTCGAAGTACTCCAGCAGGGAGAGGAACGGTTCGCCCACCGCCACCTGGCCTTCACCGGCCTCGCTGACCGCTCCGGCGTCGGCCAGGAGGGTGAAGGTACCCTCCCGCACCTCACGCCGGTGGGGGGACCGCCACACGGATTTGGCGGGTGTCGGCCGCTGCGGGCGCACGTCGCTGTCGACCACGCGGTTGACCTTGTCGGCCAGGACAGCGGGATCGACGGGCTCCGCCGACCGGATCACCACTCCGCGCACCTCGCCGTCGCCGACGACGAGCTCGAACGCGTCGATGTCGCTGGACACGAAGAACATGCGCCGCTCGATCTCGGACGCGAGGTGCTCCGGCACCGGAGTGTGCAGATCAACACGGGCACTGAATTGGGTCATGGTCGCTCACTCCTGGCCGGATGGTGGGGCGGGACGTTCCGTGGGGTGGTCGCGGGCACCCCTGCCCGGCCCCGGGGAGCAGGTCCCCGGGGCCCTGCGGTCTGACCGCCGCGGCGGCGGTCAGACCGCCGCGGCGGCATTCGCGTTCACGAGGCGAACGAGGCCCGAAACGGTACGGAAGTTGTCGAACTCCATGTCCTCGGCACCGAGCTGCAGGGAGAACTCCTTCTCGATGAAGAGGACGAGCTGCATGGCGAAGAGGGAATTGACGTATCCCAGGGCGAAGATGTCGTCCCCGTCCGCGACCTCCTGACCACCCAGGTGCGGGGCGAGGAATTCGCGGATACGGGCCTTCACGTCGTTGTGCGTCATGTCGTTCTCCTGATGGGTGAAAGGGATTTTCAGTAGGTGTAGAAGCCCTGGGATGTCTTCCGCCCGAGCAGCTTGGCGTCGACCATCTTCTGCAGCAGTGGGGCGGGCCGGTACTTGGAGTCCTTGAAGCTCTCGTACATGACCGTGAGCGAGTTCAGAATGGTGTCCAGGCCGATCAGGTCACCCGTCTCCAGGGGGCCCATCTTGTGGCCGAAGCAGCCCTTGAACATCCTGTCGACGTCCTCCGCGGTGGCGACCTGGTCCTGCACGCAGAAGACGGCTTCGTTGATGGTGAGCATCAGGACCCTGTTGGTCACGAATCCCGGGGCGTCCTGAACGACGATGCCCTCCTTGCCCGCGGCCTCGAGGAGCCTCATGGCGATGGCGAGTGTCTCGTCCGACGTGAAGTACCCGCGGACGACCTCGACCGTGTCCATGAGCGGCACGGGATTCATGAAGTGCAGTCCCAGCACTTCGGCGGGCCGCTCGGTGACCGATGCCACGCGGGTGATCGGAACGGCCGAGGTGTTGACCGCGAAGACCACGCCAGGACGGCAGATCTTGTCTATCGTCTCGTAGACCTCACGCTTGACGTCCCAGTTCTCGGTGACGTTCTCGACGACGAAATCGACGTCCGCCAGATCCGCCAGTTCGGTGCTGGTGGTGATGCGCCCCAGGATGGTCTCCGCGTCGTCGGCGAGCTTCTCCGCGCGGAACAGGCCCTGCATGCGCAGGTCCCGCTCCATCTGGCTCCTGGCACTCACGAGCTGGCTCTCCGAGATGTCGACCAGGACCACCTCGAACGAGGACTGTGCCAGGGACTGCGCGACACCGCGGCCGATCGTCCCGGCGCCGATGACACCTATCTTGCTCACGCTCACGCCTGCCGCCTTCGGTTGTTCGGAAGAGAATGGATGGGGTGTCGATGGGCGGCCCGGTGGATGAGCACCGGGCCGTTGTGCTGCGTCACTGGCCGTCGGCCGCGCGGAGGTCGTCGACGAGCCTGCCCAGGGCTCGGACGGTGGGGCCTTCGTAGACGACCGTCAGCGGCACGGCCAGGGAGAGTTCCTGGCGCAGCCGGTGCACGACCTGCAGGCCGAGGAGGGAACTGCCGCCGAGCTCGAAGAAGCTGTCGTGAACGCCGACGCTCTGGACCCCCAGCAGCTCCTGCCAGATCACGGCGACCTGCCGTTCCGTGTCGCTGTCGGGCGCCACGTAGGGGTTGCGGAGGTTGGGCCGCTCGTGCTGCCGCCGCGGCATGGCGGCTTCCGCGGCGGGCGCGACCCACTGTTCGCGACGCCGGACCGGGTCGGAGGTGGAGACCACGACCTGCGCCTGCGGGACCGCGGCCAGCAGGGCGTCCGTCACCCGGCGTCCTTCGTCGGGGTCCAGGGCCAGGGCCTGGACCGCCGATCCGATGCCGGCCTCGTCCCTCGGCGCCGCGGTGAAGCGCCATGCCTCCCAGTTCACGCTGGACCACGGCTGCCCGGCACCGTGGTGGCGCTGCGCGAAGGCGTCGAGTACCGCGTTCGCGGCCGCGTACGCGGCGAACCCGAGGCCGCCGAGGAGAGAGGCGATCGAGGAGCAGAGGATGGCGAAGTCCAGTTCCTGGTCCGCCAGTACCTCGTCGAGGACGTACGTACCGTACAGCTTCGGGTCGAAGTGCCAGGCGCTCTCGCGCTCGCCGAGGTCGGCCACCACGCGGTGGGCCTCGGCACCGGTCGTGCCGGCGCAGTGCAGCAGCCCGTCGACCCGGCCGTACGCCTGGACCACCGCCTCCTTCACCTCACGCATGCGGGCGGGATCGGCGACATCGGCGGCGAACACCATCACCTCGGAGCCCAGCTCTTCGAGCGCGCGGACGCCGCGGATCAGGTCCCGGGTGGCCGCGGGGTGGTCCGGTGCGTCCCAGGTCTCCCGCGACGGCAGCCCGGTGCGCCCGAGGAGGACCAGGCGCACCCGTTCCTGCTCGGCGATGGCCCGGGCCATCAGCATGCCGATCTTCCCCAGTCCACCCGTGATCAGGTAGACCCCGTCCGCCCGGACCGGGGCGGAGTCGCGGCGCTGCTGCTCCGCCGCCACGAAGGTGGGTGCCCACCAGCGCCGTCCGCGCAGCGCGAGCGTCCGCTCGCCGGCGGGCCGGGAGAGCGCCGGCAGGATTGCGTCCACGACCGCCGGTACGGCCTGCCCGCCCGCGAGGTCGAGATGGACGCAGGTGAGCGACGGGTACTCCTGCGGGAGGACCCGGACGATGCCCTGGACCGCGGCCTTCGTAGGGCACAGCTCCTCTTCCCCGGTCACGGAGCAGACCTCGCTGGACACGACGTCCCACCGCTGCGGCACGCTCAGCCCGGACTCGGTGGCCTGGGCCCAGTGCAGCAGCGAGTGGAACCCCCGGTCGAGGAGGGCCCGCACGTCCTGCGGGTCGGTGCCGTGGTCCGCGTCGTTCCCCACGCTCCAGCAGTGGAGCACCCTGTCCGGCGGCGAACCCGCCTCCCGCAGGGCTTCGGCCAGCCGGGTGTAGTGCTCCGGGCTGCCGGGGTCGAGCACGTAGACGCCCTCGCCCTTGCGGCTCCATTCACTGCCGGCCCGTACGGTCCGCACCGTCGCGCCGAGACCTTCGAGCCGGTTCGCCAGCTCGCCGCCGACTCCTGTCTCGTCCGCGAAGACGAGCCAGCTGTGCGCGGCCAGCCCGGCCGCGTCGGCCGGGGGCACCGGTGCCGTCTGCTGCCAGGACGGAGCGTAGAACCACTGTGCCGGTTCGGTGTGACGGCGGGCTTCGGCAAGTGCGCCGGCCGCTGCCGTGCTGCGCTCCACCCAGTAGCGGCGCCGCTCGAACGGGTAGGTGGGCAGCGGGGTGCGTCGCGCGCCCCGCACGTGCGGGAACGGTTGCGCACGCCCCGCCAGCCACAGCCTGGAGGCGGCGCGGAGCATGGTGGCACGGTCGCTCTGCCGGTCGAAGACCCCGGGCAGCGAGTGCACCACGACCCGGTCGGCGACCGCGGCCGCCGCGGGGTGCTGCACGATCCCGGGCACCATGCTCTGCCCGGGTCCGACCTCGACCACGATGAGTTCGGGAACGGACCAGAGGGTGCCGATGCCGTCCGCGAACCGTACCGGCCGCCGCATGTGCTCGGCCCAGTACTCCGGGCTGGTGGCCTCCTCCGGTGTGATCCACGTGCCGGAGATGTTGGAGACGAAGGGCGTGGCCGGCGGGTTCAGCCGGACGGTTCGCACCAGCTCCGTGTACGGCGCGACGACCGGGTCCATCATCGGCGAGTGGAAGGCGAAGCCGGTGGTCAGGCGCCGGGAGGCGATGCCGTCCGCCAGGAGCGCACGGCCCACCGCCTCGATCCCTTCGACCGTGCCGGAGAGCACACAGGTCTGCGGTCCGTTCACGGCCGCGAGGCAGACGTCCTCGCTCGTGTAGCGGTCGGCCGCGGCCTCCGACAGCGGTACCGCGAGCATCGCGCCCTCGCCCTGGCCCTCGATGAGCCTCGCGCGTTCCACCACCAGGCGCAGCGCGTCCGGCAGCGAGAAGACGCCGGCCAGGCAGGCCGCCACGTACTCGCCGAGGCTGTGCCCGATCATGGCCTCCGGCTCGATGCCCCAGGAGCGCCAGAGCCTGGCCAGGGAGTACTCGAGCGCGAAGACCGCGGCGTAGCCGAGGCGGGGACTGTCGAGCGGGTGCTCGCTGCGCTGCGGCTGGAGCAGCATGCTCCGCAGGTCCATACCTCCCGCGCCGCCGCGCCCGCTGCTCGCGGAGTCGGTGTCCGCGGTGAGCATGACGGGGCGGATGTCCAGGCCGAGCAGGGGCAGCAGGAGCTCCGCGCACTCGTCCAGCGCCTCCCGGAACACCTCCTCCTGATCGTAGAGGCCGGCGCCCATGCCTGGGTACTGGGCGCCGAACCCCGTGAAGACGAAGGCGACGGGCCTGTTGGAGGACTGCGGGCCGGACGCGGTGAGGAGCCTGCCGTCGTCCGGCGCACCGAGGATGTCCAGTGCGTCGTCGACGCTCCCGCACAGCAGTGCCCGCCGGTACGGGAACTCCCTGCGGCCCTGTTGGAGGGTGAAGGCGACGTCCTCCAGCGGCACGCCGGGGTGTGCGCGCAGGTGGTCGAGGAGTTCAGCCGTGGCCGTGTCGAGGGCCTCGGGCGACCTGGCCGAAAGGACCAGCAGCTGTTCCGTGTCCGGGCCGGGCCGGCTGTTCCGGGGGATCTCGGGGGGCTGCTCGACGATCAGATGGGCGTTGGTGCCGCCGAGGCCGAACGAGCTGACCGCGGCGCGGCGCGGCCCGGTGTCCTGGGGCCAGGGCAGGAGCTCGCTGTTGACGTAGAACGGACCGGATTCCAGGCCGAGCCGCGGGTTGGGCTGCTCGAAGTGCAGGGTCGGCGGGATCTCGCCCCGCTCCACGACCAGGGCGGTCTTGATCAGCCCGGCCACTCCGGCGGCGGAGTCGAGGTGTCCGATGTTGGTCTTGACGGAGCCGAGGGCGGTCCGTGCTCGCGGGACGCCGCCGTACGCCGAGGTGAGTGCCGACACCTCGATCGGGTCGCCGAGGAGGGTGGCGGTCCCGTGCGCCTCGACGTAGCGGATGCTCTCCGGGTCCACGTCCGCGTTGGCGAGCGCCGTGGCGATGACGTCGGCCTGGGAGGCGGCGCTCGGGGCGCTGAAACCCGCTCGCGCGGCGCCGTCGTTGTTCACGGCGCTGCCCCTGATCACCGCGTGGATGTGGTCGTTGTCGTCGACTGCGTCCTGCAGGCGCTTGAGCACCACCATGCCGACGCCGTCGCCTCCGACGGTGCCCTGGGCCCGGGCGTCGAAGGTGCGGCAGTATCCGTCCGGCGAGTAGATCCCGTCCTCACGGTAGACGTATCCGTTGCGCCGCATGACGTCGACGGCCACGCCTCCGGCGAGGGCGGTGTCGCACTGGTAGGCGAGCAGTGCCTGGCATGCCTGGACGACCGCGACCAGGGACGTGGAACAGGCCGACTGCACATTGATGCTAGGGCCGCGGAGGTCCAGCTTGTAGGAGACCCTGCTGCTGAGGAAGTCCGACCGGTTCCCGATGACCAGCTGGTTCCCGCCCATGACCTCGACCGCATCCGGGTGGGAGGCGATGTTAAAGAGGAGGTAGGTGTTGTTCCCCGCGCCGGCGTAGACGCCGGTCAGGCCCTCGTAGCGGTCGGGGTCGTACCCCGCGCTCTCCAGGGCCGACCAGGCGCACTCGAGGAGGACGCGGTGCTGGGGGTCCATGAGTTCGGCTTCGCGGGGCGAGTAGCCGAAGAACGCCGCGTCGAACTTGTCGCTGTCCTCGAGCAGGTAGCCGACGGGGACGAAGTCCGGGTCGTCCAGGGCGTCGGCGTCCGCGCCGAGCTCGGCGAGATGCCGCTCGCCGAACCGGGTGGCGGCGCAGTGGCCGGCCTTCAGGTTGCTCCAGAACTCCTCGATCGTCCGCGCCTTGGGAAACCGGCCCGCCATACCCACGATGGCGATGTCGAGACCGTCCTCGAACGGGCCGGGCTCATCCGGAAGCTGCTCAGTCATGACGGCCTCGCTTTGCTCGCAACTGCTGCTGACGGCGCTTCATGAGCGCGTTCTGCTGGGCTCCCCTGGCTTTGGGGGGTGTGTCGGGCGCGGGAGACTCCCCTCCCGCGGAGAGGAAGGCCGCCTGCGTCCGGACGGAGGTGTGCTGGAACAGGTCGAGGAGTTCGATGTCGCGGCCCGCGACGGCCTGGAGGCGGTGCTGGAGCTCGACCAGGAGCAGGGAATGCCCCCCGACGTCGAAGAAGTTCTGGTCGACGCCCACCGCATCGGTCCGCAGCACCTCCCGCCATGCCTGCGCGACCTGGCGCTCGACCTCGCCTTGGGGCGGGAGGTCGACCGGGCCGGCCCCTTCGGCGGCCGCCGGGACGGGCAGCGCGGAACGGTCGACCTTGCCGTGCGGGGTCAGCGGCAGGGCGTCCAGCACCAGGGTCGTCTGCGGGACCATGTGCGGCGACACCCGCTCCCGTACGTGCCTTTCGAGCTCCAGGGCGGAGACCGCCCGCGGCGGGGACAGCTCCGCGTACGCGACGACGCGCCGGTCCCCCGGGGTGTCCTCCCGGACGACGACCACGGCTCCGCGGACGGCTTCGTGGCTGGTGAGCGCGGCCTCGATCTCCCCGAGGGTCACACGGAAGCCCCGTATCTTGATCTGGTCGTCGCGCCGCCCCAGGAAGGCGAGGGAGCCGTCGGCCAGACGGCGCACGATGTCACCGGTGCGGTAGAGGCGCCCCCCTTCGGGCCCACCGAGGGTGTCCGGCACGAAGGCCGCCGAGGTCAGCTCGTCCCTGCGGTGGTAGCCGCGGGCCAGGTTCGTGCCGCCGACAAGCAGCTCGCCGGCCACCCCGAAGGGCACGGGACGGCCTTCCGCGTCGACCACGTGTGCCTGGGAGTTCGGAAGGGGGACACCGATCGGCGCGGTGTCCCACTGCGCGTCCAGGTGCTCGGCGACGGCCAGGGTGAGGACGCCCACGGTCGTCTCGGTCGGGCCGTAGTGGTTGAACACCCGGCAGTGCGGCACGGAGCGCTGGAGCGCGGTCATCCACTGCCAGTCCGACGCCTCGCCCCCGATCACGAGCAGGCGGCGCGGGAGGAGGTCCGCGAAGCGGGCCGATGCCTGCAGCGCCCGCAGGTGCGAGGGGGCGATCTTCAAGCAGTCCACCGCGTGGGTCCGCATCCAGTCGGCCATCCTGGCCGCGTCCAGTGCGTGCTCGCGGGACAGCAGATGGACCTCGCCGCCCGTGGACAGCGGCGGCATCAGGGCCGTGACGCTGGAATCCACGGTGAGGGGCTGGACCATCGCCCAGCTCAGGGGCCCGTCGATGCCCAGGCGCTCGATGACCGCCCGCGTATAGCCGACCAGTTGGCGGTTCTCCACGACCACCCCCTTGGGCTTGCCGGTGGAGCCCGAGGTGTAGAGAAGGTAGGCGGCGTTCTCCGGCGCCGAGGCCGGTGTCGCGCGGTCGTGTGCCGGACGGCCTTTCAGCACGGTCCATTCCGCGTCCAGTACGACCGTCTCGTACCCCGCGGCCGTCGCGGGATCCGTGCAGATCACGACGCCGACCTGGGCGTCGGTGAGGATCGTGTCCCGGCGCTCCGCCGGATCCCGCGGATCCAGGGGTACGTAGGCACCCCCTGCCTTGAGCACGCCCAGCAGGGCCACGACCATCCGCCGGCCGCGCTCCATGCAGATGCCGACGGTGGTCTCCGGGCCGACGCCCAGCTGTCGCAGCAGGTCGGCCTGCTGGTTCGCCAGGGCGTTCAGTTCCCGGTAGGTGAGGGTCCCGTCCTGCGACCGGACCGCGACCGCGTCGGGCGTCCTGTCTGCCTGCCTCTCGAAGAGCTGGTGGAACGTCATGTCCGGGAGGTCGGCCCGGACGCCGTTCAGCTCGGCGATCGTGCGTTCCTCCTCCTCGGTCAGGAGGCGGAGCGCGGAGACGGCACGACGGGGGTCCTCGACGGCGGCGTCCAGCAGCGTCAGGTAGTGCCGTGCCGCCCGCCGAGCGGTGGCGGGGTCGAACACGTCCTCCGCGAACAGCAGGCGCCCCGTCACCCCGTCCTCCCCCTCGACGAAGTCCAGGGCGAGATCGCCGAGCACGTGCGTGACGGGGGCGTCCGGGAACCAGGTGCGGATGCCGGGCAGTTCACCGATGCGGGGCGCCGCCCGGTAGGAGAAGCCCGGTCTGGCGAGCAGCTCCGCGGCGGGCGCCGGGGTCGACCGGGCACTCGCCGCGTCAGCCCGCACCCGGGCCACCAGCTCGTCCAGGTCCACGCCCGGGAGGACCTCGGACCGGACGGCGACCGTGGTCTCGGAGGCCGTTCCCGCGGCACCGGCCATGGGAACGGCCACGGCGAGTGCGGTCTGGCCGCTGTAGCGGTGCAGGAGGACGAGGTACACGGCGAGCAGTACATGGTGCAGCTCCGCACCCTGCCGCGCGCCGAGCGTGCGCAGCGCGGCTGCGGTCTCCCGCGGGATGCCGAACGCCACGCAGCCGGCGTCGAGGGCGCGCCGCGCGGGGCGGGGCCGGTCCAGGGGG
>NZ_POTZ01000160.1 GCF_003236365.1 Streptomyces sp. NTH33
GAGGGCGGGGGAGTCGGACAGGGCAGGGACATGCGGACCACCACCAGCGATGTGGATTTCGGCTTGCGATGCCACGATGAGGCATCGCGCCGACGGCCGCCGGAGCTTGTGTGCTACTCGCGGGTTGTGGACAACTTGCTCACCCGAACGAGGAATTCCGGCCCGTGACACACCGGCCCGCGCCCGGTTACGGCAGCACGAACCCCGGATCCATCCCGCCCAGCGCCTTCGTGCACAGGCACCCCTGTTCCCCGGCGGCGGGCAGCGCGGCCACCGCGTCGAACAGAACGCCCCGCAGCCGTTCCACATTGGCCGCGAACACCCGCAGCACCTCCTCGTGCGAGACGCCCTCGCCGCTCTCGGCGCCCGCGTCCAGGTCGGTGACCAGCGTCAGCGAGGTGTAGCAGAGCTCCAGCTCGCGGGCGAGCGCCGCCTCGGGGTGGCCGGTCATGCCCACCACCGACCAGCCCTGTGCCTGGTGCCACAACGATTCGGCACGGGTGGAGAAGCGCGGTCCCTCCACCACGACGAGGGTGCCGCCGTCCACCGCCTCCCAGTTCCGCCCGCGCGCCGCCTTCAGCGCGGCCGCCCGCCCGACGGGGCAGTAGGGGTCGGCCAGGGAGACGTGCACCACGTTCGGCACCGTGCCGTCGGGCAGGGGGAGTCCGTCGAAGTAGGTCTGCTGCCGGGACTTCGTCCGGTCCACGAACTGGTCGGGCACGAGCAGCGTGCCCGGCCCGTACTCGGGGCGCAGCCCGCCCACCGCGCAGGGGCCGAGCACCTGGCGTACGCCCACGGAGCGCAGCGCCCACAGGTTGGCCCGGTAGTTGATGCGGTGCGGCGGGAGGTGGTGGCCGCGGCCGTGCCGGGGCAGGAAGGCGACCCGCCGGCCGGCGACCTCGCCGAGGAAGAGGGAGTCGCTGGGTGCCCCGTACGGGGTGTCCACCGGGATCTCGGTCACGTCGTCGAGGAACGAGTAGAAGCCGGAACCGCCGATGACACCGATCTCTGCGTTCGCCATGACCGGCACATTAGTCGCCCGCGCGGACGCCGAGGACCCCGCCGTCCTGCGACGGCGGGGTCAGCGGAGGGAAAAGGACGTCAGGCGGCGGAGCTGCCCGCCGTGCTCGACGAGGACGAGGACGAGGAGGACGAGCTCGAGCCGGACGACGAGGAGTCCGACGAGGACGAGGAGCCGTTCGACGACTTCGACGACGACGCCGGGCTGCTGCTCGACGAGGAGCCGCGGCTGTCGTTGCGGTAGAAGCCGGAGCCCTTGAAGACAATGCCGACCGCGGAGAACACCTTCTTCAGGCGGCCACCGCATCCGGGGCACTCGGTGAGCGCGTCGTCGGTGAACTTCTGCACCGCCTCGAGGCCGTTGCCGCACTCGGTGCACTGGTACTGGTAGGTGGGCACTGTCTTCCTCCTGGCACTCTCACTCGATGAGTGCTAACGACGGTCCATACTGACGTATTCCCGGGGATCAGTCCACTGCGACGGAGGAGCGGTGACCGACGCCACGTGCGACGGCGCGGCTGTGCGGCCGGACCGCGAGCCGCGACCTGAGCGTCACCAGGATGACGAGGGCGAGCACCGTGCCGGCCATCGGGACCAGGAATCCGGCGCCGCTCCACAGCCGGTCCTCCAGCTGTCCGGCGACGGTGACCGCGGACGCCTGGCCGAGCGCGACCGCGCCCGTCAGCCAGGTGAACGCCTCGGTGCGGGCGCCGGCCGGGACCAGGCTCTCGACCAGGGTGTAGCCGGTGATCAGGGTCGGCGCGATGCACATGCCGACCAGCAGGCCGAGCGCGGCCAGGAACAGCACCGAGTGCGTGGTCCACAGCGCGGACGCGGCCAGCGCGAGGGCGGTGTAGCCGACGACGAGGCGGTGGTGCGGGGCGGCCTTCCAGGCGATGGCGCCGCAGACGATGCCGGAGAGCATGTTGCCCGCGGCGAACGTCCCGTACAGCACGCCGTTGAGGCCGGGCCGGCCGATCGACTCGGTGAACGCGGCCAGCGAGACCTGCATGCCGCCGAAGACGCATCCGATGCCGAGGAAGGTCACGATCAGCACGCGCACGCCGGGGACGCGCAGGGCGGAGGTGTGCTCCACGCGTGCGTGCCGGTCGGCGGTGACGGGTGGCTGGGTGTGCTTCTGCGCGGCGAACAGCAGGCCGCCGACCAGGGTCAGCCCGGCTTCCGTGACCAGTCCGGCGGCCGGGGCGACGGTCGTGCACAGGGCGGTCGCCAGCAGGGGGCCGAGGACGAAGGTCAGCTCGTCGGTGACCGACTCGAAGGCCGCCGCGGTGGTCATCAGCGGTGAGTCCTTGAGGGTCACCCCCCAGCGGGCGCGCACCATGGGCCCGATCTGCGGCACCGAGGCGCCGGTCGGCACGGCCGCCGCGAACAGCGCCCACAGGGGCGCGTGCGCCAGGGCGAGCGCGGTCAGTGCCAGTCCTGCCAGGACATGCACCAGGACGCCGGGGAGCAGGACGGCGCGCTGTCCGTAGCGGTCGGCGAGCCGCCCGCTGTACGGCGCGAACAGTGCCATGGAGACGCCGGTGACGGCCGCGGTGGCGCCCGCCGCGCCGTAGGAGCCGGTGGTGTGCTGCACCAGCAGGACGATGGAGATGGTGAGCATCGCGAACGGCTGGCGCGCCGCGAAGCCGGGGAGCAGGAACGTCCAGGCGCCGCGGGTGCGCAGCAGTTGCCCGTATCCCGGGCGGGAGGGTGCCGTCGAGGTCTGCGCCGGCTCGGTGGTGGTGACCGTGGATCCCACGGCCCGTGCCTTTCTGCCGCCTGGTGGCGTGGTCCCTGCGTGCGGGCACGCCGAGAGCTGTCCTCTTGCGCGGACTGCGGTAGATACCCGGCGCCCGCTGCGGGGGCGACCCGGCCGCCATACGGTCGCGCCAGCTCTGCGTCAGGCAGAGTTGGTTCGATCAGGGTGCGGCTTCATCGTACAGGGATCGTGCGCATCGCCCCTTCGGCTCATGCCGCCCCCGCGCCGGCTCCGTTCGTGCCCAGCCATCCCGCCAGCTTGCCGCCCCGGCCGACCGCGCGCAGGCGCCGTTCCGCCGCTTCGCGGACGGGGTCGGTGGCGACCACGAGGAGTTCGTCGCCGCGTCGCAGGGTCGTGGTGGGCAGCGGTACGAACGACTTGCCCTCGCGGACGATCAGGGTGACCGCGGATCCGGCGGGCAGCCGCAGTTCGTTGATCTCGACGCCGTGCATCCGGGAGCCCTCAGGGATGGCGACGGACAGCAGATGGCCGCGCAGCCGTTCCAGGGGCGCCGACTCGATGCCGAGGTCGGCGGCCTCCTGCTCGGCGCCCAGCCGCAGCTTGCGGGCGAGCCAGGGCAGGGTCGGTCCTTGTACGAGGGTGTAGACGACGACGAGGACGAAGACGATGTTGAAGATGCGGTGGGTGGCGTCGACGCCGTTCACCATGGGGATGGTCGCCAGGATGATGGGCACGGCGCCGCGCAGGCCGGCCCAGCTCATCAGGGTCTCCTCCCGCCACGGCACCCGGAAGGGCAGCAGGCTGGCCACCACGCCCAGCGGGCGTGCGATCACCGTCAGCACCAGGCCGATGACGAGGGCGGGCCAGATGTCGTCGGCCAGCTCGTGCGGGGTGACCAGCAGGCCGAGCAGGACGAACATGCCGATCTGGGCGATCCAGCCGAGTCCTTCGGCGAAGCCGCGTGTGGCGGGCCAGTGCGGCAGCTTGGCGTTGCCGAGCACCATCGCCGCGAGGTAGACGGCCAGGAAGCCGCTGCCGTGCGCCAGTGCGCCGAGGGCGTACGCCGCGACCGCGATCGACATCACGGCGATCGGGTAGAGGCCCGAGGCGGGCAGCGCGACGTGCCGGAGGGCCCAGGAGCCGAGCCAGCCCACCGCCAGGCCGATGGCCGCGCCGATGGCCAGCTCCAGGACTATCTCGCCCACCAGTACGTACCAGTGTTCGACCGGACCGGCGGTGGAGAAGGCGACGACCAGGATGACCACCGGGGCGTCGTTGAAGCCGGACTCGGCCTCCAGCGTGCCCGTCACGCGCGCGGGCAGCGGGATCTTCCGCAGCACCGAGAAGACGGCGGCCGCGTCCGTGGAGGACACCACCGCGCCGATGATGAGGGCCTGACGCCACTCCAGCCCTATGAGGTAGTGGGCGCCGGCCGCCGTGACGCCGACGCTCACCGCGACTCCGAGGACCGCCAGGACGGTGGCGGCCGGGAGCACCGGCTTGATCTCTTTCCACTTCGTGCCGAGTCCGCCCTCGGCGAGGATCACGACCAGGGCCGCGTAGCCGATGACCTGGGTCAGCTCGGCATTGGTGAAGTGGACGCCGCCCAGGCCGTCCGAGCCCATGACCATGCCGATCCCCAGGTAGACGAGCAGGCTGGGGAGCCCGCTGCGCGAGGAGATCCGGACCGCTGCGACCGCGACGAGCAGGACGAGTGAGCAGGCGAGCAGGAGCTGGTTGAGGTGGTGAACAGTCAGCAGCGGTTCCTTCCCCGAGTTCCCAGGTTACTTCGTTACCTTACCTAACTCTTGACGTTTTCTTGACGCCACAGGTGATCAAATCGAACGTTCACGCGTGCCCGGATCCCGACTCCGCGTCAAGCGCGACCGGGCCCTGCGCCTATGGTTGCTCCAGCGCTCATTCGAAGTCACAGCCCGACCTGCCGCTCGCGTTAGGACAGCAAGGACAGCGATGCCCCCCAACACCACCGCCTCAACGGGTGACAAGCCCGGCAAGTCCGGCAGGAAGAAGGGGCGAAAAGCCCGACTGGTCGTGCTCGTCCTGGTGCTGGCGATCATCGGCGGCATCGCCTACGGGTCCTACTGGTCCGTCAGCACCGTGCGCGCCTCCTTCCCGCAGACCAAGGGCACCCTCACGCTCAAGGGTCTGTCCGGCCCCGTCGACGTCAAGCGGGACGGCTACGGCATCCCGCAGATCTACGCCTCCTCCGCCGAGGACCTGTTCATGGCGCAGGGCTTCGTCCAGGCGCAGGACCGGTTCTACGAGATGGACGTGCGCCGGCACATGACCTCCGGGCGCCTGTCGGAGATGTTCGGCAAGAGCCAGGTCAAGAACGACGAGTTCCTGCGCACCCTGGGTTGGGACCGGGTCGCCAAACAGGAGTACGACACAAAGCTGTCGGACTCCACCAAGAAGTACCTGCAGGCGTACGCCGGGGGAGTCAACGCCTACCTCGAGGGCCGGGAGGCGAAGGACATCTCCCTGGAGTACGCGGCCCTGGGCTTCGTCAACGACTACAAGCCCGGGCAGTGGACCCCCGTGGACTCGATCTCCTGGCTGAAGGCGATGGCCTGGGACCTGCGCGGCAACATGCAGGACGAGATCGACCGCGCCCTGATGACCAGCCGCCTCGGCCCCAAGCAGATCAAGGACCTGTACCCGGAGTACCCGTACAGCCGGAACAAGCCGATCATCACGCAGGGCCAGTACAACGAGCTCACTCAGGCGTTCGAAGCGAGCGGTGCCGCGACCGGCGCCACGGGCACCGGCACCTCGACGGACGCGTCCGGCACCTCGACCGGCACGACGGGTACGGGCGGTGGCGCGGCGGGGACCGGCACCCCGGCCGGCACCGGTGCCGCGACCGGCACGCAGGGCGCGGCCGACACCTCCGCCCTGCAGAGCCAGCTGATGGGCCTGCACGACGTCCTGGACGGCCTTCCGACGGCCGTCGGCGTCAATGGCAACGGCATCGGTTCCAACTCCTGGGTCGTCTCCGGGAAGTACACCATCACCGGCAAGCCGCTGCTCGCCAACGACCCGCACCTGTCGGCCTCGCTGCCCTCGGTCTGGTACCAGATGGGCCTGCACTGCCGCACCGTCTCCAAGGCGTGCCCGTACGACGTCAGCGGCTACACCTTCGCGGGCATGCCCGGCGTGATCATCGGCCACAACCAGAACATCGCCTGGGGCATGACCAACTCCGGCGTGGACGTCACCGACCTGTACCTGGAGAAGCTCAGCGGCGACGGCTACGTGCGCGACAACAAGACGGTGCCGTTCCAGAGCCGCCAGGAGACCATCAAGGTCGCCGGCGGCACGTCCAAGACGATCGTCGTGCGGACGACCAGCAACGGGCCCCTGCTGTCCGACCGCTCCGGCGAACTGGTGACGGTCGGCAAGAAGGCCCAGGTCAACACCGCGGCACCCGACCGCGGCGAGGGCTACGGGATCGCCCTGAAGTGGACGGCGCTGGAGCCGGGCACCACCATGGACGCCGTCTTCGCCATCGACAAGGCGAAGAACTTCGACGACTTCCGCTCGGCCGCCGAGCTGTTCGACGTGCCCTCGCAGAACCTGATCTACGCCGACACCGAGGGCCACATCGGCTACACGCTGCCCGGCCGCATCCCCACGCGCGCGCAGGGCGACGGCTCCGTCCCCGCCCCCGGCTGGGACTCCAAGTACGACTGGACCGGCTACATCAAGCCGGAGGAACTGCCCTACGAGTACAACCCCGAGCGCGGCTACATCGTCACCGCCAACCAGGCCGTCGTCGACCCGAAGAGCTACCCGTACACCCTCACCGCGGACTGGGGCTACGGCACCCGCAGTCGGCGCATCACCGACCTGATCCAGCAGAAGATCGACGGCGGCGGCAAGATCTCCACCGACGACATGCGCCAGATGCAGCTGGACAACAGCAGCGCGATCGCCAACCTGCTGGTACCCAAGCTGCTGAACATCGACATCGGCGACAAGGGCGTCCGCGAGGCGCAGAAGCTGCTGGAGGGCTGGGACCGCACGCAGGACGCCGACTCGGCCGCGGCCGCCTACTTCAACGCGGTCTGGCGCAACATCCTCAAGCTGTCCTTCGGCAACAAGCTGCCCAAGGAGCTGCGGGTCAAGGGCCAGTGCCTGTGGGTGGAGCCGGCCGGCAACACCGGCCCGGCCGACGAGAACCGGAAGGTCCGCGAGTGCGGTCAGCGCGAAGCCGACCAGGCGCAGCCGGACGGCGGCGACCGCTGGTTCGAGGTGTTCCGCACCCTCATGGACAATCCGGACAGCGACTGGTGGAAGACCCCGGCATCGGGCACCCGGCCCGCCGCCGACAACCGCGACGAGCTGTTCGAGCGTGCCATGATCGACGCCCGCTGGGAGCTGACCGCCAAGCTCGGCAAGGACATCGACACCTGGAGCTGGGGCCGGCTGCACCGCCTGTTCCTGAAGAACCAGACCCTGGGCACCGACGGCCCCGGCATCCTGCAGTACGTCCTCAACCGCGGCCCGTGGAAGCTCAGCGGCGGCGAGGCCGCGGTCAACGCCGCCGGCTGGAACGCGGCCGGCGGCTACGGAGTGGTGTGGGTGCCGTCGATGCGGATGGTGGTCAACCTCGCCGACCTCGACAAGTCCAAGTGGATCAACCTCACCGGTGCCTCCGGGCACGCCTACAGCGCCCACTACACCGACCAGACGGACAAGTGGACCAAGGGCGAGCTGCTGCCGTGGGCCTTCTCGGCGAACGCGGTCGACAGGAACACGAGCGACACGCTGGTGCTCAAGCCGTGAGCCGTTGACCGCCGCCTGTTGACGAAGGCCCTCCACGCGCGCGTGGAGGGCCTTCGTCGTACAAGTCGCCGTCGTGGCGGTCAGAGGTCAGGGGTTCAGGCGAAGCGGCGTACTCCGGATGGGGTCACCACCGCCTGCACCGGCCGGTCGTGGGCCTCCTCGGGCACGCGCTCGACGACTTCCGTGTCGTACAGCAGGACCACGAGCGCGGGATGCGCGTCCGCCGCTTCCAGGCGGGCGAGGACACGGTCGTAGGACCCTCCGCCGCGCCCGAGGCGCATCCCGCGCGCGTCGACGGCGAGACCGGGCAGCAGGACGACGTCGGCCTCCGTCACCGCGTCCGGGCCGAGGCGCTCGCCGGCCGGCTCGAACAGCGCCATCCTCCCGCTGTGCTGCACGCGCGCGAGGGAGCCCTCTTTGGTGTAGGCGCCCCAGTCCAGGTCGTTGTCGGGCAGCAGCGCGGGCAGCAGGACGCGCACGCCCCGCGCACGCAGTGCGTCGAGCAGCGGAGGGGTGCCCGGTTCGGTGCCCACGGAGACGTACGCGGCCACCGTGCGGGCGCCCGTCAGTTCGGGAAGCTCCAGGGCGCGCCGCGCGAGCGCGTGTGCCGCCTCCCGTACGTCATCCACGGTCAACGCGTTCCTCACCGCGAGGAATTCTCGTCGCAACGTGCGCTTGTCAGACTCGGCTCCGCGTCCGGTGTGGCTCACTGGTCCTTCCGTACCCTTCTTTATGTAGCTGTCTGTACTCATATGGGGGCCAATCAACCGGAGTCGTCAATTCTCTGCAAAGGCAATGGATAAGGTTGCGGGCATGACTCAGGAGCACCCCAGGATCAGCAAGGCTGTCATTCCCGCGGCGGGCCTCGGCACCCGGTTCCTGCCGGCGACCAAGGCCACTCCCAAGGAGATGCTGCCGGTCGTGGACAAGCCGGCGATCCAGTACGTGGTCGAGGAGGCCGTCTCCGCGGGCCTCGACGACGTCCTGATGGTGACCGGCCGCAACAAGCGGCCCCTGGAGGACCACTTCGACCGCAACTACGAGCTGGAGTCCGCCCTGGAGAAGAAGGGCGACGGCGACCGGCTCGCCAAGGTGCGCGAGTCCAGTGACCTCGCGATGATCCACTACGTCCGCCAGGGCGACCCCAGAGGACTGGGCCACGCGGTGCTCTGCGCGGCCCCGCACATCGGCCAGGAGCCCTTCGCCGTCCTGCTCGGCGACGACCTGATCGACCCGCGCGACCCGTTGCTGCAGCGGATGATCGAGGTCCAGGAGATCTACGGCGGCAGCGTGGTCGCCCTCATGGAGGTCGAGCCCGAGCAGATCCACCTCTACGGCTGCGCGGCCGTGGAGACCACCGAGGACGCCGACGTCGTCCAGGTGACCGGCCTGGTCGAGAAGCCGGACCAGGCGGAGGCACCCTCCAGCTACGCGATCATCGGCCGTTACGTCCTCGACCCGCACATCTTCGACGTGCTGCGCAGGACCGAGCCCGGCCGCGGCGGCGAGATCCAGCTCACCGACGCGTTGCAGCAGCTCGCTCAGGACGAGGGGATCGGCGGCCCGGTGCACGGCGTCGTCTTCAAGGGCCGCCGCTACGACACCGGCGACCGCGGCGACTATCTGCGTGCCATTGTCAGACTCGCGTGCGAACGTGAAGACCTGGGCCCGGACTTCAGGGCCTGGCTTCAGCGTTACGTAGCCGAGGAGATGTAACGACGTTGAGCAGCGCCGAGTCCCGCACCGCCGGCCCGGACCGCCTGTGGTCGGTGGACGAGCACCTGGAGGACGTCCTCACCACCGTCCGCCCGCTGGAACCCATCGAGCTGCACCTGCTCGACGCCCAGGGCTGCGTCCTGGTCGACGACGTCACGGTGCCGGTCTTCCTGCCGCCGTTCGACAACAGCTCCATGGACGGGTACGCGGTACGGGTCGCGGACGTCTCGGGCGCGAGCGAGGAGTTCCCGGCCGTCCTCGACGTCGTCGGCGATGTCGCGGCGGGCTCGGCCGGACTGCTCCGGGTGGGGCCGGGACAGGCCGCCCGGATCATGACCGGCGCCCCGCTGCCGCCCGGGGCCGAGACGGTCGTCCCCGTGGAGTGGACCGACGGCGGGCTCGGCGAGGGGCCGGTCAGCGGGATGCGTGCCCGCGGCCTCGCCCCCGAGGGCGCCGGCAGGCAGGTGCGCGTGTACCGGCCGGCCGAGGCACGCGCGCACGTGCGGACCAAGGGCAGTGACGTGAAGGCCGGCGACCGTGCTCTCGATGCCGGTACGGTCCTCGGGCCTCCGCAGATCGCCCTGCTGGCCGCGATCGGCCGCGGCACGGTCCGGGTGCGCCCGCGCCCGCGCGTGGTGGTGCTGTCCACCGGCAGCGAACTCGTCCAGCCCGACGAGCAGCTCGGCGCCGGCCAGATCTACGACTCCAACAGCTTCGCCCTGACCGCGGCGGCCCGGGACGCCGGTGCCATCGCCTACCGGGTGGGCGCCGTCTCCGACGACGTCGACATCCTGCGCTCCACCATCGAGGACCAGCTCGTCCGCGCCGACCTGCTGGTCACCACGGGCGGGGTGAGCGTCGGGGCGTACGACGTCGTCAAGGAGGCGCTGTCCCACGTCGGCGACGAGGACGAGCCGGGCGGCGGCGTGGAGTTCCGCCGGCTGGCCATGCAGCCCGGAAAGCCCCAGGGCTTCGGGTCCGTCGGCCCCGACCACATCCCGCTGCTGGCCCTGCCCGGCAACCCGGTGTCGGCGTACGTCTCCTTCGAGCTGTTCGTCCGGCCCGTCATCCGTGCCCTGATGGGCCTTCAGGACGTCCACCGGCCGACGGTCCGCGCGACCCTGGCCGCGGACGGGGCGCTGAGCTCGCCGAAGGGGCGCAGGCAGTTCCTGCGCGGGAGCTACGCCGACGGCGAGGTCAGGCCCGTCGGGGGCGCCGGTTCCCATCTGGTCGCCGCCCTCGCGCAGGCCGACGCCCTCATCGTCGTCCCCGAGGACGCCGAGTCCGTGGAGCCCGGCGACGAGGTCGAGGTGGTCCTGCTCGGCTGAGTCCCGGAGGGTGGCGGTAGCGTGTCGCGGTGTCGCGCACAACAGGTCCGCGCGCCGCACCGCGCCGGGCCAGGACCGGGAGCCCCACACGATCATGACTGTGCCTTCCCGGGGGGAGACCCCCGGACCACCAGCACCGGACCGGCTGACGCACATCGACGACGCGGGCGCCGCCCGTATGGTCGACGTCTCCGGCAAGGACGTGACCGCGCGCACCGCCCGTGCCAGCGGCCGTGTCCTCGTCTCGCCGCGCGTGGTCGAGCTGCTGCGCGGCGAGGGCGTCCCCAAGGGCGACGCCCTCGCCACCGCGCGGATCGCCGGGATCATGGGTGCCAAGCGCACCCCTGATCTGATCCCGCTGTGCCATCCGTTGTCGGTGTCGGGTGTGAAACTGGACTTGTCGGTCGCGGACGACGCCGTGGAGATCCGGGCCACCGTGAGGACGACGGACCGCACGGGCGTCGAGATGGAGGCGCTCACCGCGGTGTCCGTCGCCGCGCTCACCGTGATCGACATGGTCAAGGCGGTCGACAAGGGGGCGGTCATCACGGACGTACGGGTGGAGGAGAAGACGGGCGGCAAGTCGGGCGACTGGAGCCGGGCATGACACGGGACACATCGGCGGGAGGCGCGCCGTACCGGGCACTTGTGGTCACCGCCTCCAACAGGGCTGCCGCCGGAGTCTACGAGGACAAGGGCGGCCCGCTGATCGCCGAGGGGCTCGAGCGGTTCGGGTTCACCGTCGACGGACCGCGCGTGGTGCCCGACGGGGATCCCGTGGAGGCGGTTCTGCGGGCCGGGGCCGAGGCCGGTTACGACGTCATCGTCACCACCGGCGGCACGGGCGTCTCGCCCACCGACCGCACCCCCGAGGCGACCCGCCGGGTGATCGACCACGAGGTACCGGGCATCGCGGAGGCCATCCGGGCGTTCGGACGGGAGAAGGTGCCGACCGCGGCGCTCTCCCGCGGCCTGGCCGGTGTGGCCGGGCGGACGCTGATCGTCAATCTGCCGGGCTCGACCGGCGGGGTGAAGGACGGACTGGCCGTCCTCCAGCCCCTGTTGGCGCACGCCGTCGACCAGTTGCGCGGCGGCGACCACGCCAGACCCGGCGCCGGCAGTGGGGGTGCGAGCTGAACAGCCCATCCTGGCCCGTGGTACTGACGGAGGGCGACGTCGTCCTGCGGCCGATAAAGCTGCGCGACCAGCGGGCCTGGCGCGAGGTGAACCGGCGCAACCGGGACTGGCTCCGGCCCTGGGAGGCGACCATCCCGCCGCCCACGCCCGGCGGGCCCGTCACACACCGGCCGACCTACCGGCAGATGGTGCGCCACCTCAGGTCCGAGGCGCACGCGGGCCGGATGCTGCCGTTCGTCATCGAGTACCAGGGGCGGCTGGTCGGGCAGTTGACGGTCGCCGGGATCACCTGGGGCTCGATGTGCTCGGGCCACGTCGGCTACTGGGTGGACGAGGCGGTGGCCGGCCGCGGGGTGATGCCGACGGCGGTGGCGCTCGTCGGGGACCACTGTTTCCGCACCGTGGGACTGCACCGCGTCGAGGTCTGCATTCGCCCCGAGAACGGGCCGAGCCGGCGGGTGGTGGAGAAACTCGGATTCCGCGAGGAGGGCCTGCGCCCGCGTTATCTGCACATCGACGGCGCCTGGCGCGACCACATGGTGTTCGCGCTCACGGCGGAGGAGGTACCCGAAGGGCTGCTGAGCCGCTGGCGGAGGAGCCGAGCACAACGGGCGCGGAACGGGAATCCCGCGTCACCCGGAAATTGAATATACGTTCGAAAATGAACGCGTTGTGGTCCCCGCGTTGCGCAGCGGACCTGGTCGCGACCGTACGGGTGACATTGAATTCACGCCCTTGACGGTCTGCTGATCACACCGATCGCAAAAAAAGTTCGAAATATCAGCCGGATCGTGCGACACACCGGCCCAATTGGCGGATGGCCTCACGCAAACCCCTCTACGGTGTGAGACGTGAGCAGCAGCGGCCTCATCTACGCAGTCATTGTCGGGGCCTGGGCCGCCTACTTGGTGCCGATGTGGCTCCGTAGGCAGGACGAGCTGAACGAGGCCCGTCCGACGGAACGCTTCAGCACCGCCATCCGGCTCCTGTCCGGACGGGCGGGGATGGAGCGCCGGTACGCCAGGGACCTCAGGGCGCGCTCCGCCGAGGAGGGGGAGCCGAGCGCCGGGGAGCCGGACGCCGTCACCGACTCGGTGGACGTCCGGGCCTTCGCCACGCCTCCGACCGGTGCGCGGGAGCGGCAGCGGCCGCCGGCGCATGACGTGCGGGAGAAGACGAAAGGTGAGCGTGCTCCTCGGGACCGGATCATGACACCGGCGGTACTGTCGGAGTCTCCCTCCGCCGACACGCCCGCGCGCAAGGGCGTCCCCGCGGCCCGGCGCGGGCCCGACGCGGAGGCGGCCGCAGCACGCGCCCGGCGCTCGAAGGTGCTCGCACGCCGTCGGCGCACCACCGTCCTCCTCTTCCTCGCCTTCACCCTCGGCGCGGTCGTCGCCGCGGTCGGCGGGCTCACCTTCCTGTGGGCACCCGGCGTACCCGCCGTGCTGCTCAGCGCGTACATCGCGTATCTGCGCGCCCAGGAGCGGCGCCGCTTCACCTACCAGATGGACCGCCGCCACGCCGAGGCCGCCGCCCAGCGGCTGCGCGAGAACCGGCGCCAGCCCCGCCGGCGCGCGCCCCTGGACCCCTCCGCCGACGAGCCGGAGGCGGGACCCGAACCGGAGACGGACCCCGGACTGTCCGCCCTCGCCGCCGACCGGCGCGCCCTGGTCGAGCAGACCGACCACGCCGAGTGGCTCGACCAGCAGCGCGAGCGCCAGCACCATCCCGGCCAGGGCGACAGCTGGGACCCGGTCCCCGTACCGCTGCCCACGTACGTCACCGCTCCGGTCGCCCCGCGCGCCACCTCCGACGTCGACCTCGGCGCCCCGGACACCTGGAGCTCGGCGCGCTCGTCCACGGCGGTACCGGAGGAGGACGCGGCCCCCGCCGTGGACGCGCCCGCCT
>NZ_POTZ01000161.1 GCF_003236365.1 Streptomyces sp. NTH33
GTGCGGTGGACGGGGCGGGGCCACAACGCAGCGTCCGGCACGAAGCGGACCCGCAGCTCACCGTCCCGCAGCCCCGCCCCGTCCACCGCACACCGCCGCAACGCCGAAGGCAACGGCACGATGCGCCGGAACGGATCAACGGTCAGCACGAGTTCGTCGCCCCGCCGAATGAGCTCCAGCTCATCCCGTATGGCACCGGGCAACGGAATGTGCCACACCAGCACCCCATCCTCCGCGAGCCGGTCGGTCACGGGCCACTCGACCGGGGCAGTCGCCGTGTTGACTCCGGGCACGGCCAGCGCGGCGAGATCGTCCAGCCCGCGCGGGTCCCGCCCCAGGTGGACGGCCCGATGGACCTCGTACGTCTCCTCCCACTCGTCCAGCGCCTTGCGCTGCTGCGCGACCGGCCCCGCCAGCCACGAGTCGGCGGGAACCTCCGGCAGGACACGGCCGGCCACCAGGGACTCGACGGCCAGGCCGCGTACGGCCAGACCGAGCGCCGCGCCACGGACGGCGTCCGCACCGGCCGGACCCGGCTCGGCGACCAGGCGTACCGACGTACCGGGATCCGCGACGACCGCCGCCACGGCGGCCAGCTCGACGTCCCACCGGGCGGCCGTCTCGTACAGCCACTCCGCCGGCATGGGCACCCCCGCGAGCCGCCCGAGGACCGGGCGCAGGGCGCGGGCCGCCTGCCGCTCGGGGGGAAGGAGGCGGCGCAGATAGCGGCGCAGTTCCTCGGGCAGGGCCAGCAGGGCGAGCGCCTGCGGGACGGGCGGCAGGTCGACGACCAGCAGCCCGAACCGCTCCGACAGAGCCGCGTCGCGCAACGCCCGCAGCAGGGCCAGCTCCTCGGCGCCGGGCAGCGGCGTGACCTCCTCGGTGTCGAGGCGGGAGGCCCCGAGGAGGTCCAGGACGTTGCGCGCGCGGTCCTGGAAGGTGGTCAGGTCCGCCCGGAAGTCGGCCGCCGCGTCGGGGCGCCAGGCGGTGAGGTGCGGGGCGACCGGCACCGGCTCCGCACCCGTCGGTACGCCCAGGACCGCACCCAGGGTGTCCGTGCGGTCGGCGCTCAGGACGAGCGTGTCCACGCCTTCACGGGCGGCGGTCAGTGCGGTGGCGGCGGAGAGCGTCGTACGGCCGGATCCGCCCGGGCCCGTGATCAGGAGGGTGCGCATGGGGGTGAACGGTAGCGGTAGGCGGGTGGTGCGGTGGACTGCTCGGTCCGCCGTGGGGTTTTCACTCGGTCGACCGGGGAGGGCTTGCAGCAAACCGCGTGTTCGACTGCTCGGTCGCCTGCGGGTGCTGAAAGCCGGGGCCGAGGGCCCGGCCGTGCTCAGCGCTTCGCGCCTCCGCGCGTTCGGGCCCGCCCCCTCGGACAAGGGCTTCGAGCAGGCCCGCGACCTTGGTCGTGGTGCTTTGGCCGGCGTTACTCGCCAGGTGACTCCACCCGCTTCTTGAGGCCCGCCAGCGCCCGGTCGATGATGACCTTCTCCGCCTTCCGCTTGATCATGCCCAGCATGGGGATCTTGACGTCCACCGTGAGGAGATAGGTCACCTTGGTCGTCTTCGAGCCGATCGGCTCGAGGAGGTAGGTGCCGTCCAGGGAGCGCAGCATCTGGGACTTCACCAGGGTCCAGGAGACCTCGTGGTCGCCGGTCCAGGTGTACGCCAGGGTCTGGTCGTCCTTGATGGCACCCGCGTCCATGACGAGGCGCACCTGCTCGGCGCGGCCCTGGTCGTCGGTCTTGAGGACCTCGGCCTCCTTCACCTCGCCGGTCCAGTCGGGGTAGCGGGCGAAGTCGGCGATCACCCCCATGACGTCGGCCGGTGCCGCCTCGATCGTGATGCTCGAGCTGGTGTGTTCCGCCATCGCCGTGGCTCCTCCAGATGCGCGCCGGTAGTGCGGCCGTACTCGGCCGGTGGTGCGGGTGTCGTGCGCACGTGTGTGCAGCGTGAAGGCTACCGCGCGACCGGGCGCCGGACTCCCACCCCACCTGCGCGGTCGGCCGGAACCCTCACCGGCTCACCATTCGAGCACCCAGGGCCGCCCGGTCCCGGCAAAGTGCCCCACGTTCACGCACTCGGTCGCACCGATCCGCATCCGGCGGACCAGCGGCTGGTGGACGTGGCCGAAGAGGGCGTAGCGGGGGCGGGTGCGGCGGATGGCGTCGAGCAGGGCGCGGCTGCCGCGCTCGAAGCGGCGGGCGACGGTGTCGTAGACGAGTTCGGGGACCTCTGGCGGGATGTGGGTGCACAGGACGTCGACCTCGCCGACCGCCTCGATCTTCGCGGCGTACTCCTCGTCGGTGATCTCGTAGGGGGTGCGCATGGGAGTGCGCAGGCCGCCTCCCACGAAGCCGAGGACACGGCCGCCGATCTCGACGCGCTCCCCGTCGAGCACGGTGGTGCCCTCGCGGGCGTACTCCTTCCACAGGGTCGGCATGTCGACATTGCCGTAGGTGGCGTACGTCGGGGCGGGGAACGCGGCGAAGAGTTCCGCGTACTGCTTGCGCACCGCCTGTTCGATGATCGCCGCGTGGTCGCCGTCGAGGCCCGCCCACAGCCGGGTGCCGAACTCGCGGGCCTCGGCGAAGCGGCGGGCGGTGCGCAGTTCGACGATGCGGTCGGCGTTCTCCACGCCGAACAGGTCCGGGAAGATCCCGCGCGAGTGGTCGGCGTAGTCGAGGTAGAGGATCAGGTCGCCGAGGCAGACCAGGGCGTCGGCGCCCTCGCCCGCCCGGGCCAGGTCGCGCACGTTGCCGTGCACGTCGCTGACCACGTTGATGCGTGTCCTGCCGCCGCCGGGCGATGTGGGTGCCATGCCCACGCAGCCTAGTGAACGGCGGCGGGGACCGGTGAGGCGTGGCGGCGGGGTCCGTCGTTACTGGCTAGGCGTTCAGCGGGTCGACTACTGTGCGCACAGGAACATCAGCCCGTGTGACACAGCGAACATCTCGCCGGGACCCCTGTCGGAGAATCGTACTGACGGGTAACGTCCGGGCCGTCCAGCGTTTCTGGATTTCAACAACGTCGTGGCGCCGGCGCCCTATGAGGAGCAGCAGTCTTGCGCGAGTTCAGCCTTCCGGCTCTCTACGAGGTCCCTGCGGACGGCAATCTGACCGACATCGTCCGCAGAAACGCCGCGCAGCATCCGGACGTCGCCGTGATCGCGCGCAAGGTGGGCGGTGTCTGGCAGGACGTGACGGCGAAGGACTTCCTCGCCGAGGTGCACGCCGCCGCCAAGGGGCTCATCGCCTCCGGCATCCAGCCGGGTGACCGGGTGGGCCTGATGTCGCGGACGCGTTACGAGTGGACGCTGCTGGACTTCGCGGTCTGGAGCGCGGGCGCCGTCACCGTGCCGGTGTACGAGACCAGTTCGGCGGAGCAGGTGCAGTGGATCCTCGGCGACTCCGGCGCGACCGCCTGCATCGTGGAGCTGGACAACCACGCCGCCGCCGTGGAGTCGGTGCGCGAGTCGCTGCCCGCGCTGAAGAACGTCTGGCAGATCGAGGCCGGCGCGGTCGAGGAGCTGGGCCGGGCCGGGCAGGACATCAGTGACGCCACGGTCGAGGAGCGCGGTTCGCTGGCGAAGGCCGACGACCCGGCGACCATCGTGTACACGAGCGGGACCACCGGGCGGCCCAAGGGGTGCGTGCTCACCCACCGCTCCTTCTTCGCCGAGTGCGGGAACGTGGTGGAGCGGCTGCGGCCGCTGTTCCGTACCGGTGAGTGCTCCGTGCTGCTCTTCCTGCCGCTGGCGCACGTCTTCGGCCGGCTGGTGCAGGTCGCGCCGATGATGGCGCCGATCAAGCTGGGCTGTGTGCCGGACATCAAGAACCTCACCGACGAGCTGGCCGCCTTCCGCCCGACGCTGATCCTCGGTGTCCCCCGGGTCTTCGAGAAGGTCTACAACGCGGCCCGTGCCAAGGCGCAGGCGGACGGCAAGGGCAGGGTCTTCGACAGGGCCGCGGACACGGCGATCGCGTACAGCAAGGCGCTGGACGCTCCGGGGGGTCCGTCCCTCGGGCTCAGGGTCAGGCACAAGGTCTTCGACAAACTGGTCTACAGCAAGCTGCGCGCGGTGCTCGGCGGGCGCGGCGAGTACGCCATCTCCGGCGGCGCCCCGCTCGGCGAGCGCCTGGGCCACTTCTTCCGCGGCATCGGCTTCACGGTGCTGGAGGGCTACGGTCTGACCGAGTCCTGCGCCGCCACCGCCTTCAACCCCTGGGACCGGCAGAAGATCGGTACGGTCGGGCAGCCGCTGCCGGGGTCCGTGGTCCGTATCGCGGGCGACGGGGAGGTGCTGCTGCACGGCGAGCACCTGTTCAAGGAGTACTGGAACAACCCGGCCGCGACGCGGGAGGCGCTGGCCGACGGCTGGTTCCACACCGGTGACCTCGGCACCCTCGACGAGGACGGGTATCTGCGGATCACCGGACGGAAGAAGGAGATCATCGTCACCGCGGGCGGCAAGAACGTCGCCCCGGCCGTGATCGAGGACCGTATCCGGGCGCACGCGCTGGTCGCGGAGTGCATGGTGGTGGGCGACGGGCGGCCGTTCGTGGGCGCGCTGATCACCCTGGACGAGGAGTTCCTGGGCCGCTGGTGCGCCGAGCACGGCAAGCCGGCCGGCTCCACCGCGGCGTCGCTGCGCGACGACCCGGATCTGCTGGCGGCGATCCGGACGGCGGTCGACGACGGCAACGCCGCGGTGTCGAAGGCGGAGTCGGTGCGGAAGTTCCGTGTTCTGTCCGCCCAGTTCACGGAGGAGTCGGGACACCTCACCCCGTCGCTGAAGCTCAAGCGGAACGTGGTCGCGAAGGACTACGCGGACGAGATCGAGGCCCTGTACGCCAAGTAGGGGACGGGCGGGGCTTCACAGAAGCTCCTTGAGCCGGTCCGCCAGCAGGTCCCAGCGCCACTTCTCCTCGACCCAGAGCCGGCCCCGCTCCCCCATGCGGCGGCGCAGCCCGGCGTCGCCGAGGAGGGTGACGATGCGGTCGGCGGCCTCCTGGGGGGAGCCGCCGCGCACCACCCAGCCGGTCTCGCCGTCGAGCACCGCGTCGGGCGCGCCGCCGGAGTCCCCGGCGACGACGGGCAGGCCGGTCGCGGACGCCTCCAGGTAGACGATGCCCAGGCCCTCGACGTCGAGTCCGCCGCGCCGGGTGCGGCAGGGCATGGCGAAGACGTCGCCCGCGCCGTAGTGCGCGGGCAGTTCGGCCCAGGGCACCGGGCCGGTGAAGCGCATGGAAGCGGCCACCCCGGTCTCCCGCGCGAGCCTGCGCAGGTCCTTCTCGTACGGCCCGCCGCCGACGATCAGCAGCACGGTGTCGGGCTCGGCGGCCAGGATCCGGGGCATGGCCCGGATCAGGGTGTCCTGCCCCTTGCGCTTGACCAGTCGTGAGACACAGACGACCACCGGCCGGTCGGTGAGCCCGAGCCGGGCGCGCACCTCGTCGCCGCCCGAGTCCGGGTGGAAGGTCTTCTCGTCGACCCCCGGCGGCAGTTGCACCATCCGCGCGGCGGCCTCGGGGGGCAGCGCGGCGGCGATCCGGGAGCGGGTGTACTCGCCGAGGTAGGTGATCGTGTCCGTGGACTGACCGATGCGGCGCAGCAGCCCGCGGGCGGCGGGCAACTGGGCCCATCCGGCCTCGTGGCCGTGGGTGGTGGCCACCAGCCGCCGGGCACCCGCCCTCCTGAGGGCCGGTGCCATCAGTCCGAGCGGGGCCGCCGCCCCGAACCACACCGAGGTGCACCCGTGTTCCCGCAGCAGCCCGACCGCGCGCCGGGTCGCCCGCGGGGTGGGCAGCAGCATCGTCGTACGGTCGCGTACGACGGTGAAGGGCTGCTCCGCGTCGAACGCCGCCGTCGCCTCGACGCCCTCACGGCTCCGCTTCCAGGTGGAGGCGTGGACGACCAGCCGCTCCGGGTCCAGCCGCAGCGCCATGTTGTGCAGGAACGCCTGGATCCCGCCGGGCCGGGGCGGGAAGTCATTGGTCACGATGAGGGTCTTGTGCATCGCCGCCGACCCTACCCAACCGGGGCGGGACGGCCGGACACGGCCGTGTTTCCTGGCCCGCGCACAGCCGGCCGGGAGATCATGCCCGGGACGGAGAGCGGACGGACGGGGCCTGAGGTGGACGGGACGGGAGCGGGGCGAAGCCTGGCGGGGGTGCTGGCGGCCTGGGGTGTCAGCCGGACGGTGCTGCTGCTGCTCTTCTTCAAGGTGTTCGTCCTTCCGGGGCCGGACGTCACCATCGACGTGTCGGTGATCTACCAGGGGTGGTACGAGGTGCTGCGGGACGGCACCTTCCCGCTGGACGACGTCACCTGGCAGTACCCGCCCGGCGCCGCGCTGGCGGTCCTCTCCCCCGCCGCCCTGCCGTTCCTGGACTACACCGCCGCCTTCGGCGTCCTGGCCGTGCTGGCCGACCTGGCGGTGCTGTGCCTGCTGCTGCACGGCGGCCGGCGCAACGGCCGGCCGCTGCGCGGCGCCTGGGTGTGGACGGGGGGCGCGGCCCTGCTCGGCCCGACCCTGTACGCGCGCTACGACGTGATGGTGGCCGCGGTGGCCGTGGCCGCGCTGTTCTCGGGGGCCCGGCGCCCGTGGGCGATGGGGGCGCTGGCCGGCTTCGGGGCGTTGCTGAAGGTGTGGCCGGCGCTGCTGCTGGCCGGCGCGGTCCGGCGCCGGTCGTGGGCGGCCGCGGCGGTGACCGCGACCGCCCTCGGCTCGCTGTTCGTCCTCATCCTGCCCGGGGCGCTGTCCTTCCTGACCGCCCAACGCGGCCGGGGGACGGAGGTGGAGTCGCTGGGCGGGCTCGTCTTCCAGGTGGCCCGGCACTTCGGCTGGGACGGGGAAGTGCTGCTGAACTACGGCTCGGTGGAGTTCGTCGGGCCGTACGTCGACGTGGTGAGCGCCGCCTCCCTGGTGCTGACGGCAGCAGCGTTCGGCTGGCTGCTGTGGTGGCGGCTGCGCGCGCGCCGCTTCGGCCCGGCCTCCCTGGCGGACGCCGCGTTCACGGCCGTCCTGCTCTTCACGGCCACCAGCCGTGTGATCAGTCCGCAGTATCTGGTGTGGCTGGTCGCCCTGGCCGCCGTCTGCCTGTGCTTCCGGAGCAGCGGCGTGGGGGTGCCGGCCTGGCTGGTGACGGCGGCGGCCCTGGTGACGGTCCTGGAGTTCCCGGTCTTCTTCGGGGCCGTCGTGGCCGGCGACCCGCTGGGCGTGGGCCTGCTGTTCGCCCGCAACGGCCTGCTGGTCGCCGCCTGCGTGACCGCGTGCCGCGCGCTGTGGCGTTCGACGGTCCCCGGCCCGGCCGGTCCGGTCAGCCCAGTTGGTTCCTCAGGTACTCGCGCCACTGCTCGGTGAACTGTTCCAGGGTGGTGCCGAGGACCTTGTGCAGGGCCTCCTCGACGGCGCCCTCGCGTCGGGGGTGGGCGCCGACGGCCCGGTAGAAGGTGTCGAGGTCGTGTTCGCCCCAGTGGACGGCGATCATGCGGCAGGCCATCCAGCCGCTCTCGTAGGCCTGGGCGAGCCGGGCGGGGTCGCCGGTGAAGCCGAAGTCCCCGTCGGTGGGCAGAACGGCCGGGACATCTCCGTCCGAGACGGCTCGTTGGAGTTCCGGGGCGGCCTGGGCCGGGGTGCGGCCGGTGCGGCGGTAGCCGGCCCAGTCGGCGTAGCCCTCGGAGAGCCACAGCGGGGTGGCGGGGTTGGTGTGGGCGCGGGTGGCGACGTGGGCCGTCTCGTGGGTGAGCACGACCTGTCTGCCGAGCGGGCCGAGCGTGCCGTAGGCGTCGGGGTTGACGATGATCCGGTCCGCGGGCGCCCGGCCCGTGCCTCCGGTCTCGCCCGTGGTGACGGCGGCGATCCCGCGGTAGTTGGCGGCGGGCGAGCCGAGCAGTCCGGCCATGTCCCGCAGGGACCCCGGGACGAGCAGCAGGACGCGCCGGCTCCAGTCGGTGCCCCACGCCTGTGTCACCGCGGGCACCGCGCGGTCGGCCAGGCCGGCGTAGCGGCGCAGGGTCGCGGTGGACTGGCCGACGCCGAGGACGAGGCTGCGCCGCCCGCGGACCACCGAGACCGGGCCCTGGTCCCACAGTTGCTGGGCGGACTTGCTCCCCGGGCGGTCGGAGTCGACGTGCCACGTGCCGTCGGTGCCGGTGGACAGGGTGAGCGTGCGGCCCACGGTGACCGGTGCCTTGTCGTGCCCGGTCACCCGGTAGCGCAGTTCGGCCTGTGCGGTGGCGGTGCGGCCGGTGCGGTGCAGGGCGGTCAGGCGGTAGGACCAGGCCGTCAGCGGTACGGACTTCAGGTTCGCGTACGGGGCGCGGGTGCCGGTGGCGGCGTAGGCCGCCGGGTCGTGGTGGAGGACGGCCGCCGCCCGCCGGTCGAGCACCCGCTGCACCTCGGCCCTGGCGGTGTCGGCCGCGGACGGCCCGCCGCAGGCCGTCAGGGAGGCGAGCAGCAGGCTCACCGCCAGGACCGAGGATCTCGACGTCCGCCAACGACCAGCCATTTCCCGATGGTACGGCGGCATCGGGGCGGGCGTCAGACCCTGGTGACCGACGAGACGGGCATCATGTTCACCGGGTCGTAGCGGACCGGGGCGCCCGGGTGGGGGGCGTGGATCACCCGGCCGCCTCCCGCGTACATCGCGACGTGTCCGGCGTCGGAGCGGTAGACGACGAGGTCGCCGGGCCGGGCCTGGGACAGCGGGATGTGCCGGCCGGCGGTGCGCTGCTCCTGCGAGGTGCGCGGCAGATGCACCCCGGCCTGCGCGTACGCCCACTGCATCAGGCCCGAACAGTCGAAGCCGGAGGGCCCGTTGGCGCCCCAGACGTAGGGGCGGCCGAGCGCGGAGCGGGCGGCGGCGACGGCGGCGGCCGCGCGGGCGGAGGCGGCCGGGTCGTCGTCGAAGCCGGGGAGGAGGCCGTCGCGGCGGGAGCGGGAGGCCCGGTCGTAGGCCTCGCGCTCCGACGGGGACAGGGAGTCCAGCAGCCGCCGGGCCTCGGTGAGTTTCCGCTCGACGGTGCGTTTGTGGGTGATGGCCGCCCTGCGGCTCCTGTCGAGTTCGGCGAGGGCGCGGGCGGCCTCGGCGCGCTCCTGGGAGATTTCACGCAGGGCCTGCCGCAGGCCCTTCAGTTCGCCGGCCTGGTGGGTGCTGATCCGGTCCAGGGCGGCGGCCCGGTCGAGGTAGTCGGCCGGATCGTCGGAGAACAGCAGGGCGAGGGAGGGGTCGAAGCCGGAGCGGTACTGGGCGCCGGCGAAGGAACCGAGCGATTCCCTGAGGTCGTTGACGCGCTGCTGCTGCCGGGCGATGCGGTCCTGGAAGTCGCGTACCCGGTCGCGCAGGAGACCGGCGCGCTCCCCGGCCTTGTTGTAGGCCTCGGTCGCTTTCTCGGCCTCCTGGTGGAGGCGGTCGACCTCGGCCCGGGCGTCGCCGTGCGGCGCGGCGGCGGCCGGGCCGGCCGGTACGGCGCCCAGGGCGGCGGCCGCGGCGGTCAGAAGACCGACGGCGACGGTGGAGCCCCGGTCGAACCCGGAGGACGGTGCAAGGCGGCGATGGAACCCCACGGGAAGCCGCGCTCCTTCCGCTGGCGGACGGGAAACGCGGCAGACAGTAGCCCCCCGGCGGCGGAGCCGACCAACGAGGTCGGCGGCCGCACACGGTGACGCCCCGCCTCTGACGCAGGTCATCGGCGGGGCGTGGGGTCCCGGCGAGGTGCCGGGATTCGCTCGTTCGGGCGAGTACGGCGTCGTGGTCCCGGGGTGGGGTCAGACGCGGACACCGAACATGAAGGGGCCGCCCATGGTGCCGAACGACTCGTAGCGCACGACGGTTCCCGGGCGCGGGGCGTGCAGCACCTGGCCGTTGCCCGCGTAGAGGCCGACGTGGTGCAGGTCGTTGAAGAAGAACACCAGGTCGCCGACCTGCAGTTGGCTCTGCGAGTAGATGCGGGTGCCGTAGTTGGCCTGCGCCTCGGAGGTACGCGGGATGCCTATGCCGGCCTGCGCGTACGCCCAGGAGGTCAGACCCGAGCAGTCGAAGGAGGACGGGCCGTTGGCACCGTAGACGTAGGGCGAGCCGACCTTGCTCTGGGCGGCGGCGTAGGCGGAGCTGACCCGGCCCGAGGCGGGCTTGACGGCGCCGCCTGCGCTCATCGCGGTGCGCTCGGCGGCCCGGGTGGCGCGGGCCTCCTTGGCCTCGAGCGCCGCCTTCTCCTCGGCCGTGAGGCTGTTGAGCAGCCGCTGCGCCTCGGCGAGCTTGTTCTGGGCTTCGCTCTTCTTGTTGCCCAGCTCGGTGCGGGTGGCGGCGAGGTCCTTGAGCTTGGCGGAGGCCTCGGCCCGCTCCTGGGCGAGTTCGCGCTGTTTGTCCTGGACCTTCTTCAGCGCCTCGACCTGCTGGCCGCTCAACTGGTCGAGCGTGGAGGCCTTGTCGAGGTAGTCGTCCGGGTCGGAGGACAGGAAGAGCTGGAGCGAGGGGTCGATCCCGCCGGTGCGGTACTGGCCGGCTGCCACCGAACCGAGGTGGTCGCGCAGCTGGTTGAGTTCCTGCTGGCCGCGGGCGACGTTGTCCTGGATCGCGGAGATCTCCTTCTGGAGCTTCTCCTGCTTCTCCTTGGCGCCGTTGTACTTCTCGGTGGCCTGCTCCGCCTGCTGGTAGAGCTTGTCGACCTGGGACTTGACCTCGTCCTTGGTGGGCTTCGCGCTCGGGGCGGCGTTCGCGGCCTGGGCACTGACGGCTACGGCCGCTGCCGCCACTGTGGTGAGCACGCTCACGCGTGCGCGGCTCGGCTGTTTGGGTCGACGGTGGGACGCCACGGAAGCGAGCTCCTTCTTCTGAGTGATCACCCGCTCGGAGGTTCGACGCCTGACCTTAGTGACCTCATCGTGACGAATTCAAATCCTCCGCCGAAAAATCCCAGTGCGCAATACGTTCTTTGCCTTCAACTCACCATAAGTAAATCCAAGTTGACACTGAGTCGCGCGACAGTCCCGGTAATTCCGGCCTTAACCCCGTACGTTTCCCTTGAGGTTCATGTCGCCTTATGCCCGTTTTCAGCCGCGCGACAGACGCTTGAGGAGAACCGCCGACGCGACCGGCCGCGCACCCGCCCTCGCGACCCCGTCGGCCACCTCCCGGTCGGTGGAGACGACGATGACCGGCCGGCCCGGCGGCTCGGCCCGCACCAGCTGACGGATCAACTCGTCCGCGGTGACGCCCGGTTTGGAGAACAGCACCCGCACCCCGCGCGGCGGCGCGAGCAGCACCGGCGCGGCCAGCTCGGCCCCGTCGAAGACACAGGTGACCTCCGCGCCGGTCTGCGCGGCGAGCTGCGAGAGCTGACCGAGGAGCCTGAGCCGCTGCTTCTCCAGCGGCATCTGGGGGTAGCCGGTCTTGGTGACGTTGTAGCCGTCGACGACCAGATGCGCCTGCGGCAGCGCGAGCAGCTGGTCGAGGATCGCCGGGTCGTGCTCGGACAGCGCGCGGGCGGCGATGTCCTTGGGCGTCATCCGGCCCGGCTCCACCGCGTCCACCGTCTGAGCGGGCCGCACCGACACCGGCGGCAGCGCCAGCTCCCGGCGCAGCCCCTGGGCCGCGTCGAGCACGGTGTCCAGCAGCAGCCGTACCCGCATGTCCTCGACGCTGCGCCCCTCGCGGGCCGCCCTGCGGGCGGCCTCGAGCGCGGTCTCCGCCTCGCCCAGGCGCCCTTTGATCCGCCGGGCCTCGCTCTCGGCGGCCGACACCTGCGCCTGCCCCTCGGCGCGCACGGCCTCGATCTCGGCACGCGCTTTGCGCAGCGCGGCCTCACCCCGCTTGACGTCGCTGAGCGCGGCCCGCAGCTTGCGGTGCAGCGACTCGGCCTCTTTCCTGGCGGCGTCCAGCTCGGCGCGCAGCCGCTCGGTGTCGGCCCGGGTCTGCTCACGGGCCGCCGCCAGCTCGGCGCGCAGCCGCTCCAGCTCGGCCCGGCTCTCCTCGTCGGCGCGCTCGGCGTCCGCCCGCTGGGCCTCCTCACCGGCCGCGGTCACCAGCTTCACCCAGCCCGCCGGCCTCAGCACATAGGCCGCGGCCGCCACGTCGAGCGGGTCCGCGGCCGGGGTCGGCGAGCCGGAGTCCAGGGCACCGGACAGCTCCGGCTGGACCTCTCTGAACTTCTCCCCGATGCGCTGGCGGAACACCGGATCGGTCTCCAGCGCCGCCGCCATCGCGTTGCCCGCGAACTTCGCCCGGCGGCTGGGGGTGAACCGGGCGTACTGCCGCAGCTGCGCCGGCAGCTCACCGACCTTCAGCCCGCCGAAGGCGTCGGAGACGATCTGCACGATCCGGCGGCGCACCCCGTCGGGCAGCGGACGGTCGAACACCTCAGCGGTGCCGTCGTCCGGCCCCCCGCCTCGTGTCTCCACCATCCGTCAACCCCAATGCTTGCAAGACCCCCGTGGGGCCCGTCCCTGCGAGGCCCGCTCCGCTCAGGAGCCGGCACCCGGCCTGTCCACGAGTTCCACCTGGTCCACGGCGTTGCACCAGCGGCAGCGCACCGATTCGATGGTCTCATTGACCACCTCGCGCTCCTCCACCGTGGGCTCTCCGGCCAGATCGAGGTGGACGTACTCGACGACCTTCGACGAGCGCGTCACGTCGAAGCGGGTGAGGTTGCCGCAGAGGGTGCAGCGCCACCGCGTGGTGGCGGTCGGCAGGGGAACCGTCATCGTGACTGTTCGCTTTCCTTCTGGTTTCCGTGACGCGCCGGCTTCCCCGGAGCGTGTGGCACGTAACCCTACGGCCTGACGGCGCCTCGTCGCTGGGTGTGTCCATGACGGCGAGGCGGTCCGTGCGGTTGCGTCCCGTTACGCCATGCTCTGTGCACATGACCGGCAACAGGAACGCGGTGGCCCTCCGGGCGGTCGGGGTGGTCAAGGCAGTCGGGGCGGCGATCAGGGCGGTCGGGGCCGTACGGACCGTGCGGGCGCCGGTGACGTGCGTCCTGATCGTCCTGTGCTGCCTGATCTTCGTGACCGGCCCGGCGGCGGGCCTCGATCCCGGCTACGGCACCGGGGAGGCGCTGTCGCGTGCCCAGCGGGCGTACTTCCGGCACTGGGGCGTGGTTCCCGCCGAGCTGTTCACCGGTGCGCCACGGGCCGCCCTCACCCCGGCGACGGCCCTGTTCGTGCACGGCGGCTGGGTGCATCTGCTCGGCAACATGCTCTTCCTCTACGTCTTCGGGGCGATGACCGAGGAGCGCATGGGCCACGTCCGGTTCATGCTGTTCTACGTCGGCTGCGGCTCCCTCGCCCTGGTGGGCTACGCGGCCGCCAACGCCGCCTCCGGGCAGTCCCTGGTGGGGGCCTCGGGGGCGATCTCGGCGGTCCTCGGCGCGTTTCTCTACCTGTTCCCCCGGGCCAGGGTGACCAGTCTCTTCCCCTTCCTGTTCTTCCTGCCCCTGCGGTTTCCCGCGTGGGTCGTGCTGCCGTTCTGGGCGGCCCTGCAGTGGCTGGCCGCCGGGCGCGCGGCACAGGGGCCGGGCGTGGCCTACCTCGCCCACGTGGTGGGCTTCGCCCTGGGCTTCGCCTGCGCGTGGGCCGGATTCGGCCCATGGGGAGGGCGCGTAGCGCGGCCTTGGAAGG
>NZ_POTZ01000162.1 GCF_003236365.1 Streptomyces sp. NTH33
ACCCCCGACCTCATCTCCCCCCGCTCGGCCCGTGTCCTGGCCGCGCGGCGGCTGGCCAAGCGGAACTTCCGGGGGAAGGAGCGGCTGTTCCTCGCCGAGGGGCCGCAGGCCGTGCGGGAGGCGGCGGCGCACCGTGCGGCGGACGGCGGAGCCACCCTCGTCGAGCTGTTCGCGACGGTCGAGGCGGCCGAGCGGTACGCCGACATCGTGGGGGAGGCCCGCGGCGCCGGCGCCCGGATCCACCTCGCCGCCGACGGCGTCATCGCGGACATCGCCACCACCGTCACCCCGCAGGGGCTCGTCGGGATCTGCCGGTTCCTCGACACGCCGTTCGAGGAGGTCCTCGCCGCCCGGCCCCGTCTGGTCGCCGTCCTCGCCCACGTGCGCGACCCCGGCAACGCCGGTACCGTCCTGCGCTGTGCGGACGCCGCCGGAGCCGACGCGGTCGTCCTCACCGACGCCTCCGTCGACCTCTACAACCCCAAGGCCGTGCGGGCCTCCGTCGGTTCGCTGTTCCACCTGCCCGTCGCCGTCGGCGTCCCCGTCGAGCAGGCCGTCGGCCGCCTCAGGGACGCGGGCGTACGCGTCCTCGCCGCGGACGGCGCGGGCGAGCAGGACCTCGACGACGAGCTCGACAAGGGCACCATGGGCGGCCCCACCGCCTGGGTGTTCGGCAACGAGGCCTGGGGCCTGCCCGAGCACACCCGCGCCCTCACCGACGCCGTCGTGCGCGTCCCCATCCACGGAAAGGCCGAGAGCCTGAACCTCGCGACCGCCGCCGCCGTATGTCTCTACGCGTCGGCCCGCGCACAGCGCGCCCGCGGAGGATCCCGCTCCGTCACGGAGAGCGAGCAGAGCTAGTAGTGTGACCCGCTCGGGGGCCCTCTGCACCGGCTGAGAGGTGGGGTACGGGGATGAGTGTCGGCACGAGCAGCACACCGGGAACGCGTGACGCGCGGCGCTCGCCCGAGCCCCGGCACGGTGAGCCGGCCGGGCTCGGCATCGCCCCCGACGACCTGCCCGACGGCCTGGTCGTCGCCGACGAGCACGGACGCGTCGTCTGCTTCAACGCCGCCGCCGCCCGGATCACCGCGATCCCCGCCGAGGACGCCCTCGGGCAGCCCCTGGAGAAGGCGCTGCCGCTGGAGGACCTGGAGGGGCGGCGCTGGTGGCGGCTGACCGACCCCTACGGCGGGCTGGCCATCCGCGTCGGCCAGCCCGAGCGCAACCTCCTGCTGCACGGCGGCCGGGAGGTCCTCGTCTCGGCGAAGTACGTCCGCACCCGCCCCACCGGGCCGGTCCACCGCGTCGTCGTCACCCTCCGCGACACCGAGGCCCGCCGCCGCACCGAGCGCAGCCACGCCGAGCTGATCGCCACCGTGGCGCACGAGCTGCGCTCGCCGCTGACCTCCGTCAAGGGCTTCACCGCCACCCTGCTCGCCAAGTGGGAGAGGTTCACCGACGACCAGAAACGGCTGATGCTGGAGACCGTCGACGCCGACGCCGACCGCGTCACCCGGCTCATCGCCGAGCTGCTCGACATATCCCGCATCGACTCCGGCCGGCTCGAGGTGCGCCGCCAGCTCGTCGACATCGGCGCCGCGGTCGGCCGGCACGTCCAGGCGTACGTCTCCGCCGGCCAGCCCGCCGACCGGTTCCTGGTCCGCATGGAGCAGCCGCTGCCCGAGCTGTGGGCCGACCCGGACAAGATCGACCAGGTGCTGAGCAACCTGATCGAAAATGCCGTGCGGCACGGCGAGGGAACTGTCACCATCGACGTCACACCCGCGGCGTCCCCCCGGGAAGGGGAAACCGCCGGGACCATCGAGAACACTGCCACGTCGGTCACGGTGCGCGACGAGGGGCCCGGCATCCCGGAGGAGTCCATGAACCGCGTCTTCACCCGCTTCTGGCGGGGCAGCAAGCGCGGCGGCACGGGCCTCGGGCTCTACATCGTCAAGGGCATCGTCGAGGCCCACGGCGGCACCATCACGGTCGGCCGCGCCCCCGGCGGCGGCGCGGAATTCCGATTCACCCTGCCCGTGGGCACCCCGGCGCACCTGCTCTGAGCGGCCTGCCGAGGACCCACGGGCGCATTCGCTTTCCCCAGGCCCCGTTAGACTCGGCCAATGGCACCTTTGCGTCCAGTTCCGTAGACACGCGAGGTAGACACACGAGATCGTCCTCAATGTCTCCGGACCGAGACGGGGCACCCCAGCCAATCGGAAGCACGGGAAGAGATGTCGGCACCCAATAAGTCGTACGACCCTGTCGAGGTCGAGGCGTTGAAACCGGAAGAGATCGAGCGCATGCGGGACGAGGCGCTCGCCGCCTTCACCGCCGCGGACTCCCTCGACGCGCTCCACGAGGCCAAGGTCGCCCACACCGGCCCCGCCTCCCCGCTGGCGCTCGCCAACCGCGAGATCGGCGCCCTGCCCCCGCACGCCAAGGCCGACGCCGGCAAGCGCGTCGGCATGGCCCGCGGCGCGGTCAACAAGGCGCTCGCCGCCCGCCAGGCCGAACTGGAGGCCGAGCGGGACGCCCGCGTACTGGTCGAGGAGGACGTCGACGTCACGCTGCCGTACGACCGCGTCCCGGCCGGCGCCCGGCACCCGCTGACCACGCTCTCGGAGCGCATCGAGGACATCTTCGTGGCCATGGGCTACGAGGTCGCCGAGGGCCCCGAGGTCGAGGCCGAGTGGTTCAACTTCGACGCCCTCAACATCGGCCCGGACCACCCGGCCCGCGGCGAGCACGACACGTTCTTCGTGCAGGGTCCCCAGGGCGGCACCGAGTCCGGTGTCGTGCTGCGCACCCACACCTCGCCCGTGCAGATCCGCTCGCTGTTCGACCGTGAGCTGCCGGTCTACGTGATCTGCCCCGGCCGCGTGTACCGCACCGACGAGCTGGACGCCACCCACACGCCCGTCTTCCACCAGGTCGAGCTGCTCGCCGTGGACGAGGGCCTGACCATGGCCGACCTCAAGGGCACCCTGGACCACATGGTCCAGTCCCTGTTCGGCGAGGGCATGAAGACCCGGCTGCGCCCGAACTTCTTCCCCTTCACCGAGCCGTCCGCCGAGATGGACATGGTGTGCTACGTCTGCCGCGGCGAGTCCGTCGGCAACCCCGACCGGCCCTGCCGCACCTGCTCCTCCGAGGGCTGGATCGAACTCGGCGGCTGCGGCATGGTCAACCCGCGGGTGCTCACCGCCTGCGGCGTCGACCCGGAGAAGTACAGCGGCTTCGCCTTCGGGTTCGGCATCGAGCGGATGCTGATGTTCCGCCACAACGTCGAAGACATGCGAGACATGGTCGAGGGTGACGTCCGGTTCACCCGGCCGTTCGGGATGGAGATCTGATGCGGGTCCCGCTTTCCTGGCTGCGGGAGTACGTCGACCTGCCGGCGACTGAGACCGGCCGCGACGTCCAGGCCAAGCTCATTTCGGCCGGTCTGGAGGTCGAGACCGTCGACCAGCTCGGCGCCGACCTCAAGGGGCCGCTCGTCGTCGGCCAGGTGCTGACCATCGAGGAGCTGGAGGGCTTCCGGAAGCCGATCCGCTTCTGCACCGTCGACGTCGGGCAGGCCAACGGCACCGGTGAGCCGCAGGAGATCGTCTGCGGCGCCCGCAACTTCGCCGCCGGCGACAAGGTCGTCGTGGTCCTCCCGGGCGCCGTGCTGCCCGGCGGCTTCGCGATCAGCGCCCGCAAGACCTACGGCAAGACCTCCCACGGCATGATCTGCTCCAGCGACGAGCTGGGCATGGGCGACGACGGCAGCCAGGGCATCATCGTGCTGCCGCCGGAGACCGAGGTCGGCAAGGACGCGATCGAGCTCCTGGAGCTGGTCGACGAGGTCCTCGACATCGCCGTCACCGCCAACCGCGGCGACTGCCTGTCCATCCGCGGCGTCGCCCGCGAGACCGCCATCGCCTACGGCCTGCCGCTGCGCGACCCCGCCCTGCTCGACGTCCCCGCCGGGAACACCTTCGGCTACCCGGTGCGGATCGACGAGCCGCTCGGCTGCGACCGCTTCACCGCCCGCACGGTCTCCGGCCTCGACCCCGAGGCGCGCTCCCCGATCTGGCTGCAGCGCCGCCTGCAGAAGGCCGGCATGCGCCCGATCTCGCTCGCCGTCGACATCACCAACTACGTGATGCTGGAGCTGGGCCAGCCGCTGCACGCCTACGACCGCGCCCGCGTCCAGGGCACGATCGGCGTGCGCCGGGCCGAGGAGGGCGAGAAGTTCACCACCCTCGACGGCGTCAAGCGCACCCTGCACGCCGAGGACCTGGTCATCACCGACGAGCGCGGTCCCATCGGCCTCGCGGGCGTCATGGGCGGCGCCAACACCGAGATCGACGACACCGAGGGCACCACCACCGAGGTCGTCGTCGAGGCCGCCCACTTCGACCAGATCTCCATCGCGCGCACCGCCCGCCGCCACAAGCTGACCTCCGAGGCGTCCCGCCGCTTCGAGCGGGGCGTCGACCCGCAGGCCGCCGCGGCCGCGGCCCAGCGCACGGTGGATCTGCTGGTCCTCCTCGCGGGTGGTACGGCCGACGCCGGCGTCACCGAGGTCGTCGCACCCTCCGCGCCGCGCACCATCACCGTCCCGGCCGACCACCCGGACAAGGTCGCGGGCGTCGCCTACGGCCGCGAGACCGTGGTCCGCCGGCTGCAGGAGATCGGCTGTGTCGTCGTGGGAAACACTGCCGCGTGGAACGCGTCGTTGAGGGGCGGTGGTCGGGAGACGGGCGGGCAGGACGAGCTGACCGTCACCGTCCCGTCCTGGCGGCCCGACCTGGCCGAGCCCAACGACCTGGCCGAAGAGGTCATCCGCCTGGAGGGCTACGAGAACCTGCCCTCCACGCTGCCCAAGCCCCCCTCGGGCCGCGGGCTGACCCACCGGCAGCGGCTGCACCGCCGGGTCGGCCGTGCGCTGGCCGGTGCGGGCTACGTCGAGACGCCGACGTACCCGTTCGTCGCCGAGCAGGTCTTCGACCAGCTCGGCCTGGACGCCGACGACCCCGCCCGCCGCGTGGTCAAGCTGGTCAACCCGCTCAGCGACGAGGAGCCCGCGCTGCGCACCACGCTGCTGCCGGGCCTGCTCGGCGCGCTGCGCCGCAACGACGGCCGCGGCAGCCACGACCTCGCGCTGTTCGAGACCGGCCTGGTCTTCCTCCCGCGCGAGGAGCAGCGGATCGCCGTCCGGCTGCCCGCCGACCGGCGTCCCACCGACGAGGAGGTCGCCGAGCTGACCGCCGCGCTGCCCGAGCAGCCGCGTCACGTGGCCGTCGTCCTCGCCGGCGCCCGCGAGCAGACCGGCTGGTGGGGCAAGGGCCGCCCGGCCGACTGGGCCGACGCCGTCGAGGCCGCCCGGACCGTCGCCCGCGAGGCCGGGGCCGAACTGACCGTCCGCAAGGGCCGGTACGGTCCCTGGCACCCGGGCCGCTGCGCCGAACTCACGGTCGCCGTGGACGGCACCGAGCGGGTCGTGGGCCACGCGGGCGAGCTGCACCCGCGCGTGCTCAAGGCGCTCGGACTGCCCGAGCGCACCTGCGCGATGGAGCTGAACCTCGACCTGCTGGAGCGGGTCGGCGACGACACCCCGCGGGCGCCGGGCATCTCCACCTTCCCGGTCGCCACGCAGGACGTCGCCCTCGTCGTCGACCGGCAGGTCCCGGCCGCCGACGTCGAGGCCGCGCTGCGCGAGGGCGCCGGTGAACTCCTGGAGTCCATCCGGCTGTTCGATCTCTACGAGAACACCGAGCAGCTCGGCGAGGGCCGTAAGTCCCTGGCCTACGCGCTGCGCTTCCGCGCGCCCGACCGGACGCTGACGGTCGACGAGGCGTCGGCGGCCCGCGACGCGGCGGTTTCGCTGGCCGCCGAGCGCACGGGAGCTGTTCTGCGGAGCTAGCCGGTGAAGCGCGGGGGACCGCGGGTCCGTCGTCGACTGCGGGCAGTCGGTGGCCGGTCGCGCAGTTCCCCGCGCCCCTCGTGGCCGGCCTGCGGCCGACAACGGACCCGTGGCTCAGGGCCCTTGGACGCCCCGTACCCCAAGCGGCACGGCAGGGCCGCCGCACTTTTCGAGGGGGAGCCGGCGGCCCCGCCGGCCTCTTGGAGGAGGCAATCCAGTCAACCGGCTGGAAACACTCCGCGACAGCGCGCGCACGGTGCGGATCCGCGTACTCCGTTCACACCCCGTGTGAAGGCGGACGCACTACAGTGTCGCCACCGAGCCACCCGGGGGGCACCCATGCAGCCCAACACCTTGCTCGACGCGATCCTGGACGAGGCGGGGATCTCGCACGCGGGCCTGGCGGCGCACGTCAACCAGGCGGGGCGGGGCCGCGGACTCGCCCTGAGATACGAACACACCGCGGTGGCCCGGTGGCTGAAGGGCCAGCGGCCACGGGGCCAGGTGCCCGACCTGATCTGCGAGGTGCTGGCCACCCGCCTGCACCGGCCTGTCACGCTCGACGACATCGGCATGGGCGTGCCGGGCGAGCCGTCCGCCCCGCACGGCACCTCGCTGTCCGGCTTCGTCGAGCGCGCCACCGCCCTGTGGCGCTCCGACGAACAGCAGCGCCCGCACCTGCTCGGCGCCCCGGCCGTGACCGGCACGCCCGCCGTCATGCCGGTGTGGGAGTGGGAGAACCCGCCCGAGGACGTGGACGTCTCGCGCGGCGGCCCGCACCGGGTCACCCCGGGCGACATCGAGATGCTGCGCGCCGCCCGCACGCACTACGAGCAGATGTACCGCAAGGCCGGCGGCATCGCGACCCGCAGCCGCATCGTGGGCTTCCTCAACGCCGAGGCCGCCCCGCTGCTGCGCGGCAGCTACACCGACACCACCGGCCGCCAACTGCACCGCGCCACCGGCGCCCTGGTGGCGATCGCGGGCATCTGCGCCTACGACTCCGACGCGCACGGCCTCGCCCAGCGCTACTTCCACCAGGCGCTCAGGCTCGCGAAGGCCAGCGGGGACCGGGGTCTCGGGGCGTACGTGATAGCGCTGCTGGTCAACCAGTCGCTGTTCCTGCGGGAGTACCGCCAGGCCGTCGCCTTCGCCGAGGCCGCGCTGCGCGCGGCCGACCGGCACATCACCCCCGCGCTGGCCTCCGACCTCTACGCGATGCAGGCCAAGGCGTACGCCCACCTCGGCGACGGCAGTAGTGCCCTGTCCTGCATTCGGCGTGCCGAGTCCGCCGCCGAACGCATCCGGCGCGGGTACGAACCCGACGAGACCGGCTATGTCCAGCCGGGCCTGGTCAACGTGCAGGTGGCGGAGGCCCTGCTCAGCCTCGGCGAGCTGGCCGCCGCCGGGGAGCACGCCGCGGCGGCCGTGGACAACCCGGCGCACGACCGGGGCAGGGTGCACCGGCTGGCCATGCTCAGCACGATCGAACTGCGCCAGGGCAATGCCGACAAGGCGGTGGCCACAGCGGTGCAGATGGCCGAGCAGGCCCGTGGGATGGAGTCCCGGCGGCTGAGAGACAGACTGCGCGCGGTCCGCGAGCACCTGGTGCGCAGCGGCTGCGCCGGTACGGCGGAGGCGGCCGAACTCATCGACGGGGCGCTGCGCGTACCGCTGTGACCGCCCCGCTGTGACCGCCCCCCTGTGCCGCCGGCGACTCGCCGTGCGCCTGCTGCGGGACGGCTCCTCCTGCGATATTGCCACTGACCCGACGGAAGGTGGCACAGCCGTGCAGTGGACGAAACAGAACGAACAAACTGTTTACGCAAACCGCTGGTTCACCGTCAACCTCGCGGATGTCGAGCTGCCGGACGGCCGGCACCTCGACCACTTCCTCATCCGGCTGCGGCCGGTCGCCGTGGCCACGGTGGTGAACGAGGCCAACGAAGTCCTCCTCCTGTGGCGCCACCGCTTCATCACCGACAGCTGGGGCTGGGAGCTCGCGGCAGGCGTCGTCGAGGAAGGGGAGGACACGGTGGCCGCCGCCGCCAGGGAACTGGAGGAAGAGACCGGCTGGCGGCCGGGGCCCCTGCGCCACCTCATGAGTGTCGAGCCCTCCAACGGCCTCACCGACGCCCGGCACCACATCTACTGGTCGGACGAGGGCGAGTACGTCGGGCACCCCGTGGACGACTTCGAGTCCGACCGTCGGGAGTGGGTCTCCCTCAAGCTCGTTCCCGACATGGTCGCCCGCGGCGAGGTCCCGGCCGCCAACATGGCGGCCGCGTTGCTCCTCCTGCACCACCTCAGGCTCGGGCAGGACGCCTTGCCCTGACGACAGGGCCTGGCCGTACTGCCCGGGCCGGCGGCCGGCTAGCGGCCGAAGAACTGCCAGACCGCCACGACGAGTGAGCCCAGCGCCGTGAGGGTGGCGACCGCGGGCAGCGGCCAGCGGGAGTGTTCCAGTGCGACGAGCCGCGTGCTCAGCTCGTCCAGTTCCTTGGCGGTCTCCTCGGTGCGGTGGCTGAGCAGAGCCAGCCCGCCCTCGACGCGGGCGTACGCCACGTCCAGGCGGCGCCGTAACTCCGCGAGTTCTCCGGGAACGGCGGAATGCTCGGGGTCGGCGGTCACAAGCCCGCTCCTTTCCGTAGTCGTCTCACATCCCTTGCACACGCATCAGGAGTCAACTCCCCTGGTGGGCCGGTGGGGAGAGTGTGTGAGCGGCATATGCGGGTCCGGAGCGCACACGGTGTGTGAATGCGGCGGGCCCGGCACCGAACCGCCGGTGCCGGGCCCGCAGTGAGGCGCGTCAGCCGTAGGTGTAGAAGCCCGAGCCGCTCTTGCGACCCAGCCGGCCGGCGTCCACCATGCGCTGGAGCAGCGGGGGAGCGGCGTACAGCGGCTCCTTGTACTCCTCGTACATGCTCTGCGCCACCGAGGCCACCGTGTCCAGGCCGATCAGGTCCGACAGCTTCAGCGGTCCCATCGGGTGGGCGCAGCCCAGCTCCATGCCGTTGTCGATGTCCTCGCGGCTGGCGATGCCCGACTCGAACATCCGGATCGCGGAGAGCAGGTAGGGGATCAGCAGCGCGTTGACGACGAAGCCGGAGCGGTCCTGGGCGCGGATCGCGTGCTTGCCGAGCAGCTTCTCGGTGAACAGCTGCGCCCGGCTCAGCGTGCCCTCGGAGGTGGTCAGCGCCGGGATCAGCTCGACCAGCTTCTGCACCGGGGCCGGGTTGAAGAAGTGGATGCCGATCACCTGGTCGGGCCGCGCGGTGGCGACCGCCAGCTTCACCAGCGGGATCGAGGAGGTGTTGGAGGCCAGGATCGCGTCCGGCCGGGTCACCACATGGTCCAGGACCTGGAAGATCTCGGTCTTGACCTGCTCGTTCTCCACGACGGCCTCGATCACCAGATCGCGGTCGGCGAACTCGCCGAGGTCGGTGGTGAAGCTCAGCCGCGCCTGTGTCGCCGCCAGCTCCTCCTGGGTGATCTTGCCGCGCTCGGCCGCCCTGGCCAGGGAGTTGAACAGCCGGGTACGGCCGATCTCCAGGGCCTCGCCGGTGGTCTCGGCGACCTTCACGTCCAGACCGGCCCGGGCACACACCTCGGCGATGCCCGCACCCATCTGACCGCAGCCCACCACTCCGACGCGCTCGATGTCTGTCACATCGTCCCTTTCGCTGATCTACGGCGTGTGGCAGGCGGTTCTTGGTGTGGTGCCTGCTCCGATCGTGCACGTTACCCCCGCGGCACCGATGATCGATCGCCCGGGTCGGGCATGCTGGTCCGGTGCACGGTGCGTGACGGCGCGGATCCACGGCGTACTGGGGGTGTCCGGATGGGGCGAGTGACACGGCGGGCGTTCACCGTGGCCGCGCTGTCGGCCCTGGCATTCACCGGGTACGCGGCCACCGCGACGGGCCGCCCGCGGGAGGCCGCGGACGCACGGGGCCAAAGCACCGCCACCGAGATGCGCGGCATGTGGCTGGCCACCGTGGACGACCGCGACTGGCCCTCGCGCACCGGGCTGAGCGCGGCCCGGCAGCGCGGTGAGCTGACCGCCCTGCTCGACATGGCGGTGCGCCGCCGGCTCAACACGGTGATGTTCCAGGCGCGCCCGACCGCCGACGCGCTGTGGCCCTCCCCGTACGAGCCGTGGTCGCGGTACCTGACCGGCACCCAGGGCAAGGACCCCGGCTGGGACCCGCTCGGCACGGCCGTACGGGAGGCGCACGCCCGGGGCCTGGAACTGCACGCCTGGTTCAACCCGTACCGGATCGCCCTGCACGCCGACCCGTCCCGGCTGGCCGCCTCCCACCCGGCCCGCGAGCACCCCGACTGGGTGGTCCCGTACGGCGGAAGGCTCTACTACAACCCGGGTCTGCCCGCCGTACGGGCCTTCGTCCAGCGGGCGATGCTCGACGCGGTGCGCAGGTACCCCGTGGACGGCGTCCACTTCGACGACTACTTCTACCCGTACCCGGTGGCGGACCTGCCCTTCGACGACGACGCCGCCTACGCCCGCCACGGCGGCGGCTTCGCGAGCCGGGCCGCCTGGCGGCGGGACAACGTCGACCGGCTGGTCCGCGAGATGGCCGAGGCCGTCCGGAGGGTCCGGCCCGGCGCGCGGTTCGGGATCAGCCCCTTCGGGGTGTGGCGCAACGCCTCCACCGACCCGCGCGGCTCGGACACCCGGGCGGGCGTCCAGACGTACGACGACCTGTACGCGGACACGCGGACCTGGGTCGAGGAGGGCTGGATCGACTACGTCGTCCCGCAGCTGTACTGGAACATCGGCCTCGCCGCCGCCGACTACGCCACCCTGGTGCCCTGGTGGGCGGAAGTGGCCCGGGGCAGCCGTACGAAGCTGTACGTGGGAGAGGCGCTGTACAAGGCGGGCGACCCGGCGCAGGGCGTGGCCTGGCGGGACCCGGACGAGCTGTCCCGCCACCTCGCCCTCGCGGCCGGGTACCCCGAGGTGCGCGGGCACGTGTTCTTCGCCGGGAAGGAGGTCGCGGCCGACCCGGCGGGCGCGTTGGCGCGGGTGGTCGCCGGCCACTACCGGCAGCCGGCGAAACCCCCGCGCTGATCAGTGCTGTTCGTGTTCCTTCCGGTGGCGGACCTGGCAGTCGGGGCCGGGGGACATCACGGCCTCGTGCCCGTCCGGGAAGCGGACGCGGTAGGGCGGGGTGCCTTCCTTGCCCATCACTTCGACGACTTCGGAGATCTGGTCGTGTTGGCCTACCACCCTGCCGTGCTGGACAAGCTGGTCACCCACGGATGCGTGCATCTGCAGGGCCTCCTCACCACCGCGTGCGGGAGCAGCGGTCCTCGGTTCTCGGGATCTACGGGTCCTCGGTTCTCGGGTTCTCGGGTTCTACGGCGCGAAGCACGGGCCGGTCAGCCGCGCGCCCGCTGGGTGACGGCGATGCAGACGAGCACGGCGCCGGCCGTCAGCGGGGCGGCCGGCGTCAGATGCTCGCCGAGCAGCAGCACCGACCACACCAGTGTGAGCAGCGGCTGGGCCAGCTGCAACTGGCTGGCCCTGGGGATGCCGACGGCCGCCATGCCCCGGTACCAGACGACCAGGCCGAGGAACTGCGAGCCCGCCGCGACCCACAGCAGCCCGGTCACGCTGTGCACGCCCAGGTGCACGGGCTCGTACGACAGGGCCAGCGCCGCGCCGGGCACGGTGAGCGGCAGGCACAGCACCAGCGCCCAGCCGATCACCTGCCAGCCGGGCATGGCGCGGGCCAGCCGGCCGCCCTCGGTGTAGCCGGCGGCGCAGATCAGCAGGGCGCCGAGGAGGTAGCCGTCGGCGGAGGTCAGGGCGCCGCCGCTCTGCCGAACGGTGAAGCCGGCCACGGCCGCCGCACCCGCCAGCGCCGCCACCCAGAAGGTGCGCGAGGGGCGGGTGCCGACGCGCAGCGCGGAGAACAGCGCCGTGGTCAGCGGCAGCAGGCCCACGACGACGGCGGCGTGCGCGGTGGTGGAGGTCCGCAGGGCGAGCGTGGTGAGCAGCGGGAAGCCGAGGACCACTCCGGCGCCCACCACCGCGAGCCCGGGCCAGTGGCGGCGCGCGGGCGGGGAGACGCGCAGCGCCAGCAGACAGCCGCCCGCGATGACGGCGGCGAGCACGCTGCGCACGGCCACCAGCGACCAGGGCCCGAAGCCCTCCAGGCCCCAGGCGGTGGCCGGGAAGGTCAGGGAGAAGGCGACGACGCCGAGGGCGGCCTGCAGGGTGCCGGAGCGGGGCCGGACTGGGACCGGAGCGTCGACCGCTATCGATGTCGGTGCGATAGCGCTACTCTGTGCTCTCATGCAACAGCGTAGCAGCGTCGATGAGCTCGCCCAACAGCTGCGACAGGAGCTGAACCGCTACTCACCGGGTGGAAAGCTCCCGTCGAGCCGGGCCCTGGTCGAGCGCTACCGGGTCAGTCCCGTGACCGTCTCGCGGGCCCTGGCGCAGCTGGCCGCCGAGGGCCTGGTGGTCACCCGTCCCGGCGCCGGCGCGTTCCGCGCGGCACCGCGCGCGGCGGCCGCTCCCGCCGGCGACACCTCCTGGCAGGAGGTCGCCCTCAGCGCGGACGGCGCCACCGACCTCGTACCGCGCACGGTGGACGCCTCCGGCGTCACGGTCTCGCTCGCCGCGCCCCCGCCGGGCGTGATCGAGTTCAACGGCGGCTACCTGCACCCCTCGCTCCAGCCCGAGCGGGCCATGGCCGCCGCGCTCTCCCGCGCGGGCCGCCGCCCCGGAGCCTGGGGACGGCCGCCGCTGGAGGGCCTGCCGGAACTGCGCGAGTGGTTCGCACGGTGCGTCGGAGGGCCGGACGGCACCGTCACCGCCGCCGAGGTCCTGATCGCCGCCGGCGGCCAGTCCGCGCTCACCACCGCCCTGCGCGCGCTCGCCCCGCCCGGCGCCTCGGTCCTGGTCGAGTCGCCCACCTACCCCGGCATGCTGGCCATCGCCCGGTCCTCCGGGCTGCGGCCCGTGCCCGTGCCCGTCGACGCCGACGGGGTGAGGCCGGAGCTGCTCGCCGACGCGCTCCGGGCGAGCGGCGCCCGCGTGTTCGTCTGCCAGCCCCTGTTCCAGAACCCCACCGGGACCGTACTCGCCCCCGAACGGCGCGCGCGGGTGCTGCGGGCCGCCCGCGAGGCCGGTGCGTTCGTCGTCGAGGACGACTTCGTGCGGCGGCTCGCGCACGAGGACTCCGGACCCCTGCCGCCCCCGCTCGTCGCCGACGACCCGGACGGGGTCGTCGTCCACGTCGGCTCGCTGACCAAGGCCACCTCGCCCAGTTTCCGGGTGAGCGCGCTGGTCGCCCGCGGCCCGGTCCTGGAACGGCTGCGCGCCATCCAGGTCGTCGACACCTTCTTCGTGCCGCGGCCCTTGCAGGAGGCGGCCCTGGAGCTGGTCGGCTCACCCGCCTGGCCACGCCATCTGCGCACCCTCGCCGCCGAGCTGAGGAGCCGCCGCGACGCGATGACCACCGCGCTGCGGCAGCACCTGCCCGGACTCGTCCTCCCCCACATCCCCTCCGGCGGCTACCACCTCTGGCTGCGCCTGCCCGACGGCACCGGGGGCACCTTCCGGCCTTTCGGCTCCGGGGGAGAGTCCGCCCTGACCGCCGCCGCCCTGCGCGCCGGCGTCGCCGTCACCC
>NZ_POTZ01000163.1 GCF_003236365.1 Streptomyces sp. NTH33
GTGCTCACGAGCACCACGGACTCGGACGTACGGGTCATGGGGGCTGTGCATGGGGAACGCTCCGTACAGGACTGCTGCCAAAGAGGATAAACCCCACCATTCTACGCGAGTTCTCTCGTCAGTCGCCCAGCCCACCCACCGTGAGCCCGTTGTCCAGCTCGGAAGCCGTGTTCGGCTCTACTCCACCGCAAGCGCCACGAACGCAGCCCACTCGCCCCGGCCGACCCGCAGCACTGGTCCGCGACCCGCGGCCTTCGAGTCCCGCACGTACACGGCGTCCAGGCCGGCGGCCACCTCCACGCAGTCACCGCCGCCCGATCCGCTGTAATTGCTCTTGAACCAGCGCAGCCCGCCCACGTGCTCGGATACCTGCTCCACGCTCATGTCTCTCCAACCAGCCGTTCGATGAGCCGCGCAGACTCGATGCCGTTCAGAGCCTGCGATCGCAGCTTGCCATACCGCAACCCGAAGGCGCTGACCTCTGCCGGATCATGGACGACGCACCCGACTTCTTGGGACTCGATGTACCCGAGTTGCTGGTGCTCCTTGGTCTCCAGTAGCACGAATGGGCCGTTCAGCCCGGAGTGGAAGCCGCACGCGGCAGGCATGACCTGGATCTCGACGTTGCGCAACGTGCCCATTCCCAGCAGGTGTTGCCACTGCCCCCGCATGATTTTCTTGTCGCTCACCGGATTTCGCAGCGCCTCCTCACCGATGATGAACGACAGCTCGGCCAGCGGCACGCGAGTGAGCAGCTTCTGTCGACTCAGTCGCGCCTCTGTGTGCTGGTCGATGATCTCCTCGCTCAACGGCGGGCAGTGCCTGGCGAACAGGGCCCGCGCGTACGCCTCCGTCTGCAACAACCCCGGCACCAGTAGCGGGTCGTACGAGAAGCGGCTCACCACCTCCGCCTCGATCAGCGCGAAGTTACGGAAGAACCGAGGCAACTTTGCCCGGTCCACCTTGTCCTGGAGCACTTCCAAGACCCCGCCCGCATCCAGCACCCGCTCCGCCGCCACCGTGAACGCCGCCTTCGCCGGCCGCCGCCCCTGCTCCACCGACGCGACCTGCTCCAGCGAGTAGCCGATAGCGTCGCCGAATTCCTGCTGGTTCAACCCCGACCGCTTCCGCAGATACTGGAGCAGCACCCCGTACGCCGACCACACGCCCGGCAGGTCGGGCTCCTCGTGCTTCGGCTTCGCCACACGACTGTTCCGCGTACCCCGTACCGCCTTCACGCTCCCACACCCTTCCGTGCCCTGAGTGCAACCCGCCCACCACCCACGGCCACGCTCGTCACCCGCACGCTGCCGGGAACATGGCCAACGCGACCCGCAGGAGCGAGGGCACGGAGTGTGACCCGTACAACACCCGTACAACCAGGGCGCCGGCGAACCGCCCCGGCCGTACGACAAGCGCGACGTACGGCCGACGTACCTGGTCAGCGGCACACCGACTCGCTCACGCTGACTCTGTGACACAGCATCAGTTCACCGGCGAGGCGAAGCCAACGCCACCCCGCACCTCCGCCGCCCACCACCTGACCCTGCGTTTCAGCAGCACCAGACGCGGCGCCCGGCTGGCCCGGCACCTCGCCGTCCAGCAGTAGAGCCGGGGCCCCGCCCCGCATCTGCGGTGGGTGACGACGCCTTTTGCCCCAAGCTGCGGGGACCAGTGGCGCCGGCTTGCCTCGGGGGAGCTTCCCGAGGGTCTGTTGTGAACGCATCAAGTTGCGGCATTCTGGGCCCGTCCGCGTACGCGGAGGTCAATCCTCCATGCACTTCGTAGTTCGGAGACAGCATTGAGATCGATACGCATTGCCCTGCTGGGCCTCGTGGCCCTCGTGGGCGGCTTGCTCGCGGCGACGCCCGCGCAGGCGGCGCCCGTCTTCAAAGCCCCCTTCGCCTGTGGCCAGAAATGGACCTACAGTCACCACTCGGCCGAGGTCCGGGAGGCGCTGGACTTCATCCGCAGTGACGGCGGCACCACCAGCGGCGCGCCCGTGCTCGCCTCGGCCGCCGGAACCGCCACCCGGCACTATCAGGCGAACGGCGCCGGCAACTACATCAAGATCGACCACGGCGGCGGCTGGCAGACGTACTACTTCCACCTGAGCGCCTTCAGCGTCGCCGACGGCGCCTCCGTCGGACAGGGCCAGCAGATCGGCACCACCGGGAGCACCGGCAACTCCAGCGGCGCGCACATCCACTACGAGCAGCTCTACAACGGCGTCGGCCAGAAGATCAAGATCAACGGAACCCAGCTCGCCTACCCGAGCTCGTACGGCAGCTACCACCTGACCAGCGACAACGGCTGCGGCACCAGCAAGTACTGGGTCGACACCTTCGCCAACGCCACGGGCTACGCGCAGCCGAACACCAACGACCCGCAGGGTGTGCTGAACGCGGGTACCAACTACGTGTACTGCAAGGTGTGGGGCCAGCAGATCAGCGGCGCGAACGGCACCTACAACCACTGGTGGCTGAAGACGGACCTCGACACCACCTACGCGGGCAAGAACGGGCGTGGAGCGTACGTCTCCGCGTACTACCTGTCGCGCTGGGGCAACGACGAAGCGCGTGACAACAACGGCACCGTGATCCCGAACTGCTGACGCGACATCATCGAATGCGTCGGGCCCGGCCGCTCCCCTCGTGAGCGACCGGGCCCGATGCGCGGGGCGCCAGTCCGGCACTGTCACGTTGGTCGGCGCGTGGGATGATCTTGGGGCTGGTCGCACGCCGTCTTCCCCCGCAGCCCTCGACACCCTGCTCACCGCGGACCTGGAGACCGGCTCCCTGCACAACGTACTGCGCCGCCTCGGCCTGCGCCCGACCCTCGGCTCCTCCGTCCCCACCGCACGCACCGCCGGCGACGGCGCACCCGAACTCGGCGTCGACGCCGCCACCCCGATGCTTGTCGAGACGCGCTCCATCGCCGACCAGTACGGCGCCCCCTGGAACACACGGTCAGCTCCTACGTAGCCCACCGCTACGCACTCCAGGTCGACTCCTCCGTCGCCCACCGGGAAGGCCCCTGACGCGGCCGAACCGGGAGGGGAAACCGCTGTGCCGTTCGACGACGGGCGTCACCACGTCGAGGACGGCGGCAGCGCGCGGTTGGCGCCGGGCAGCGGGACGAAGTCCGGAAAGGACGAGACGCCCGGCACAGGTGAGAGAACCGGCAGAATGGGAACCGATCCCGAGATATCCGGTGGACACGCAAGGAAAGGTCGTCCGACACCATCCATGCCGTCAACCGCGTGCCGGCCGTCAGCCGTCGTCCCGCGCCGAGCCGGGCGGTCGCCGCACCGCCTGCGGTCCGCCCGAAGAGCCCGCAGGAGGGCCCCGCATGACCACCACCGTCCGCGACAACCCGGAGCAGCGCCGCTACGAGAACCACGGAGGGCAGGCCCCGACGGGTTTCTCCGCCCACAGGATCACCGGCCGGAAGAACGCCTTCCCGCACACCAGGCCCCTCCCGGAGTTCTCCGGCCGCGGCCCGGCCCGGCAACCGGTCGCCCTCACGGCCCGAGAGCCCCGCTCTGGAAGGCGGTCTGCGCCCCACCACCGGAGCGGGAGCACATGCGGGAACAGCGGGACGGCGCGGTGGCAGCGGTGATGCGGAAGGACAACGCCCAGGCCTCCCAGACCCCGGCCGGGAGGCGCACGCTGGTGGCCCAGCTCGCCGACCGGGTGCGCGCCTTCCTGACGACCGAGACAGGCAGCGTCGGTCTGCTCCTGGCCGCTGTCGTGGTGGCCCTGGTATGGGCGAACTCGCCCTGGTCGGACGCGTATGCGTCGCTCTGGGCGACCGAGGCGTCCTTCTCGATCGGCGGTGCCAGTCTCTCCATGGACCTGGGGCACTGGGTCAGCGACGGCCTGATGGCCCTGTTCTTCTTCGTCATCGGCCTGGAGGTCCGCTACGAGATCTCCGTGGGCGTGCTGACCGACCGCCGGCGCGCCGTGATCCCCGCCCTGGCCGGGATCGGCGGCATGCTCGTCCCCGCGCTGCTGTACCTGGCGATCGCACCCGGAGGCGAAGCCGCCAGGGGGTGGGGCGTGGTCATCGGCACCGACACCGCGTTCATGCTGGGGGCGCTCACCATCGTGGGCCCCCGGTTCGTCACGCAACTACGCGTCTTCCTGCTGGCCATCACCGTCATCGACGACATCGTGGCCGTCGCCGTGATCGGCCTGGTCTACTCGGGGGCGCTTCACCTGCCGGCCCTGCTGGTCACGCTCGCCCTGTGCGTGGCCCTGGCCGGGCTGACCCGCCTGGGCGTCTGGCACACGTCCCCGTACGTGCTGGTCGTTCTCGCGCTGTGGCTCGCCGCCTTGGAAGCCGGCCTGCACGCCTCCATCGCCGGCATGCTCGGCGGTCTGCTCATCCCCGCCCACATCCCCGCACGCCAGGCGGTGGAACGGGCCGTCCGGCTCTTCCGGGCCTTTCGCCAGTCCCCCCGCCCGGACGTGGGCCTGACGGCACGCAGGGGACTCAAGCGCGCCGTCTCCGTCAACGAGCGGTTGCAGACGGTGCTCCACCCCTGGGCGAGTTACGTCGTCGTCCCGTTGTTCGCGCTGGCCAACGCCGGCATCGACCTGCGCGGCGGTGTCCTCGCCGGCGCTCTGTCCTCCTCGATCACCTGGGCCGTCGTCATCGGCCTGGTCGTCGGCAAATCCCTGGGCCTGGGAGGCGGCGCCCTGCTCGGCGCCCGCCTCGGCCTCGGCAGGCTCCCGCAGGGAGTCGGCCCGGGCCAGGTCCTGGGCGGCGGCGTCCTGTCCGGGATCGGATTCACCGTCTCCCTGCTGATCGCCGGACTCGCCTTCACCCACCCGGTCCTGCGCGCCCAGGCGACCGTCGGCGTCCTGCTGGCGGCCGTGTTCGCGACGGTCCTGGGATGGCTGGCGTTCCGCCTGGCCGCGGTCCTGGGCGGCGAGACGGACGCCGACCTGCCCCGTACCCTCGACCGTCCCGTCGACCCGGCCACGGACCACCTCGCCGGTTCCCCGGACGCGCCCCTGACCCTGGTGGAGTACGGCGACTACGAATGCCCCTTCTGCGCCCGTGTCACCGGTGTCGCCCAGGAACTGAAGCAGCGTTTCGGGGACCGGCTCCGTTACGTCTTCCGGCACCTGCCGCTCCCCGATGTGCACGAGCACGCCGAACTCGCCGCCCGGGCGGCGGTCGCCGCAGACGCGCAGGGACGCTTCTGGCAGATGCACGATCTGCTCTTCGCCCACCAGGACCAGCTCGAGTTCGACGACATCGTCGGCTACGCCGCCCAGATCGGACTCGACGTCGAGAAGTTCCTCCGGGACCTCGACGAGGAGCAGACGGCCGCCCGGATCCGGGCCGACGTGGCCAGCGCCGAAGCCAGCGGGGCCCGTGGCGTCCCGACCTTCTTCATCGGCGACCGTCGCCACACCGGACCCCACGACGCGGCGACACTCGCCCGCGAACTCGAGGCATCCGACCCCCACGACCACCCGGCATGACCGCACCGTCCCTCGTGGTGTCTTCGCGGTCCTGCAAGAGGGCCGCAAGAGCTGTTGCGGCGGGCCGGGTCGCCGCCCGCGCACCTTGCCGAAGATCCGCGAGCGGATGACGTACGCACGCCGCGGCGGCGAGCCGTTCGCCAAGCCCCCTCGTACGGCCCGACACGCCGTGGACGAGTAGCCCCACCCGGGCACGCGCTCCGCGCACGGATGTCACTTCGCCCGCACGTTCCATCGCCGGCGGAGGTCCGCACCCACCTCGTCGGCGTGACGGCCACGCGTCTCGGGAACCCACTTGGCGACGAACGCCATGCCGAGAGCGCAGATCACGGCGAAGATCCAGAACGCCGGCGCCTGCCCGATGGCCGAGATGAGAGGCAGGAACAGCAGGCTCACCACGAAGTTCGAGAGCCAGTTCACGGTCGCACCGGCACTGGATCCCGTCGCGCGTTGGGCCGGGGGGAAGATCTCGCCGAGGAGGACCCAGAAGACCGGGCCCATGCCGATCCCGAACGCCACGATGTACAGCAGCATGAAGACGAGCATGAGCAGCGGGCTCAGACCCGCGGCGAACGCCACACCCAGCAGCGCGATGGAGATTCCCATACCCGCGAGGGAGCCGAGCAGCAGTGGGCGGCGGCCGAGTCGGTCGACGAGGTTGACGGCGACCACGGTGATGATGACGTTGATGACGCCGATGAAGACCGAGTAGTAGATCGCCTTCGAGGCGGACAGGCCGGCTTCGCCCATGATCGTCGGCGCGTAGTAGAGGATCGTGTTGATCCCGGAGAACTGCTGAAGAGCGGCAAGGATCAGGCCGACCAGGAGTGCCGGGCGGACCGCCGGGGCCAGCAGCGCCCACACGCCTCCCGGCCGGCTTCCGGTCCCGCCACGGCGCTGCCCGTCGCCGCGGTCGGTGCTGCCGAAGCGTGAGATGACCAGGTCCGCGCCGCCCGGTTCGGTGACCTCGTCGAGGACCTTCCGTGCCTGGTCCGTTCTGCCGTGGGCGATCGACCACACCGGGGATTCGGGCAGCCACAGACACGCGAGGACGAGGAGCGCGGAGGGGATTCCGCCGACCCAGAACATCCCGCGCCACTGCCCGGACCCGGAGAAGGCCCAGTTCACGAGGTAGGAGGCGAGCAGGCCGATGGTGACGAGCAGCTGGTTGAGGCTGAGGACGCGGCCCCGGACCTGGGCCGGCGCCATCTCGCCCAGGTAGGTCGGCACCGTGGCCGACACGCCGCCGACGGCGAGGCCCATGATGATGCGGCCGAGCAACAGCACCGCGTAGCCGCCTGCGACGGCGGCGGCGGCGATCCCGAGGAAGAACAGCACACCGAGGCCGGCGAGGAGCGGGCGCCGCCCGTAGCGGTCCGCGATCCTCCCGCTGACCAGCGCGCCGACGACCGCACCGAGCAGCAGGACGCTCACCACCGAGCTCTGCTCGAAGGAGTTCAGGCCGAAGTCGTCACGGATGAACAGCAGCGCGCCGGAGATGATCCCGGTGTCGAAGCCGAACAGGAAGCTGCCGATGGTGATGGACATCGCCCATCTGCGGACGGTTTTGAGCCCCTGCGGCGTGAGCCGGACGAACCGGCTCTCCTCTGCCGGGCGGGTGTTCAGCGGTTCGGTCATGTCGCCCAGGACTCCCACGTCGCCGGACCGGCGCTCCCGGCCCGGTAGTCGTCGAGCGGGACGCGGCCGTCGCGCCAGGCGTCCAGCACCGGCTCGATGATGCGCCACGACTCGACCGACATGTCGTCGCGCACCGACAGGGGCTTCTCGTCCTCGAGGACGCCCCGGAGCACCTCGCCGTACTCGAGCAGGTCGCCGGGGCCGAAGCTCGTGTCGAGCGTCACCGGGGAGATGGTGGACGGGTCGCCCGGCCCGTTGATGTTGAGGTCCAGCTGGAGGCGGCGGGGGCCGATGCCGATGCGCAGCCGGTTTTCGAGGACCTCGCCGGCGAGCCCGTCCGGGACGCGCTGGGGGGCCTTGAACCAGAAGGTGACCTCCTGCCGGGGCGAGCCGATCGCCTTGCCCGACCGGACGCGGAACGGCACACCGGCCCACCGCCAGGTGTCGACCGCGAACACGACCTCGGCCAGGGTCTCGGTCTCCCGGGCGGGGTCGATGCCCGCCTCGTCGACGTACGAAGGGAGCGAACGGCCGTCGATCGTGCCGGCGGTGTAGCGGGCGCGGCGGCTGAACCGCTCGGGACGGTCGTCCCAGACGCGGGTCGCGCGCAGGACGTGCGCCTTGGCGTCCCGCACGTCGAGCGGTTCCAGCGCGCTCGGTGCGGGCATCGCCACGAGCGTCAGCACCTGGAGCAGATGGCTCTGGATCATGTCGCGCAGGGCGCCCGTCGTGTCGTAGAAACCGGCGCGGCCCTCGAGGCCGAGCGTCTCGTCGAACACGATGTCGACCGCTTCGACGTGCTCCGCGGTGAGCAGAGGCTCGATCACCCGGTTGGCGAACCGGACGCCCAGGATGTTGAGCACCGTCGACATGCCGAGGAAGTGGTCGACGCGGTGCACGTGGTCCTCCGGCACGAAACCGTGCAGCAGTCCGTTCAGCGCGGTGGCGCTGGCCGCGTCGGTGCCGAAGGGCTTCTCGAGCACCAGGCGCGTACCGTCCGGCACGCCGATCCGGGCCAGCGCTCGGCAGGCCTCGACCGTGACCGCCGGCGGCAGCGCGAAGTACAGCGTGAGGCGACCGCGGCGACACGCCAGCAGGCGGCGCAGGCCGTCCTCGTCGGTGGCGTCCGCGGCCACGTAGCGCGCGTCGCGGACGACGGTGTCGACGGCCGGCCCGCTCGCCCCGCCCGCCGCGAACGCCTGCGCGACGACCGCCCGCCATTCCTCGTCGCTCCCTTCGCCCCGGTCGCTGCCGACGAGGAAGAGGCCGGTCAGCGAAGATGTGGCGACCAAGCTGCCCAGACCCGGAAGGAGCAACCGCGCCGTCAGGTCGCCGCGCGCGCCGAGGATGAGCAGAGTCTGTGTCTGCCCGGTCCGCCCGGTCTGCTCGATGTCTGGGTTGTTTGCGGGGACGTCGGCGGCGCTCATCCGGCAAACTCCCGTACGGCCACGCCCCTGACCCCCGGCGCGCAGGTGAACAGCGCACCCGCCTCCGGCTCGGCGCCGGGCTCGAGGTGCTCACGCGAGGTCGTGATGAACAGTCGGTCGAGCCCGGGCCCGCCGAAGGTGCACGCCGTCACCTTGGTGACCGGGAGCTGCACGACCTCGTCGAGGGCGCCGTCCGGCGCGTACCGGTGCACCGAGCCGCCCCCGTACAGGGCGACCCACACGCCGTCCTCCGCGTCGACCGTCAACCCGTCCGGACCGCCCGGACCGCCCGGTACGGCGACGAACGGGCGACGTCCGCTCAGCCCGCCCTCACGGTCGTAGTCGAAGACGTCGATGCGGTCCGTGGCGGTGTCGACGTAGTACGCGCGGCTCCCGTCGGGGCTCCACTCGAGGCCGTTGGAGATCGTCACGGCGTCGAGGACGGTCGTCGTCGAGCCGTCGGGGTCCAGGCGGTAGAGGGACCCGGCTCCCTGCCGGGTGTCGTAGGCCATGGAACCGCAGTAGAACCGCCCGTCGGGATCGCATCCTCCCTCGTTCATGCGGACGCGTTCGTCGCTCCACAGGGAATCCAGGACGGTCACCGTCCCGTCCGCCTCTTCGAGGGCGAAGCCGCGTTCGACACCGATCACGGCACCCCCTTGTCGCCTGGGCCGGACCGCGGCGACCACGGTGCTGATGTGCCGCCGCCTCACTGTTCCGGCCGAGGCGAGCGACAGCACGTCCCCCGCCAGCATGTCCAGCCACCGAAGGCCGCCCCACGCGTCGGACCAGACCGGCCCCTCACCGTGGTACGCGAGCGGTTCGGTGAGCTGTTCGACCTTCACCGTCGCCACTTCCTTTCCGCCACCTCCTTCCCGGCGCGGGCACGGCTCACCGGAGCCGGCCGACGCCGGGTGGGATGACCGGGTGACATGATGAGAAAGGTGAGCGCGCCGCGGTCCCGCAGAGCCCGCGCGGTGATGCAAGCCCGCGCGGTGACGCATCGGGCGGCAGCCGGTCTCTCGGACGGCGTCCGCCGAGCGGTCGCGGACGGGTGGCGGCTCCTGCAGGCGACCGCCAGTGCCACAGCGGCATGGCTGGTGGCCCGCTACGTGCTCGATCACCCCGCCCCGTATTTCGCTCCCATCTCGGCGATGATCGCGCTGACCGCGAACCTCGGCGAACGCGGCCTGCATGCGATGCGGCTCCTGAAGGGCGTGCTCCTGGGCCTTCTGGTCGGCGAGCTGGTGCTGGTCACCGTGGGGACCGGTCCGGGCTCGATGGCACTGGGCGTCTTCGTCGCCCTCACGGCCGCACGCGTCCTCGGGGGCCCGCAGGTCGTCCTCGTCCAGGCCGGCGTGAGCACCGTCCTCGTGGTGGCGCTGGGTGACCAGTCGAACGGTGTCCAGCGCCTGGTGGACATGCTGATCGGGGCGGGCATCGCTCTGGTGTTCACACAGGTCCTCTTCCCGCCGGAGCCACTGGCCCTGTTGCGTCGCGCCGAGAAGGCGGCGCTCACCCCGATCGCCGACGGCCTCGCCACCACGGCCGACGCCATCGCCCAGGACGACGACGAGCTCGCCGGGCGCGCGGTCGGGAAGTTCCGCGACGTGCAGGACCGCTTGGCGGAGCTGCGCCAGGTCGGGCAGGCCAGCACGAGTGTCACCCGCAGGGCGCTGGTGTGGCGGGCGGCCGTCGTCGTGCACGAGAAGGAGAACTCGGAGCACCTCGGTCTGCTGGGCGCCAGTTGCCTCACGCTCGCGCGCCTCGTCGCGTCGGCCGACTCCGGCACCCGTGGCCGCTTCCAGCAGCCGGTGCGCGACCTGGCGGACGTCATCGCCTCGTTGGCCCGCGAGCTCGGTGACCGCGACGTCCGCCAGCGCGCCGCGGACCGCTCGCTGGAGCTCGCGACGCGGCTCACCGCGGACGCCGGGTCGGCCGACTCGGACCGGACGTTCCTGGCCCACAGTCTCCGCATGGCCGCGGCCGACGTCAGCGCGTTCGCCGGCGTCGATCTCGCCGATGCGATCAAGGCGATCCGCGCGGGAGCGCTGGAGCAGCGCGTGCCGCCCATCGCACCGGCGCCCGGCAGACTCCTCGGCTGGCCCAGGCGGCTTCGGGGCAAGACCCGCTAGCAGCCCGCTCGGAGCGGGCCGTCGGGATGGAGGCCGCCGGACCGAAGGGCCGGGCTGTCCCCCGTCGTTCCTGGTGGGCATGGCGATTCCTGTGCGAGGTGGGCCGACGGGCAGGCGGCGCGGGGCCGCCACCCTTTCGATGGTCCCCAACGCCCCGGCCCCGCGCATCTTCGCTTGCCCTCATCGGATCAGCCCGACGACACCGCCGCAGGTCAGGCATGCTCCCCGGCCGTGTCGGCCACGGGGACGCCGAAGTCCGGGGTGCCGTCCGCCCTCCAGCCGAGCTTCTGGACGCGGGTGTGGCGGTCGGGGTCGTTCAGCGGATCGCCGTCGATCTCCTTGTCCGGAGCGTCGCCGTGCGACGGGGTCAGTTCTCCAGCCGGACCGGCATCAGCAGCGAGAACGCGTGCTCGTCGTCGGGGCGGCGGATCACGAGGGGTGCCGTGGAGGCGCTGAACTCCAGGAACAGTTCGTCCCTGGCTCCGGCGGCGAGCGCGTGCAGCAGGAACTCGCGGTTGACAGCGATGTGGTTCTGATCCTCGTCATCGTCCTCGCAGACGGTCACCGTGCCGTCGTCCGCCACCTGGAGCACGCTGAGGTCGTAGGGCGCGCCGTCCTGCCTCCGTACCTCGCTCGTGCGGACGGGACCGGTCGCCAGGGACTTCCGGAAGGCCGCGACATCGACGAGGGTCCGTCGGCCGGCGGGCGGGTGGACGAGGCGACGGTAGTCGGGGAAGTCGTGGTCCAGGCACTGGCCTGCCGCCCGACGGTCCCCTGTCTCCAGCGCCACGCGGTCGCCGTCCACCGTGAGCTGGACGGGTTCCTCTCCGGCCAGGAGCGCCCGCATCGCGTCGGCGAGCGGGAGGGGCACGATGACCTGCACCCGGTCCGCGCCGTGCCCGGCGGTCCGTGCCCGCGCGACAGCCATCCGGTACCGGTCGGTGGCCACGAGACGGAGGTCTTCGCCCTCGATGTCGAACAGGACCCCGCCGAGCACCGGCAGCTCCGGGTCGGTACTGGCCGCGAAACGGACCGCGTCCAGCGCGGCGGCCAGCTCCGGGGCGGAGACGGACAGCCGGGCCGTGGCGGTGCGGAGCGAAGAAGTCATGGGGTTCTCCCTGTGGTCGAGTACTGCTCTGAGCGCGGAGAACTCGCTGCGGGCGCCGGACAGACCCAGTTCGAGACGGCGCAGGTGCGCCTGAAGGAGCCCCCGCACCAGGTCGGTGTCCGCGCTGGACCAGCCGGCCAGCACCAGCCGGATGTCCGCCAGCGGCATGCCGGCCCGGCGCAGGCGGGCCAGCAGCCGGGCCTCGTCGCACTGCTCGGGGTCGTACCAGCGGTAACCGCTCACCGGGTCCACCCAGGCGGGGACCAGCACACCGGCCCGGTCGTAGAACCGGAGCGCGCTCACGCTCAGTCCGCTGTCCCGGGCCATCTCCCCGATGCTGCGCATGTCGTTCTCCACATCCGGAACTCTGGACCCTCCACAAGGTCGAGGGTCAACCTCGTCAACCCGGTCCGTCTCGATCAGGCGGGGCAGTCGGCCTGCGTGGTGGCCGTGCGCGAACGGGCCGCTCGACGCCGCGCGGGTCAGGCGCGATTCGGCATTCATGCCCTGACCTGCTGACCTGCTTCATTACCTCAGCGGTAATCGACCCTCCGTGCGGAACCGGCCAAGGTGGGGGTCACCGGAACCCGGGCGGTCCGCTCCGCACGGGCCACGGCCCCGTGACCAGCATTTTCGACCTCGACGGAGGCTGATCGGCATGTCCGCCACCACCCTGCTCGGTACCCTCTCCCGCACCGACCGTCCGCAGACCATGCTGCGTCGCTTCCTCGCCCTCGACGCCGTCGTCACCGGCGTCAACGGACTGGTCTACCTGATCGACTCGAAGCCGGTCGGCAACCTGCTCGGCATCGGATCCGGTGTGCTGTTCGAACTCGGCGTCTTCCTGACACTGTTCGGTGCGGGAGTCGGCTTCCTCGCCGCGCGGAAGCAGCCGCCGGCTCTCGCCGTGAAGGCGGTCATCGACGCCAATGTGCTGTGGGCCGTGCTCAGCATCGTCGCGATGCTCGTCTGGTTCTCACCGACGACCGCGGGTGCCGTCTGGATTCCCGTGCAGGCCATGACCGTCGCCGGTTTCGGTGTGCTCCAGTTCCTCTCGCTGCGTGCCACCAAGGCCTGAGGGACTGCGGATGGCTGATGCCCTGTCCGCCCGGGTGTGTCCGGGCGGACAGGGCATCAGGTCAGGCGTTGGGGCGCTTGCCGTGGTTCGCGCGCTTCTTCTTCCGGCCGCGCCGCTTGTTGCCGCGCTTGGACATGGAAACTTCTCCTTTTTGTCGGAATTGTCCACGATTTGGTCAGTCTAGTGTCCGGTCATGTGGACCGCGAGAACGCCACCGCCCAAGTGCTCGTCGAGGTCATCGACCAGGTCCACGACGAACTGCTGGCCCGACCTGCGCGGCCCGCCCGTACCCGGCGTGCGGCGGAGCACGTCGTCGAGCTGCAGCGGCTCGGGGTGCTCCGGCCTATGCCGTGAAGATCCGCGCCAGCCGCCGGTAGGAGTCCAGCAGGGCGTCGCGGTCGTACGTGCTGGTGGTGACGAGGACCTCCTGGGCGCAGGTCTCCTTCAGGAGCGTCTCCAGGGCGTCCGCGACCTGGTCCTCGGTGCCGGCCAGGTGGCCGGTCAGGCCCGACTCGTAGAAGCCGCGTTCCCTGGCGGTCATCGGCAGGGACTCGACGCGTTCGGCGGGCGGCAGGGGCGGGAACGTGCCGTGGGTGCGGGCGTGGGCCATGGACCAGGCTTCCGGGATCAGGA
>NZ_POTZ01000164.1 GCF_003236365.1 Streptomyces sp. NTH33
CGCCGAGGGCGTCCGGCCGTGCGGCGGTGCCGGAAGGTGTGGTGGCGTCACACCACGCGGTGGCGCCGGCGCGCGCCGGGACGCCCGCCCGCGGGGAGGCGCCGGACCCTGCGGGGACCTCGGACCGTGCGCGGACGTCCAGCCGCACACCCTCCTCCGACCGTCCCCGATCCCCGGCCCGCCTTCGATCCCCGGCCCGTGCCGGATTCCTGATCCGCTCCGGATCCCCGGTCTGCCTCCGCTCCTCGGTCCGTGCCGGATCCTCAGTCCGCCTCCGCTCCCCGGTCCGCTCCGGATTCTCGGTCCGTGCCGGGTCCCCGGTCTGCATCCGCTCCTCGGTCCGTCCCCGATCCCCGGTCCGCTCCGGATCCCCGGTCCGTGCCGGATTCTCGGCCCGCCTTCGATCCCCGCTCCGTGCCTGATCCTCATCCTCGGTCCGCTCCGGATTCTCGGTCCACGCCGGACCCCCGGTCTGCCCCTGATCCCCGGCCCGCGCGGTTCTCTCCCGCCGCCCGGCCGACGGCTCGCGCTCGCGCGTGCAGCGCGCCACCAGGAGGTCCGCCACCTCCAGTACGTGCCGCCCCGTCATCGACGGCAGGCAGCTGCCGCGGGCCGGGGTGATGGCCGTCGCCCAGGACTCGGGGATGGCCGGGGCGCCCTGGGTCGCGCCGGCCAGGGCGCCGGCGACCGCTGCCGTGGTGTCGGCGTCGCGGCCCATGTTCACGGCGGTGAGGACGGCGTCGCGGAAGTCGCCGTCGGCCGCCGCGTACGCGCCGAAGGCGAGGGCGACCGCCTCGGGGGCCAGGTCGGACCAGGGGTAGCCGGCGACGACCACCGCGGAGCGGACCGCGCGTTCACCGCGGTGGGCGGCGGCCGTGGCGCGGCGCAGTGAGCGGGCGGTCCAGGAGTCGTCCGGGACGACGGCGAGCGCGGCCGCCACGACCGCGACCGGCGGCGCGCCCGCCATCGCCGCCGCGACCCCGGCGGCCACCGCCCGGCCGCCGTGGATCCCCTCGCCCTCGTGACTGACCGAGCCGTCGATCGCCACCAGGCGGGCCGCCTCGGCGGGACGCCCGGCGGCGAACACCCCGAACGGCGCCGCCCGCATGGCCAGACCGTCGCTCCAGGCGTGCCGGTGCTGGGCGGAGACGGGGGCGGCCAGGCCCCGGCGCAGGTTCTCCAGGGTGCCGCGTTCGCTGAAGCCGGCGCCGCGGAAGGGGCCCTCCGCGCGGCCGGCGATGTGCTCGTGCCAGGCCGCCTCCACATGGGCAGGGGTGAGCGCGGAGCCGTACCGGGCCAGCAGGAGGCCGGAGAAGATGGCGTACTCGGTGTCGTCGGTGCCGGCCGGGTGCTCGGCGACGTAGCCGGTGATACGGCCCCAGCGGGCGCGGATCTCGGACGGCCTCAGGTTCTCCGCCGGGGCCCCGAGGGCGTCTCCGACGGCGAGGCCGAGCAGCGCGCCGCGCGCCCGCTCGCGGAGCGAGGCCAGGGCTGTGGCGGGGGCTGTGGCGGGGGCCTGAGGGACGCGGGTGGTCGATCCCATGCGGGCTCTCCTCTCGGGGCGTCCCGCCGGGCGGGAGCCCTCTGCGGATCTGTCCCCGGTGGAGTGCTCCATACAGCCTCGCGAGCCTCAGCATCACCCGTACGACATCTGTGCGCCCTCTCTCACGGATGAGCGATGCAAGGCAAAACCCCAGGTTAGCCCAGCCTTTCCTTGCTGGCGGTGGAGAATTTTCCGGCGTAGATTCGGTGCTGTCGAAAAATAGAACTTGTCCAAAAGCCAGCCTTACCTAAGTTCTTGTCCAAGCCCGCGACGCCTTCCAGGGGGACCCTCATGGCCATCATCGACACCGAAGCGACGCTCCACGAGGCGCACCGCGACAACCACACGCACCGCGACGTGAACGGCGGCTGGCTGCGCCCGGCGGTCTTCGGCGCGATGGACGGCCTGGTCTCCAACCTCGCCCTGATGACCGGTGTCGCGGGCAGCTCGGTGAGCCAGCAGACCATTGTCCTCACCGGCCTCGCGGGCCTGGCCGCCGGCGCCTTCTCCATGGCGGCCGGCGAGTACACCTCCGTCGCCTCGCAGCGCGAGCTCGTCGAGGCCGAGCTGGACGTCGAGCGCCGCGAGCTGCGCAAGCACCCGGAGGACGAGGAGGAGGAGCTCGCCGCCCTGTACGTGTCGCGGGGCGTCGAGCCCGGCCTCGCCCGCGAGGTGGCCCGGCAGCTGTCGAAGGACCCCGAGCAGGCCCTGGAGATACACGCCCGCGAGGAGCTGGGCATCGACCCGGCCGACCTGCCCTCCCCGATGGTCGCCGCGGTGTCGTCCTTCGGCTCCTTCGCGCTCGGCGCGCTGCTGCCCGTACTGCCCTACCTGCTGGGCGCCAGCGCCCTGTGGCCGGCCGTACTCCTCGCCCTCTTCGGGCTGTTCGCCTGTGGCGCGGTGGTGGCCAAGGTCACCGGACGCAGCTGGTGGTACAGCGGTCTGCGGCAGTTCGCCCTGGGTGGTGCCGCCGCCGGTGTGACGTACGCCCTGGGTGCGCTGTTCGGGATCGCCGTAGGATAATGCGCTGGGACTTATGCGCTCGGTCGCATAAGTACACCCTTGCTTGGTACTGCTGCTCGACATCACCGATCGACACCGTTACACCGTTACCCGCTGGTTTCGACCGCATGACCGCTGGGCATGAGCCGTAAGCGCCGTGGGCAATGACGCCACTGCCGCGCACCCATGGGGCCGGGTGACACCGCCCTCCCCGTCCCTCCGGGCCGACGGACACCGATCCGACCGATCTCGTCCGTCGTCGGCCCCCAGCCTTCACTGCCGGGCGCGGTACCCCGCCGTCGCCCGCGGTGCCCGCATGCTGGAACGGAATATCCGCTTCCCGGAAATCGGTCCATCATGTAATCTGCACGACATTTCCGGACTTCACGCAGAGGGCCAACGTCGTCCCTCGGCACCAGCTCCCCCAGAGCCTCAAGGGCCTGGGAGGTGCCCCCCAGCCACATGACGACGACGGGAGAGCCGATGCGTATGCCGCGCCAGCCGTCCCAGCACTCCGCGAACGACCGCTCGAACTGGTCCTTCATGGATGCTCGCCCTGCCGCTCAGGGCATGTACGACCCCCGCGACGAGCACGACGCCTGCGGCGTCGGCTTCGTGGCCACCCTCACCGGCGAGGCGAGCCATGCGCTGGTCGAGCAGGCACTCACCGTTCTGCGCAACCTGGAACACCGTGGCGCGACCGGCTCCGAGCCCGACTCCGGCGACGGCGCGGGCCTGCTGTCCCAGGTCCCCGACGCCTTCCTGCGCGAGGTGGCCGGATTCGACCTGCCCGCGGCCGGCGCCTACGCCGTCGGCATCGCCTTCCTGCCCGAGGACGGCACCGCGGACGCCGTCGCGCGGATCGGGACGATCGCCGCCGACGAGGGCCTGACCGTCCTCGGCTGGCGGGAGGTCCCGGTCGCCCCCGAACTGCTGGGCGCCACCGCCCGCTCCACCATGCCCGTCTTCCACCAGCTGTTCGTCACCGACGGCGTCAGCGAGGGCATCGCCCTGGACCGCAAGGCGTTCGTGCTGCGCAAGCGCGCCGAGCGCGAGGCGGGCGTCTACTTCCCGTCGCTGTCCGCCCGCACCCTCGTCTACAAGGGCATGCTCACCACCGGCCAGCTGGAGCCGTTCTTCCCGGACCTGTCCGACCGCCGCTTCGCCTCCGCGATCGCGCTCGTCCACTCCCGCTTCTCCACGAACACCTTCCCGAGCTGGCCGCTCGCGCACCCCTACCGCTTCGTCGCCCACAACGGCGAGATCAACACCGTCAAGGGCAACCGCAACTGGATGCGCGCCCGCGAGTCCCAGCTGGTCACCAGCGTGTTCGGAAGCCCGGAGAAGCTGGAGCGGATCTTCCCGGTGTGCACCCCGGACGCCTCCGACTCCGCCTCCTTCGACGAGGTCCTGGAGCTGCTGCACCTCGGCGGCCGCTCGCTGCCGCACTCCGTGCTGATGATGATCCCGGAGGCGTGGGAGAACCACGAATCCATGAACTCCAAGGACGCAGCCCGGCGCGCCTTCTACGAGTACCACTCCACGATGATGGAGCCCTGGGACGGCCCCGCCTGCGTCTGCTTCACCGACGGCACCCAGGTCGGCGCCGTACTCGACCGCAACGGCCTGCGCCCCGGCCGCTACTGGGTCACCGACGACGGCCTGGTCGTCCTCGGCTCCGAGGTCGGCGTCCTCGACATCGACCCGGCCAGGGTCGTCCGCAAGGGCCGCCTGCAGCCCGGCCGCATGTTCCTCGTCGACACCGCCGAGCACCGCATCGTCGAGGACGACGAGATCAAGGCGGCCCTCGCCGCCGAGCAGCCCTACGCCGACTGGGTCCGGGCCGGCGAGATCGAGCTGGGCGACCTGCCCGAGCGCGAGCACATCGTCCACACCCACGCCTCGGTCACCCGCCGCCAGCAGACCTTCGGCTACACCGAGGAGGAGCTGCGCGTCATCCTCGCGCCGATGGCCGAGGCCGGCGCCGAGCCGATCGGCTCCATGGGCACCGACGCGCCGATCGCCGCCCTCTCCGAGCGCCCGCGGCTGCTCTTCGACTACTTCACCCAGCTGTTCGCGCAGGTCACCAACCCGCCGCTGGACGCCATCCGCGAGGAGCTGGTCACCTCCCTGCGCAGCTCGCTCGGCCCGCAGGGCAACCTGATGGAGCCGACCGCGGCCTCCTGCCGCAGCGTCGTCCTGCCCTTCCCGGTCATCGACAACGACGAGCTGGCCAAGCTCATCCACATCAACGCCGACGGCGACATGCCCGGCTTCAAGGCCGCGACCCTCTCCGGCCTGTACCGGGTCTCCGGCGGCGGCGACGCCCTCGCCGCCCGCATCGAGGAGATCTACGCCGAGGCCGACGCCGCCATCGGCAACGGCGCCCGCCTGATCGTCCTGTCCGACCGGCACTCCGACGCCGAGCACGCCCCGATCCCGTCGCTGCTGCTCACCGCGGCCGTCCACCACCACCTCATCCGCACCAGGCAGCGCACCCACGTGGGCCTGCTGGTCGAGGCCGGCGACGTCCGCGAGGTCCACCACGTCGCCCTGCTCATCGGCTACGGCGCCGCCGCGGTCAACCCGTACCTGGCGATGGAGTCCGTCGAGGACCTGGTCCGCGCCGGCACCTTCCTGCCGGGCACCGAGCCCGAGAAGGCCATCCGCAACCTGATCCACGCCCTCGGCAAGGGCGTGCTGAAGGTCATGTCCAAGATGGGCATCTCGACCGTCGCCTCCTACCGCGGCGCCCAGGTCTTCGAGGCCGTCGGCCTGGACGAGGCCTTCGTCGACCAGTACTTCGACGGCACCGCCACCAAGATCGGCGGCGTCGGCATCGACGTCATCGCCCAGGAGGTCGCCGCCCGTCACGCCAAGGCGTACCCGGCCTCCGGCATCGCTCCCGCGCACCGCGCCCTGGAGATCGGCGGCGAGTACCAGTGGCGCCGCGAGGGCGAGCCGCACCTGTTCGACCCGGAGGCGGTCTTCCGCCTCCAGCACTCCACGCGCACCGGCCGCTACGACGTCTTCAAGAAGTACACCTCGAGGGTGAACGAGCAGTCCGAGCGCCTGATGACGCTGCGCGGCCTGTTCGGCTTCAGGACCGGCCGCGAGCCCGTCCCCCTCGACGAGGTCGAGCCGGTCTCCGCGATCGTCAAGCGCTTCTCCACCGGCGCCATGTCCTACGGCTCCATCTCCCAGGAGGCGCACGAGACCCTCGCCATCGCCATGAACCAGCTGGGCGGCAAGTCCAACACCGGTGAGGGCGGCGAGGACCCGGAGCGCCTGTACGACCCGGCGCGCCGCTCGGCGATCAAGCAGGTGGCCTCCGGCCGCTTCGGCGTGACCAGTGAGTACCTGGTCAACGCCGACGACATCCAGATCAAGATGGCCCAGGGCGCCAAGCCCGGCGAGGGCGGCCAGCTGCCCGGCCACAAGGTGTACCCGTGGGTGGCGAAGACCCGGCACTCGACCCCGGGCGTGGGGCTGATCTCCCCGCCGCCGCACCACGACATCTACTCCATCGAGGACCTCGCCCAGCTGATCCACGACCTGAAGAACGCGAACCCGCAGGCGCGGATCCACGTGAAGCTGGTCTCCGAGGTCGGCGTCGGCACGGTCGCGGCCGGCGTGTCCAAGGCCCACGCGGACGTCGTCCTGATCTCCGGCCACGACGGCGGCACGGGCGCCTCCCCCCTCACGTCCCTGAAGCACGCGGGCGGACCCTGGGAGCTGGGCCTCGCCGAGACCCAGCAGACCCTGCTGCTCAACGGCCTGCGCGACCGCATCGTCGTCCAGACCGACGGCCAGCTGAAGACCGGCCGCGACGTGGTGATCGCCGCGCTGCTGGGCGCCGAGGAGTTCGGTTTCGCGACCGCGCCGCTGGTCGTCTCCGGCTGCGTGATGATGCGCGTGTGCCACCTGGACACCTGCCCGGTCGGCATCGCCACCCAGAACCCGGTGCTGCGCGAGCGGTTCGCCGGCAAGGCCGAGCACGTGGTGAACTTCTTCCGGTTCATCGCCGAGGAGGTCCGCGAGCTCCTGGCCGAGCTGGGCTTCCGCTCCGTCGAGGAGGCCGTCGGCCACGCCGAGGTCCTCGACGTGACCCGCGCCGTCGACCACTGGAAGGCGCAGGGCCTGGACCTCCAGCCGCTGCTCCACGTGCCCGAGCTGCCCGAGGGCGCCGTCCGCCACCAGGTGACCGCCCAGGACCACAGTCTGGAGAAGGCGCTCGACAACGAGCTGATCAGGCTCGCCGCCGACGCCCTGGCCGCGCCCGGCGCCGCCGAGGCCCAGCCGGTGCGCGCCCGGGTCGCCATCCGCAACATCAACCGCACGGTCGGCACCATGCTCGGCCACGAGGTGACGAAGAGGTTCGGCGGCGCGGGCCTGCCCGACGACACCATCGACATCATCTTCACCGGCTCCGCCGGCCAGTCCTTCGGCGCCTTCGTCCCGCGCGGCATCACGCTGCGCCTGGAGGGCGACGCCAACGACTACGTCGGCAAGGGCCTGTCCGGCGGCCGGATCGTGGTCCGCCCGGACCGCACGGCCGACCACCTCGCCGAGTACAGCGTCATCGCGGGCAACACCCTCGCCTACGGCGCGACCGGCGGGGAGATGTTCCTGCGCGGCAGGACAGGTGAACGTTTCTGTGTCCGCAACTCCGGAGCACTGGTCGTCTCCGAGGGCGTGGGCGACCACGGCTGCGAGTACATGACCGGCGGCCGAGCGGTGGTCCTCGGCGGGACGGGCCGCAACTTCGCGGCCGGCATGTCCGGCGGCATCGCCTACGTGATCGACCTGGACCGCGACAACGTCAACGCCGGCAACCTGGAGTCCGTCGAGGCGCTGGACGACACCGACAGGCAGTGGCTGCACGAGGTGGTGCGCCGGCACCAGGAGGAGACGGGCTCCACCGTCGCCGGGAAGCTGCTCGCCGAGTGGGACACGGCCGTGGAGCGCTTCAGCAAGATCATCCCCAGCACGTACAAGGCAGTGCTCGCCGCCAAGGACGCCGCCGAGCGAGCCGGTCTGTCCGAGACCGGGATCACCGAGAAGATGATGGAGGCGGCGATCCATGGCTGACCCGAAGGGCTTTCTGAACCACGGCCGCGAGGTCGCCGCCTCCCGCCCGGTCGAGGAGCGCACGAAGGACTGGAACGAGGTCTACGTCCCCGGCTCCCTGCTGCCGATCATCAGCAAGCAGGCCGGCCGGTGCATGGACTGCGGCATCCCGTTCTGCCACAACGGCTGTCCGCTCGGAAACCTGATCCCGGAGTGGAACGACTACGCCTACCGCGAGGACTGGGCCGCGGCCTCCGAGCGCCTGCACGCCACGAACAACTTCCCGGAGTTCACCGGCCGCCTGTGCCCGGCCCCGTGCGAGTCGGCCTGCGTGCTCGGCATCAACCAGCCGCCGGTCACCATCAAGAACGTCGAGGTCTCGATCATCGACAAGGCGTGGGAGGCCGGTGAGGTCGCCCCGCGGATCCCCGAGCGGCTGTCCGGCAAGACCGTCGCCGTCATCGGCTCGGGCCCGGCGGGCCTGGCCGCCGCCCAGCAGCTGACCCGGGCCGGCCACACCGTCGCCGTCTACGAGCGGGCGGACCGCGTCGGAGGCCTCCTGCGGTACGGCATCCCCGAGTTCAAGATGGAGAAGCGGCACATCAACCGCCGTATCGAGCAGATGCGCGCGGAGGGCACCCGCTTCCGCACCGGCGTCGAGGTCGGCCGCGACATCACGGCGACGGACCTGAGGAAGCGGTACGACGCGGTCGTCGTCGCCGCCGGCGCCACGACCACCCGCGACCTGCCCGTCCCCGGGCGGGAACTGAGGGGCGTCCACCAGGCGATGGAGTACCTGCCGCTCGCCAACAAGGTCCAGGAGGGCGACTACGTGACCTCGCCGATCTCGGCCGAGGGCAAACACGTCGTCGTCATCGGCGGCGGTGACACGGGCGCGGACTGCGTGGGCACCGCCCACCGCCAGGGCGCGGCCTCCGTCACCCAGCTGGAGATCATGCCCCGCCCGAACGACGAGCGGCACCCGGTCGACCAGCCCTGGCCGACCTTCCCTGTCCTCTACAAGGTCACCTTCGCCCACGAGGAGGGCGGCGAGCGCGTCTACTCGGCGTCCACCACCCGCTTCGAGGGCGACGAGGACGGCAACGTGCAGTGGCTGCACCTGGCCGAGGTCGAGTTCGTGGACGGCAGGCCGGCCCGGAAGCCGGGCACCGAGCGCAGGATCCCGGCCCAGCTGGTCACCCTCGCCATGGGCTTCACCGGCACCGACCGGGTCAACGGCCTGGTCGAGCAGTTCGGCCTGGAACTCGACGAGCGCGGTAACATCGCCCGCGACGCAGACTTCCGGACCAACGTGCCCGGCGTGTTCGTCGCCGGTGACGCCGGCCGCGGCCAGTCGCTCATCGTGTGGGCGATCGCCGAGGGCCGCTCGGCCGCCCGCGCGGTCGACCGCCACCTCACGGGCGCCAGCGACCTGCCGGCCCCGATCCGCCCGACGGACCGCGCCCTGATGGCCTGAGGTCGCTCGCACACGTCCCGTACAACGGCGTACGGGCGGGAAAATCCGGGGGTGTTTCCCCCGGACCCCCCGAGATGGCGCCTGCCCGAGTCCCCGACCGGACCACGGGGCGGGCGCCGTCGCATGCCAGGAGGCCCGGCACGCCCAGGGCGCCGGCGGCGCCTACTCCACCCGGTACGTCTTCCCGTACATCGTCCACACCAGCGGCGTCCTCAGATCCATGTTCCCGTCGTCGAGGAACTGCCGCTGGGCCGCGTCGATGCGGTCGGTGCTGATGTCGGGCCTCCTGTCCTTCATGGCCTTGCGGTGGACGTTCAGGAAGATGTCGAGGTACGCCTTCTCGCTGTCGCCCATGGCCGGGGTGCCGGCCTGCTTCAGGGCGCGCTCGCGCAGGCCGTAGAAGCTGTCGGGGTCGGTGCCGGGGCCGTGGAAGACCATCGCGTCGTAGTAGATGAACTGGCCCAGTGTGCCCAGGCCGTCCAGCTTGGCGAGGCGGACGGCAGGATCGAAGTAGATGCGGTCGCGCTCCCGCTCCTGGGCCTTGCGGAAGGCGGGAAGCTGCGACTCCGTCTTCCAGGCCGCGGTGAAGCCCGGATCCAGGCCCTCGTGGGAGTCCGTGCCGTCGACCTCGCGGAGCGCGGGCAGGTACGGGGCGAGGCCGTTGTCCGGGTGGCCCTTGGTGTAGCGCTCGACCAGGGTGCGCAGGTCCTCGGTACCGGTGCAGAAGCCGATGATGCCGGCGGTGTAGCCCTGGCCGTCGTCGAAGTCCTCGATGGCGCCGTAGGTGCCGCGCCAGTCGAGCGTGGAGTGCACGGCGCTCGCCACGAGCCGCTGGGCCAGCTCCTTCTTCGCGGGGTCGGCGAGACCCGGCGGGGCGTCGGCGATCACGTCCTCGTCCTCGGCCTCCTCCTGCGACTGCTCGGCCCGCGCCTTGGAGTCCTTGCGGGACTCCTGGGAGACCGACGTGCGCTTCCCCGTTTCCGTGGACGACTCCGCGTCCCGGGGGTTGACGGCGAGCAGGACCACCAGCGCGACGACTGGGGCGGCCACGAACAGCAGTACTCCGGGACGTTTCATGACAGATACCCCTACGGCCCTGATCAACTCTGACCAGGCCACCCCTCAGACAGTTCGGCAGCGAACAAAATAGCGAACCACCGTGACAGCCACGACAGGTGGGACCCCCGCTCCCGTACTCTCGGCGTCCAGAACCGAGCCGAGGGGGGACCCGGCATGCCCGCGATCAGTCTCAGCAAGGTGACGGAGACCGCGCCCGCGCTGGTCGAGTCGTACCGGACGGCCGGAGCGTCCCTCGTCGACCGCCACCTCGGCAGCGGCGCCACGGACCCCGCCTTCGTCGTCTTCCAGACGGACGGCGGCCCGACGAGCAGAGCCGCCGTGGAACGTTACCTCCGCAAGGCCGCGAAGCTCCCCCTGTTCTGGCAGTTCGTCGGCTTCGGCGACCCGGACAGCCGCCAGTTCGACTACCTGCGCAGGCTCGACGAACTGGCGGTGCCCGGCAGGCGGGTCGCCGACAACGCCGGCTTCTTCCACGCCGGTGCCGATCCGCGGCGGGTGTCCGACGCGGAACCGTACGACCGTCTGCTGGACGAGTTCCCGCAGTGGCTGGTGGCGGCGCGGGAGGAGGGAACCGTACGGCCGTCCTGACCCGGACAGGCCGGGGCAGGACGACTACGTGTCGACTACGTGTCGCACTCCAGCACCGTCCGGCACAGTGCGCACCGCGCCCGCATCCGGCCCTGTACCGGCACGCGGATGCGCTGGTGGCAGGTGGGGCAGGAGAAACAGACCCGCAGCGGCTCCCGCCCGGCGGACGTGAAGGAGTAGGGGGCCGCCGGCCGGGTGAGCGGCACGGAGCCGTGGTCCTGGGCGTGGCGCCGGTCGCGGGCGTAGCGGCGGCGGCCCGCCCAGCCGGCGGCCGTCAACGGCGGCTGCTGCTCGTCACGGCGGGCCCGGGCCATGCCCTGGACGTACGCCTCGTAACCCTGCGGGCTGGTGAACCACGTCGAGGGATCCTCGCCGAAGACAAGTGCGCGCTTGGCCAGTACGTAGCCGAACTCCTCCGGCGTGAGATAGCCCAGCTTCTGCGAGGACTCGCCGTGCTCCCGGAAGGCGTCCAGCAGCAGCCAGCCCGTGCCCAGATAGGCCGCCGTCGTGTCGGTGAGGATCTCGTTCTCCCGGGTGCCGGGGAAGGACAGGTCCAGGCGGTGCAGATAGACGTGCGTCACCTCGTGCGCCAGGGCCGCGCCGATGTCCCGGCGGTGGGTGCGGAAACGGTCGTTCAGCTCGACGAAGTACTCGGGCCCCGCCGTCAGCTCGACGTTCGCCGCGTGCGTCATCTCCCGGAAGCTGACGACCATCCGCGCGTCCGGCAGCCGGTAGTGCCGCACCAGCTCCCGCGCCACGCGCTGGGCGCCCAGATGCAGGTCGTCGGTGTCGCAGAAGGCCACATCGGCCGGCGCCACGCTGGTCGCGAACGTCTGGACGATGCCGTACGACAGCCGCCTGTACAGCGCGGTGATCGCGGCCCGCACCGTCTCCAGGTGCGGATACCCGTGCTCGACCGGTCCGTCGTTCGCCACGTCGTACCCCCAAGGGCGCCCGGAACTCCTTCTCACTCTATGCGCCCCCGCCGGCCTCCCGCGTCTGCCGGGCGGCCACGGACAGCCATGAACAGCCGCGGACGGGCGCGGACGGACATGATCGAACAGCCGCTCACCCCGTAGGGTGGTCGCCCATGAACACCAGCAGTACCGGTACCGGTACCGGTGACGTCGACCCCGCCGTGCGCGCCGAACTCGCGCGGCTGCGGGACAGCATCGACAACATCGACGCGGCCGTCGTCCACATGCTCGCCGAGCGGTTCAAGGCGACCCAGCAGGTCGGGCACCTGAAGGCCGCCCACCAGCTGCCGCCCGCCGACCCGGACCGCGAGGCACGGCAGATCGCACGGCTGCGTGCCCTGGCGGAGGACGCCAGACTGGACCCGGCGTTCGCCGAGAAGTTCCTGAACTTCATCATCGCCGAGGTGATCCGCCACCACGAGCGCATCGCCGAGGACAACGGCAACGACGGGCCCGCCGACGCCACCTGACCCCCACGTCCCGCGCACGCCGTACCGGGCGCACCGGCGTACGCGAACACCGTACGGCTGTCGGCGAAACGCCCTCGTGCCCCGCCGGTGCCATCAGGCAGCATGGCGACCATGTCCGTACTCACGCGCGACGAAGCGCAGACCCGTGCCCAGCTCCTCGACGTCCACCACTACACCGTCGCCCTCGACCTGACCGGCGGGGACGACACCTTCGACTCCGTGACCGTCATCCGGTTCACCGTCCGCGCCGGTCAGGACGTCACGGACACGTTCGTCGAGCTCAAGCCCGCCGACCTGCGCTCCGCCACCCTCGACGGACAGCCCCTCGACCCGCACAGCCTCACCGAGAACCGCCTGCCGCTGAAGAGCCTCACCCCCGGCGAGCACGAACTGCGCGTCGACGCCACCATGCGCTACTCCCGCACCGGCGAGGGCATGCACCGCTTCACCGACCCCACCGACGGCGAGACCTACGTCTACACACAGCTGTTCATGGAGGACGTCCAGCGGGTCTTCGCCGCCTTCGACCAGCCCGACCTCAAGGCCGTCTTCGAACTCACCGTCACCGCCCCCCAGGGCTGGACCGTCCTCGCCAACGGCATGACCGAGCACACCGGCGACGGCGTCTGGAAGGCCGCCCCCACCCCGCCGATCTCCACCTACCTCGTCGCCGTCGCCGCCGGCCCCTGGCACTCGGTGCGCACCGAGCACCGCGGCCTGCCCTTCGGCATCCACTGCCGCCGCTCCCTCGCCCCCCACCTCGACGCCGACGCCGAGGAGATCCTCGACATCACGCGCGCGTGCTTCGACCGCTACCACGAGAAGTTCGACGAGCCCTACCCCTTCGACTCCTACGACCAGGCGTTCGTCCCCGAGTTCAACGCCGGCGCCATGGAGAACCCCGGCCTGGTCACCTTCCGCGACGAGTTCGTCTACCGCTCCGCCGTCACCGACACCGAGCGGCAGACCCGCGCCATGGTCATCGCCCACGAGATGGCCCACATGTGGTTCGGCGACCTCGTCACCCTCAGGTGGTGGGACGACATCTGGCTCAACGAGTCCTTCGCCGAGTACATGGGCTACCAGACCACCGCCGAGGCCACCCGCTTCACCGGCACCTGGACCGACTTCGGCGTCGCCCGCAAGTCCTGGGGCTACGACGCCGACCAGCGCCCCTCCACCCACCCCCTCGCCCCAGAGG
>NZ_POTZ01000165.1 GCF_003236365.1 Streptomyces sp. NTH33
GGGGATGTGGGTGAGGACCAGGCGGCGGGCGCGGGCGCGGGTGGCGGTCTCGCCTGCCTCGCGGCCGTTGAGGTGGAGGTCGGGGATGTCCTCCTTGCCGTCCGTGAAGGCCGCCTCGCACAGGAACAGGTCGGCGTCGCGGGCGAGTTCGTCCAGCGCGTCGCTCACCCCGGTGTCCCCGGAGTACGTCAGCACCTTGCCGCCGTGCTCGACCCGGATGCCGTACGCCTCCACGGGGTGGGCCACCAGATCGGTGTGCACGATGAAGGGGCCGATCTCGAAGGTGCCGGGCTTCACCGTGTGGAAGTCGAACACCTCGCTCATGGAGGAGGCGGTGGGGGTGTCGGCGTAGGCGGTGGTGAGCCGGTGTTCGGTGCCCTCGGGCCCGTAGACCGGGATGGGGTCGCAGCGGCCTCCGTCGTACCGGTAGTAGCGCGCGACGAAGTAGCCGAGCATGTCGATGCAGTGGTCGGCGTGCAGATGGCTCAGGAAGATGGCGTCGAGGTCGTAGAGACCGCAGTGGCGCTGCAGCTCGCCCAGGGCGCCGTTGCCCATGTCGAGGAGCAGCCGGAAGCCGTCGGCCTCGACGAGGTAGCTCGAGCAGGCCGATTCCGCGGACGGGAACGACCCCGAGCAGCCGACGACGGTGAGCTTCATGAAGCAGGAACCTCCGCTGGCGGTGAACAGCAAGAAGAAGGTGACGGGGGTCGTGCGGTCCGTCGAGCCTAAGGCGCGGGACGTCCAGTCGCTCCTACGGCAAGGGCTGTTGTGGGCGAACTCACCTGTGGTGTCACCGGTTCGGCTGGATGTGAGGCGCACGGGGTCCGGAAGAGGGCGCGCACGGAGGGTCGCGCGCCGGTAACGTCGTTCCCATGGACACGTCCTGGTGGCCGGCGCTCGCGGCGGTGGTGCTGCTCGCGCTCGTCGCCACGCTGGTCGACGGCTGGGGGCGGGGCCGGCGGCCCGCGGGCCGGCGGATGCGTCCGCCCGGACGCCCGGACGCCCGGTCCGGCCGGACCGTCGTGGCGCGTCCGCAGCCGGCGGAGATCTGGTGGGCCAGCGTGCCCTGTGGCGAGGGGCCGGGTTCGAGGGACCGGCCCTGTCTGGTGCTGTCGGTGCGCGGCAAGCACGCCAGGGTCGCGGAGATCACCAGCAAGTACCACGACGAGCGGGCCGGGGTGATTCCCCTGCCGCCGGGCTCGGTGGGGGACGCGCAGGGGCGGGCCGGCTTCCTGGAGACCGACGAGGTCCGGGAGGTGCCGGTGTGGGACTTCCGGCGCCGGGTGGGGGTCGTGGACCCGGTGCTGTGGGACCAGGTGCGGTATCTGGCCGGCTGAGCGGGGGTCCGCGTCGGGCACGGTTCATGGCCTCGCCACCTTCACCGTGACCGTCCACTCCTGGGTGCCCTTGCACCCGGTCCGGCCGGGGCCGGCCGGGCACAGCGGGCGGGTGGAGGTGAGCCGGGCCGTTCCGGGCGCGACCGCGTCGTAGGCGGCGACGGCGTCGCCCGGCAGGATCACGATGCCGGCGTTGGTGGCCCGCAGGGCGGTGCCGGTGGACTTCACCGGCGTCCAGGGGCGCTCCCTGGTGCCGTCGAGGGTGAGCCGGACCTGTCCGCCGGCTCTCAGGCAGAGGGTGTGCCCGGAGTCGGCGGCGGTGAGTTCGGCGTGGTCCGCGCAGCCGGGCGCGGGTTTCGGGGCGGGGGGCGGGCCGGAGGCCGACGGAGTGTCGGCGCCGTCCCCGCCGGAGCCCGCACCGTCGTGCCCGGCGCCGCACCCTGCCAGGAGCAGGGTCGCCGCCGCGGCGGTGACGGTGGTGCGCTGGAGCGTCGTACGGCGCATGGGACGGCCGCCTTTCAGGCCCGAAGTGCCGTTGCCTGTCCTTCTTGCCCCGTCTGCCGCCGTTGAACTTCGGTGGGCCCGCCAATTCGGCCGGAGGGCTATGCCCAGAGCTGTCCCTGGAGCTTCTCGATGGCCTCCTCGGTGGTGGGTGCCGTGTAGACGCCGGTGGAGAGGTACTTCCAGCCGCCGTCGGCGACGATGAACACGATGTCGGCGTTCTGTCCCGCCTTCAGCGCCTTCTTTCCGACGCCGATGGCCGCGTGCAGGGCGGCGCCGGTGGAGACGCCCGCGAAGATGCCCTCCTGCTGGAGGAGTTCCCGGGTGCGGGTGACCGCGTCGGCGGAGCCGACCGAGTAGCGGGTGGTCAGGACGGAGGCGTCGTACAGCTCGGGGACGAAGCCCTCGTCGAGGTTGCGCAGGCCGTAGACCAGGTCGTCGTAGCGCGGTTCGGCGGCGACGATCTGTACGTCCGGCTTGTGTTCGCGCAGGTAGCGGCCGACGCCCATGAGGGTGCCGGTGGTGCCCAGGCCCGCGACGAAGTGTGTGAGGGAGGGCAGGTCGGCGAGGATCTCGGGGCCGGTGGTGGCGTAGTGGGCGCCGGCGTTGTCCGGGTTGCCGTACTGGTAGAGCATCACCCAGTCCGGGTGCTCGGCGGACAGTTCCTTGGCCACGCGTACGGCGGTGTTGGAGCCGCCGGCGGCCGGCGAGGAGATGATCTGAGCGCCCCACATGCCGAGCAGGTCGCGGCGCTCCTGGGAGGTGTTCTCGGGCATCACGCAGACCATGCGGTAGCCCTTGAGCTTGGCGGCCATGGCCAGGGAGATGCCGGTGTTGCCCGAGGTCGGCTCGAGGATCGTGCAGCCCGGGGTGAGGCGGCCGTCCTTCTCCGCCTGCTCGATCATGTGCAGGGCGGGGCGGTCCTTGATGGAGCCGGTCGGGTTGCGGTCCTCCAGCTTGGCCCAGATGCGGACGTCGGCGGACGGCGACAGCCGCGGCAGGCGCACCAGGGGGGTGTTGCCCACCGCGGCCAGCGGGGAGTCGTAGCGCATCGCTGCTCAGCGGCCGATCAGCGCATGCCGCCGGCGACGGCCGGCAGGATCGTGACGTTGTCACCGTCGGTGAGCTTGGTGGAGATGCCGTCCAGGAAGCGGACGTCCTCGTCGTTCAGGTAGACGTTGACGAAGCGGCGCAGCTGCTCGCCGTCGACGATGCGGGCCTGGATGCCCGGGTGCCGGGTCTCGAGGTCGGCGAAGAGTTCGGCGAGGGTCTCCCCGTTGCCTTCCACGGCCTTCTGGCCGTCGGTGTACTGGCGGAGGATGGTGGGGATGCGGACCTCGATGGCCATGGTTGCGGGCTCCTGTCGGAAAGGGTGTCGTTCGGTTCGGGGGGCGCGCGTTGGGGTCCCCCCAGGCTTTCGGCACTGGGGGGAGCGCCGCGGCTCACGGCCGCGTGGCGGGCAGGGGACGTCAACAGATGGCGCTGTTCAGCCTGCACAGGTCGACGTGCAGCCGCGCCACGAGCAGCGTGCCCGGCGTCTGGTCGCTCACGTCGTTGAAAACCATGGGGTCATCGTATCGATTCCCGGTCCGGGACCTGGAATGCGATCTCGCCCCTCGGACGGTATTCATCCACGTCGCGAGATGTGCGCGGGATGCGCACGCCGCTGCGGGCCGGTGCGCGCCAAGCGGTGCGCCGGTCAGTACGCGTCCACCACCTTGACCTCCTCCTCGGTGATCTCGCCGTCCACGATGCGGAACGAGCGGAACTGGAACTCGCCGAGGCCGTCGGTGTCGGCCGTGGACACCAGGACGTAGTGGGCGCCCGGCTCGTTGGCGTAGGTGACGTCGGTGCGGGAGGGGTAGGCCTCGGTCGCGGTGTGGGAGTGGTAGATGACGACCGGCTCCTCGTCGCGGTCGTCCATCTCGCGGTACAGCTTGAGCAGGTCCTGGGAGCCGAACTCGTAGAAGGTGGGCGAGCGGGCCGCGTTGACCATGGGGATGAACCGCTCGGGCCGGCCGGAGCCCACGGGGCCGGCGACGACGCCGCACGCCTCGTCGGGGTGGTCCTTGCGGGCGTGGGCGACGATCTGGTCGTGGAGGGCCTGGGTGATGGTCAGCATGCCGGCCAGCATAGACAGAGGGGCCACCCCGTACCGAGGGGTGGTACGGGGCGGCCCACATGGTGGACGTCCTGAGCGGCTGCGGGTGCGGGCGCCAGGAGCACCCGCGCCCGCCGGACGTCCGGTCCGGGGAGTGCCGCCGGGTCAGCCGGTCTTCTCCAGCTGCGGCTCGTGGCGCTCGGCGACCTGCGGGTTGCGGGTCTTGAGGACCGTCCAGCCGACGGCGAGGGCGACGGCCCAGACGGCCATCACGTACAGGCAGATGCGGGCTTCGGCGTCGCAGGCGATCAGGACGGTGACGAAGAGCAGGAACGCGATGGCGACGTAGGAGAAGACCGATCCGCCCGGCGCCGGGAAGGAGGAGGCGCGCAGCCGGCCCGCCTCGACGCCCCGCCGGTACAGGATGTGGCTGACCAGGATCATCAGCCAGGTCCAGACGCCGGCCGCGGTGGCGACGGAGGTGACGTAGCCGAAGGCCTTCTCCGGGACGATGTAGTTCAGCACCACGCCGATGCCCATGAAGGCGACGGACACGGTGATGCCGAGCGCCGGGGTCCTGGAGGACGACAGGCGGCGGAAGACCCGGGGGGCCTCGCCGTTGTCGGAGAGGGTGCGCAGCATGCGGCCGGTGGAGTACATGCCGGAGTTGCAGGAGGACAGGGCGGCGGTGAGCACCACGAAGTTGACGATGCCGGCGCCGGCGGGGATGCCGATGACCGCGAACGCCTTCACGAAGGGGCTGACACCCGGGCCGAACTCGGTCCACTTCACCACGCACAGGATGACGGTGAGGGCGCCGACGTAGAACAGGGCGATCCGCCAGGGCAGCGTGTTGATGGCCTTGGGGAGGGTCTTCTCCGGGTCCTTGGACTCGCCGGCGGTGACGCCGACCAGTTCGACGGCGAGGTAGGCGAACATCACGCCCTGCAGGGTCATCAGGGAGGAGCCGATGCCCTTGGGGAAGAAGCCGTCGAACTGCCAGAGGTTGGCGACGGCGGCGGTGTCGCCGGCGGCGCTGAAGCCGAAGGTGAGGACGCCCAGGCCGATCACGATCATGCCGATGAGCGCGGTGACCTTGACCATCGAGAACCAGAACTCGATCTCGCCGAAGACCTTCACCGAGATCAGGTTGGCCACGTACAGGACCAGCAGGAAGACCAGGGCCGTCACCCACTGCGGGATGGCCGGGAACCAGTAGTGGACGTAGATCGCGGCGGCTGTCAGCTCGGCCATGCCGAGCACCACCCACATCAGCCAGTACGTCCAGCCGGTGAAGTAGCCGAAGAACGGGCCGAGGAACTCGCGGGAGTACTCCGCGAAGGAGCCCGAGACCGGACGGTAGAGCAGGAGCTCGCCGAGCGCCCGCATGATGAAGAAGATGATCAGGCCCGCGAGGGCGTACATGACGATGAGGCTGGGGCCGGCCTTGGCGATGTTCGCCCCGGCTCCCAGGAAGAGGCCGACGCCGATGGCACCGCCGATGGCGATCATCTGGACCTGGCGGCTGTCGAGCCCTCGCTCGTACCCCTCTTCGGGGGCTTCGGTGACCTGCGGTGAGGTCATGTGGTGCGCCTTTCTCCATGCCGAACCGCGCCGTGGTCGGCCGCGGCTCGGGGTCGCGATTCCCCCCGGAATGATGGAGTTGTGCCTGGTCGGCGGTTGCCGGACCGGTGGCACACCCGGCCGAACGCGGGTGGTGTTCGCCGGGCGGTCGTGAAGATTTACCACGGCCGCAGCGCTGATCGCCGGGAAGGCGCGTGACGCACCCCACAGGGAGAAGCGGACAAAGCGCACATGGCAGACCCATAACCGGCCGCCGCGGTGACCGGATCGTTATCCGGATTTGAGCGTCCTCTGAGCGAACACGGAATCCACACGAACCGGGAGGTACCGGGAAGAGGTCCAGGAGGCGTTCGGGGACTTTCGGGGGATTTCGGGGAATCTCCGGGAGGATTCCGGGGCCGGGCTACGGCATGAGGGTGGAGACGAGGGTCTCCTGGAGACTGCCCAGCCACAGATAGGCCATCACCATCGGCTTGCGCGGGTCCTCGTCCGGCAGGTCGTAGAAGTCGTCGGTGTCGTCCTCGTCGGTGATCTCCAGCCGGGAGCCGATCGCCAGACGCAGGTCGTTGAGCGCGCCGAGCCACCGCCTGGAGTCCTCCACGGACAGCTCCAGCACCGCCCCGCCCTCGCCGGCGGGGGCGAGCGCGTTGAGCGAGTGGATCATCGCGAGGGCGTTCTCGCGCTTGCCGGCACGCAGGTCGTTCTCGGTGTAGCGGCGGAACTCGGCCGAGTGGGCGCGCTGCTCGGCGGCGTCCCGCGGGGTGCCGGGGGGCTGCTCGGGGTCGCAGTAGGCGTCCGGGAAGAGCCGCCTGAGGGCCGGGTCGGAGGGCGGTTCGCTCGGGCCCTCGGCGAACAGTCCGGCGAGCGGGTCGCCGGGGGTGTCCTCGGCGGGGCCGGGGCCGATGAGCTCCAGGAGCTGCACGGCCAGCGAGCGGATGATGGAGATCTCGACGTCGTCGAGGGCGATGGCCGCGCCGCCGCCGGGGAGCGGTTCGAAGTGTCCTGCCATGGAGGGAGTTCGCTACTTCCGATCCTGCTGGAGGGTGGCCCACAGACCGTAGCCGTGCATGGCCTGCACGTCCCGCTCCATCTCCTCGCGCGTTCCGCTGGAGACGACCGCCCGGCCCTTGTGATGGACGTCGAGCATGAGCTTGGTGGCCTTGTCCTTGGGATAGCCGAAGTACGTCTGGAAGACGTACGTGACATAGCTCATGAGATTGACGGGGTCATTGTGGACGATCGTCACCCAGGGGACGTCGGGCTCGGGTACGGCGAAGACCTCTTCCGCCGACTCGGTCTTCTCGATCTCGATGGGTGCGGCTGCCGTCACATGGCCCATGCTGCCATCCCGAGGGGGTACACGCACAAACGGGCACCGCGGTGATCGACGCGCGGACCCCCAAATCGTCAGTCTGACGAAATGGGAGTACGATCCTTCGCCATGAACACAGCGGACCTTGGGCTGCCGGTGGACGTCCCGTCGACGGCGCTCTTCACGGACCACTACGAGCTGACCATGCTGCAGGCGGCCCTGAAGGCCGGGACCGCCGAGCGGCGCGGCGTCTTCGAGGTCTTCACCCGGCGGCTGCCCGACGGGCGCCGCTACGGTGTCGTGGGCGGCACCGGGCGGGTGCTGGACGCGGTGGAGAACTTCCGCTTCGACGAGGGCGCGCTCCGCTTCCTGCGGGAGCGCGGGGCCGTCGACGAGGCGACGCTGGAGTGGCTCGCCGGCTACCGGTTCAGCGGTGACATCTGGGGCTACCCCGAGGGGGAGGTCTACTTCCCGGGCTCACCGATCATGCGGGTGGAGGGGTCGTTCGGCGAGTGCGTGCTGCTGGAGACCGTGATCCTGTCGATCCTCAACCACGACTCCGCGATCGCGGCCGCCGCCTCCCGGATGGCCTCGGCCGCGGGCGGCCGTCCGCTGATCGAGATGGGCGCCCGCCGCACCCACGAGCTGGCCGCGGTGGCCGCCGCGCGGGCCGCCTACGTCGGCGGCTTCACCTCCACCTCGGACCTGGCCGCCGGCTTCCGCTACAACATCCCGACCGTCGGCACCTCCGCCCACGCCTTCACCCTGCTGCACGACAGCGAGCGGGACGCCTTCCGGGCGCAGGTCGACTCGATGGGCCGGGACACGACGCTGCTGGTGGACACGTACGACGTGGCCGAGGCGGTCCGTACGGCCGTGGAGGTCGCCGGGCCCGGGCTGGGCTCGGTGCGCATCGACTCCGGCGACCTGCTGCTGGTCGCGCACCGGGTGCGCCGGCAGCTGGACGAGCTCGGGGCCCGGGACACGAGGATCATCGTCACCTCGGACCTGGACGAGTACGCCATCGCCTCCCTCGCGGCGGCGCCGGTGGACGCCTACGGGGTCGGCACCCAGCTGGTGACCGGCTCCGGCCATCCGACGGCCTCCATGGTCTACAAGCTGGTCGCCCGTGCCGAGAGCGCCGAGCCGGGGGCGCCGCTGGTGCCGGTGGCGAAGAGGTCCACCGGCGGCAAGACCTCCGTCGGCGGCCGCAAGTGGGCGGCGCGCCGGCTGGACGCGGACGGGGTCGCGGAGGCCGAGGTGGTGGGCACCGGGCCGGTGCCGGACGCGCTGGCCGGCCGGCAGCTGCTGGTCGAGCTGGTCAGGGGCGGCGAGGTGGTCGCCCGCGAGCCGCTGGACGCGGCCCGGGACCGGCACGCGGCCGCCCGCGCCGGTCTGCCGCTGTCGGCGACGCAGCTCTCCCGGGGGGAACCCGTCCTTCCGACGGAGTACGCCCACGGGGGCTCGGGTAGCTAAAGCGAGTGCCCCCGCTTCGACACGCCCCCGAAGGTTCCCACGCCGCCGACCCGACACCCGCCGCCGACCCGACACCCGCCGCCGACCCGATACCCGAAGGACACCGACCATGCGCCGCGCCTTGATCGTCGTTGATGTGCAGAACGACTTCTGCGAGGGGGGCAGCCTCGCGGTGGCCGGGGGCGCCGACGTCGCCGCCGCGATCACCGAGCTGATCGGGCAGGCCCCCGCCGGCTACCGGCACGTGGTGGCCACCCGCGACCACCACATCGCGCCCGGCGGCCACTTCGCCGACAACCCCGACTACGTCCGCTCCTGGCCCGCGCACTGCGTCGCGGGCACCGAGGGCGTGGGCTTCCACCCGAACTTCGCCCCCGCCGTCGCCTCCGGCGCGGTCGACGCCGTCTTCGACAAGGGCGCCTACTCGGCGGCCTACAGCGGCTTCGAGGGCACGGACGAGAACGGCGTGTCCCTGGCCGGCTGGCTCAGGGACCGCGAGATCGACGAGGTGGACGTGGTCGGCATCGCCACGGACCACTGCGTCCGCGCCACCGCGCTGGACGCCGTCAAGGAGGGTTTCCGCACCCAGGTCCTCCTCGACCTCACCGCCGGCGTGAGCGCGGCCACCACGGAACGGGCCCTGGAGGAGCTGCGCCGGGCGGGCGTGGAACTCACGGGCAAACCGGTCGTCGCCTGAGACCGCCCCAGGGCCTGTTCCCCGGCGGGCTCACGCCTGGGGGGCCGCCCGGTGTCTCAGCAGGGCCCTGATCGGGTGCCACAGCTCAGGGGCGCCGACGGGGGTGTCGACAGCGTTGTCGGGGGCCGTGCGCCATATCAGGCCGTCGGGGTGGTGGAGGACCGCGGTGATCTCGTCCGGGGTGGGCGGAGCCGTGTTGCCGCGCAGGTAGATCGCGCGCAGGCCCAGGTTGCGCAGGCGGGTCAGGGCGCGGGCGCGGTTGCGGGCGTGGACGAGTACGCGGACGCCGCCGGCTTCCCCGGGGGCGGGGCTGGGCAGGTTCAGCGCCACCACCACGGTGCCGTTCGGCAGCTTGCAAAAACCTCCTGCGGCCATGCGGTCCCATCCCCCGTTCTGGTCGGTGTCAATAAGGGAGTCACAGCAGGCACCTAAACACGATCGGCGGCAACCCGCCAAGGGGTTGCCGCCGATACGCGCTTGACCTGCGGAAATACCGCCTACTTCACCGCGCGGTCGACCTCGATCTCGATCGTGGAGCCATCCTTGGCCTCCTTGGTGATCTTGATCTTGGTGTTGGTGTCAGTGACCTTGACACTGCCGCCCGGGTTCGCGGGGTCCCAGTAGGTGCTGGTGTGGTCGTTGAAGACCGGCACGCCCTTCGAGGACTTGATCTTCGTCGCCACGCCCGCCTTGTGGAGCGTGATGCCGTCCGTGCCGAACGTGCTGAACGTCGCGTCGTAGGTCTGGATGCGGTTGCGCATCAGCGTGCCGTCGGACCACTTCAGCGCGGCCGGGTGCGAGTCGACCGGCAGGATCAGACCGGTCCCCTGGTGCCTGCTGGTGTTGTTGTCGACCTGGGAGGTGTCCCACTTCCAGATCAGCAGGCCGTTCTGGTAGGGGAAGTGCTCCACCCAGTCCGGACGGTCGGTGCCGAGGAAGCCGAAGTTGTACGGGCCCGTCTTCAGCGTGGTGTCGTACGACATGTACTGCCGGTTCTCGGCGATGTAGTACTGCTTGTAGTCCTTGGTGAAGGACGCGCCGATGCGGGAGAAGCCGTTCGCCGTCCACGCCGGGTCCGCGCTCTCGGCGTCGTCCGCGAAGAGCACCGCGCCGTCCGCGGTCAGGGTGATCCGGTCGGCCGTGAAGCCCTTGAGCGCCACGCCGCCGTCGGTCTGGTAGCGGAAGCGGAGCTGGATCTTCTGGCCCGCGTAGGCGTCGAGGGAGTACGACAGCTTCTTCCAGCCGTCGACCGAGCCGGTCAGCGCCGGCTTGTCGCTGCCGTCGCGCGGGATCGGCCGGCCGTCCACCGTGCCGTCCAGCGCGGTGAAGTTGGCGCCGCCGTCGGTGGAGACCTCGGCGTAGAGGTAGTCGTAGTTGGCCTCGATCTCGTACCAGCCGTCGAGGGTGAGGGCGGCCGACGACTTGCCGGTGAGGTCCACGGACCGGGTCAGCGTGTTCCTCAGGTTGTTGGCGCTGCCGCTCCACCACTGCGTGGCGCCCTGGGCCGGGGTGACGACGGTGGTGGTGACCGGCTTGTCGGGCAGGGAGACCACCACGGCCTGCCGGTGCTTGGTGTTGTACTCGGACAGCCCCAGCTTGTGCGCGGACTTCACACCGGCCTTGGCGATGTCGTAGTTCAGCCAGCCCAGCTGCAGCTTGTCCCAGGCGTTCATGTCGCCCGGCAGGTCGCCGATGGCGTCCTTGCCGCGGCCGAGCCAGGAACCGGAGGACATCAGCGTCCAGAAGCCGGTGCCGTTCTCGCCGCCGGCGGTGTCGTAGGCGTCCGGCAGGCCGAGGTCGTGGCCGTACTCGTGGGCGAAGACGCCGAGGCCGCCGTTCTCCGGCTGGATGGTGTAGTCGCCGACCCAGATGCCGGTGTCGCCGATCTGCGCGCCGCCGAGCTTGTTGAACTCGGGGCCGGTGGCGCCGGCGTCGGTGCCGAAGGCGTACCAGCGGTGGGCCCAGATCGCGTCCTCGCCCTGCGCGCCGCCGCCGGCGGACTCGTCCTCACCGGCGTGCACGATCTGGAAGTGGTCGATGTAGCCGTCCGGCTCGTTGAAGTTGCCGTCGCCGTCGTGGTCGTAGCGGTCCCACTGGTCGTACTCGGCGAGCTTGGCCCGGATCTCGGCGTCGGTCTTGCCGACCGCCTTCTGCTGCTCGACCCAGGCGGTGACGCCGTCCTGCACCGCGTACCAGGCGCAGGTGTCGGGGTCACACTTGTTGGAGCCGTAACGGGCCTCGTTGTAGGGGACCTTGACCCAGTCGGAGACCTCGCCGTCGACCGAGTAGCGGCCCGAGGACTGGGTCTCGTAGTACTTCTTGACCGACTCGACGTTCTTGCCGGTGCCGAAGTACAGGTCCTGGTAGTGCTTCCGGTCGTAGTCCTTCTTCCAGTCGGTGCTGTTGTCCTTCTTGCGGTCCGGCTGGGCTATCTGGTTGTGCAGCGGGCCGGGCGTGCCGCCGTACCTCGGGTCGGTCTTGTCGCCGAACTCGACCAGAATGGTGAAGATCTTGTCGGTCTTCTCCCGGCCCAGCTCGACGTACTTGGTGTCGCCCTTCTTGCCCTTGAGCTCGACGACCTTCGAACCGTGCCGCTTCTGGACCGTGGTCTTGCCGGCGATGAGCTGGTTCAGGGCCTCCTGGCGCTGGGCCTTCTGAGTCTGGCTCAGCGGGCCGTCCAGGTCGTGCGCGTGCTGTTCGACCGGCTGTGGGTCGTGCCGGTCCACGGAAGCGGAGCCGGCCGTCGTGGCGGCCTCCGCGACGGCGGACGTCGAGAACGTGGCGGTGGCCGCCGCGATCGCGACACCGACCGCGGCCGTTCTGAACGTCCATGTTCTACTCGTCACTTGATGTCCTCCCCTGACGCGTTCGTGCACGCGGAAGGGGGTCCTGGGAACAAGGGAATGTCCGCGCGCGAGCAACGCGTGTTGTCAAGTGACGACATTTGACTAGAGGTTGCCGAGAAAATATAGACCTTGACTTGAGCAGGACAACTGCATTATGCGGAGTGCGCGTCCGCTTTGCGAACGCGGGACGGCTGCGGGCCGGAGGGACCGCACCAGCGGAACGGACTCCGAACGGGCGCGCGAATCCGTCCGGTTCGTGGACCGCATGACTCTGTGCGCCCCCTGTGCACCGGCACCCTGGGTCAGGCCACGCTTACCGACGGTTCCACTCGGGCACACAGGCGGTAGAGTCGACCGGCGGAACGCCCGGAAGCCGGTGGAAAACCAGGCCGACATCCTTGTCACACCCGCAGATCCCTGTCCGCACCCTCCCCCAAGCGAGAGGCACGGGGGGAGACGCCCACTTCCGAGGATCGATTGCCATGCCTCGTCCGACCGCCGCACAGCTCGCCTACGGCTCCTGCACCGTGATCTTCTCGACGCTCGCCATGTTGCTGCTGTCCCGGACGAGTTCGGGCCCGGGGGTGGCGGTCATCGCCGTATCGGCGCTCGCGCTGGGCCTCCTGGTCGCCATGACGGCACCGCTGCCGAAGGCGCACACGGCGGAGCCGGCCGCCGAGCAGGCGACTCCGCGGACGCCGGTGCGGCGGGAGCCGGTCTCGGCGGGGATGGAGCCGGCGCGGGGGCGGACGGCTTCCTGACCCTGCCCCCTTCGGGCTTCGCCTCGAACTTCCCTTCGGGCTTCGCCTCGGGCCTCGCTCCAGTCCTCACGTCGGGCTTCACGGCGGGTCGGCGTCACCTGGTGCTGACCACCACCGTCCTGGCCGCCTTGTCGTGCAGGCCCTGCTTGTAGGGGCGGTCGAAGAAGCTCCAGCCGCCGGAGATCACCAGCCAGAGGCAGGCGCAGCAGAACCAGCACGGGATCCACAGCACCGCGGCGCGTGCCAGCGCGGTCGGGACGGACGGGGTGGAGCCGTCGCCCAGGTTGGCCACGCGCAGGCCGAGCCACTTCTTGCCGAGGGTCTGCCCGGAACTGGCGATCATGAAGGTGTCGTAGGCCATGTAGAGCACCACCCCGACGACCGACTGCGCCACGGACTTGCCGACCTGCACGTTCTCGGCGTTCACCGCGTACTCGTTGATCCGCAGCGCCCAGGTGATCAGCGCGACGACGATCCCCACCAGGATCAGGTCGACGATCCGGGCGAGGGTGCGCTTGCCGCTGTCGGCGAGCGGGGGCATGCCGGCGAGGGGATCGCCCGGGTACGGCCCACCGCCGTGGGGGCCGCCGGGGCCGTACGGACCGCCTCCGCCGCCCTGCGGTCCACCGGGACCGTACGGACCGCCTCCGCCCTGGCCCCCGCCGTACGGCCCTCCGCCCTCGGGGGCGCCGCCGGGGGGTGGCGGCGCCCCCGAGGGCGGAGGGCCGTACGG
>NZ_POTZ01000166.1 GCF_003236365.1 Streptomyces sp. NTH33
GAGGTGGCCTCCGGGGTGGACTGGTCGGTCATGGTGGGGTTCAGCCGATCTGCGCGTTCTTGGCGACGGTCACCTGGTCGATGTCGGAGGTCCGCACGGTCACCTCGATCTGCCAGTCGCCGGCCATGGGAATCTGTACTCCGCTCGCGGCCCAGTGTCCGGTGGTGATGCGGTCGGGGGCCACCGGCAGCGGCCCGAGCTTCTTGGCGGCGAGTGCGAGGGCGATCTTGACCTCGGGGATGTCGTAGGGGCGCCCGTCGGTGCGCTGTACGTAGACGTGCAGGTCGTTGCCGCCCACGCGCGCGGGGTCGATGTCGAGCCGTACGAGGCCCTTGCCGTTCCGTCCGCCGGTGTCGAAGGGCATGTCGAGGGTGACCGCGCCTTCCGACGAGGACGAGGGCGAGGACGAGGACGAGGTGGCGGCCTTGGCCTCCACTTCGGTGCGTCCCGGCTCGGTCTGGGTCAGCACGGTGGTGACGGCGAGCAGTACGACGGCGACAGCGGCCTCCGTCAGTACGGACCGGCGCAGTCCCAGGCGGCCCGGGTCGGCGTCCCGCAGCCGCTTGCGCCGTGCGGTGTCCATGGCGGCCCGCTGCCGGGCGAGCTGGGCGGCCCGCTGGGGAGTCTCGTCGTTCACCGCCCTGCCACCGGCTTCCGCCTTCTCGCCGGACCCGGACCCGCCGTCGGACCCGGACTCCTCGCCGGTCCCGGGCTCGTCGTCAGGCCCGGACTTCCCTCCGCCTCCGGACTCGCCGTCGGCCTCCGCCGTCGCGTCCGCGCCGGTTTTCCCGCCCGTGGCCTCCGGGACCGTGGTGCGCGTCATGACCGCCGCCTTCGCGGCCACCGTCTCCGCCAGCCGTCCCGTCCAGCGGCGGGAGATCGAGGCGATGCCGACCAGCAGCACCACCAGGCCGATCTTGACCAGGAGCAGTTGCCCGTAGCGGGTGCCGGTGAGCGCCGGCCAGGATCCGGCCTGGCGCCAGGACTGGTAGGTACCGGTGGCCACCAGGACGAGGACGGAGCCGAAGGCGAGGCGGGAGAAGCGGCGTACGGCCGCGGTCTCGACCGGGGTCTGCCCGGGGGTCCCGTACAGCGCGACCAGGAGGGTGACGAGTCCGCCGAGCCAGGTGGCCACGGCGAGCAGATGGAGGACGTCGACGGGCATCGCGATGCCCGTCTGGAGGCCGGTCGAGGCGTGCTCGGCCATGGCCCAGCTGGCCGCGAGCCCGGCGGCGACCACGGTCCCGCCGATCGCGAGCCCGAAGGTCAGGTCGCGTTTCTCCTCGTCGTCCCGGTCGTCCCGCTTCTCGTGCGCCCCGAAGAGCACCGCGACGAACAGGGCCGCCGCGGCGAGCAGCAGCAGCCGGGAGACGAGGGCGGCGCCCATCTTGGTCTGGAGGACCTGTCCGAGGAGGGTCAGGTCGAAGATGTCCCCGGCCTTCCCGGTGGTGGTGTAGGAGCCGCGCAGGAGCAGCAGGGCGAGCGTGGCCGCGGTGAGGGCGACCCAGCCGGAGACGACGAGCCGCTGTACGGCCCGCACTCCCGAGCCGCGCTGCCAGCAGGCCAGGACGAAGGCGGCGCCGCCGACCAGGGCGACGAAGCCGGCGTACGACACGTACCGCCCGAACCCGTAGAGCACGCCGACGGCTCCGCCGCCCACGTTCTGGCCGCCGACCGCGGCGGAGGTCTTGGAGGGGGCGCCGACGGAGAAGGTGTAGGCGCCGCCGACGGGGTGGCTGTCGGCCGAGACCACCTGGTAGACGACGGTGTAGGTGCCGTCCGGCAGACCGCCGCGCAGCTGCACGGCGTACGTCGTCCCGGTGACGTTGGCGGGTTTCCCGGCGTCGACGCGGTTGCCCTGGGGATCGAGCACGCGCAGCGAGTCGTCGTTCAGGGCGACCTGCTCGGAGAAGGTCAGCGACACCTGGCCGGGTGCCTTGTCGACCACCACCCCCTGCTGGGGATCGCTGCCGGTCAGCGCGGCGTGCGCGGAGGCCGGGGCGGCGCCGGCGAGCAGCAGCCCGGTGGCGGCCAGGAGCAGCAGCACCAGGTTCCGGACGCGGGGGGTGATGGTCTGCGACAAGGTGGTTCCTCCCTCAGTGTCCGGTCGTGGGGTTGTACGTGGCCGCCTTCACCGGCATCTCGACCTCGAGGCCGCCGGATTTCGCGAAGTGCAGCTCGACGGTGACCGTCCGGCCCTGCCGGAGCCTGTGCTTCAGCTTGTCGAACATCAGGTGGTCACCGCCGCTTTCGAGTACCAGTCGTCCGTGGGCGGGGACGGTGAGGGGGCCGGCCTCCTGCATCGCTCCGCCGACGGTCCGGTGCACGGTGACCTCGCCCGCGTCGGCGCTGGTGACCGAGGTGAGCTTGTCGGCGGCGCCGCCCTTGTTCTCGATGGTCAGGAAGCCGGCCGCCATCGAGTCCGAGACGGGCTGGGGGATGTAGGCGGAGTGGACGGACAGCTCGGCTTCCGCGCCGCCGGATCCGGAGGAGCCGCCGCAGCCGGTGAGCAGGACCGTTCCTGCCAGGGCGGCGGCCATGAGGGCGGCCACCGGTGCGGGACGCCTCACGGGGTCTCACCCTTGACGATCCTGGGGAGGTCCTTGGTGTAGTCGTCGACGGTGGTGTCCTCTCCGTACAGGACGTATCCGCCGTCGGTCTTCGGGGAGAAGGCGACGACCTGGGTGCCGTGGTACGAGACGAGCTTGCCGTTCTTGTCCTTGGCGGTCGGTTCGACGGAGATGCCGAGGGTGCGTGCGCCGGCCTGGATGGTGGCGAAGTCGCCGGTCAGACCGATGAACTCCGGGTTGATCATCTTCAGCCACTTGCCGAGCTCGGCCGGGGTGTCGCGGGCCGGGTCGGTGGTGACGAACACCACGCGCAGCTTGTCCTGCTCGGCCTTGGGCAGGTCCTTCATGGCGACCGCGATGTTGTTCATCGTCAGCGGGCAGACGTCGGGGCAGTGGGTGTAGCCGAAGTAGACCAGTGTGGGATGGCCGGCGGTCTCCTTGCGGAGGTCGTACTTCTTGCCGTGGGTGTCGGTGAGGACCAGGTCGGGCTTCTCGAACGGCTTGTCGAGAACGGTCGCGGCCTTCCGTGAGGTGTCCTCGGAGACGACGGCGACGGGCTTCCTGCCGTCGTCGCCGCTGCCGCAGGCGGAGAGGGTCATCGTCGCGGCGGCGAGCAGTGCGGCCGCCGCGAACGTCTTGTTACGCAATGACTTGTTACGCATAGCAAAATGTCCCAGATGTGAGAACTCCGGCGCGCACCGGGGGTCGTACGCAAGAGTCGCACGACCCCCGGGCGCGTGACGGATGAGCCGGATCAGGCGGCGGTGCGCCTGCGGCCGGCGAGTACGCCGTAGGCCACGCCGGCGGCGCCGACGACGATGCCGGCGATGCCGAGGGCGCGGGCGGTGGTGTCGTTGCCGCTCTTGGCGGTGTCGGCGGCGGTGCTCTGGGCGGCGGGCTTGGCGTCGTCGGCGGTGTCGTCGGCCGGCGTGCCGTGTCCGTGACCGTCTTCCGAGGCGGCGGTCAGCTGCAGGACCGGCGCCGGGGTGTCCGGCTCCTCCTGGCCCTTCTGCGGCACCTCGATCCAGCGCACGACCTCCTTGTTGGAGTACGTCTGGATCGCCTTGAAGACCAGCTGGTCGGTGTCCTCGGGCAGGGCGCCCATGGAGACCGGGAACTTCTGGAAGTAGCCGGGCTCGATGCCCTTGCCGTCGGCGGTCCAGGTGACCTTGGTGACGGCCTCGGAGATCTTCCTGCCGTGCACCTCGAGCGGCTTGTCCAGCTTGGACTTGGTGACCTCGATCTTCCAGCCGGTCATCGGCTGCGGCATCACGGAGGCCAGCGGGTGGTCGGCCGGGAAGGTGACCTCGAGCTTGGTGGTGGAGGCGTTGTCGCGCTCGTTGGGGACCTTGAAGTCGACGACCGCGTAGCCGCCCTTGGCGGCCGTGCCCTCCGGCTGCACGCTGACGTGCGCGAAGGCGGGGACGGACAGGGCGAGGACGGCCGAGCCGGCGAGGGCGGCGGTGGCGGCGAGACGGGAAGCCTTCATGGGGGGTTGCACTCCCTTTCGAGGGGTTCGGTGTCGGAGGGGTGCGCGTGCGCGGCGGGCCGGCGGTGTGGTGTTCCCGGCGGACGGGCACGCGCGCGTGCCGCACGACGGCGGCCGCTCCCTCCGGCGGAACCCGCTCGGTGGGCTGGTGGTCGCGTCGCGTCAGGCAGCGGTGGGCGGTGGCGGTGTAGCCGGAGCGGCCCAGCGCGTGCAGGGTGGCCCACAGGGCGGCTGCGGTGGCGCCGGGCCGGGAGCCGAGCACCGTCTCGTCGGGGATACGGGTGTGCGGGTCGATGCGGGTGCCGTGCTCGATCAGGCCCTTGCGCAGCAACAGGGCGCCGCAGGCGTACGGCATCAGGCCGGCCTTGTGCGGATCGACGGCCATCGAGTGCACCCCCGGGCTGCGGAAGTCGAAGGCCAGGGCGGGGTCGGTGAAGGGGAAGACGAACCCGCCGTGAGCGGCATCCACGTGCAGGAAGCAGCGGATGCGCCCGGGGTTCTGGAAAGCGAGATCGCGCAGCTCGGCGGCGATGGCGTCGACCGGGTCGCACAGGCCGCTGTTGTAATAGCCGGCCGTGGCCACCACGACGAGCCCGCTGACGCCGTCGGCGATCGCCTCGGCGGCGGCGTGGCGGATCTGGTGACGGGTGAGCGTCCAGCTGCTGCCGACGGGCAGGCGGACGAGGTCCACATCGAGGATTTCGGCGGCCTTCGCGACGGAGGCGTGGCACAGATCCGCGGTCAGGACCCGGACCTGGTGCCCGCCGGCGCACAGCAGGTTCCGGGCGATGCGCAGGGCGGCGAGGGTGGCCTCACTGGCGCCGCTGGTCACCTGCCCGTCGAGGGCACCGCCGTGGTACAGGTCGGCAAGCGCCGCCAGAGCCTCCTTCTCCAGGCGACGGGTGCCGCTCTTGCCCTCACCGAAGCGGGTGTGTGTGCCGACGTTGTTGGTGTTGACCGCCGCCCACCGGCCCAGCACCTCAACGGCGAGGGGGTGCGGGGCGGCCATGGCGAAGCCGAGCCGGACCTGTTCCGGATCGTCCCAGGCCGGTATCTCCGCCCGGGCCGCGGCCAGGTGCCGGTCGATGGCGTCGCGGCTTAACCCCTGGTCGGGGAATGCGGTGGGTACGGCCCAGCCGATGTCGAGATCACCCACGAAAGACTGCCCTCCTATAGGTGTGCCGTGTGGTCAGTGGGCGTTCTCGCCCAGGTGCTCGGTCTTGGTGAACCGCAGCGGCCGGCCGCGAAGGCGGGCCGCGCTCGCCCGCACGGCCAGCAGCCAGGGGCCGAGCGCGGTCACCGCCGGCTGCAGCGGATAGGTGGCGAACGCCGCGGCCCGCTGCGGCTGCTGCCACGAGCCGCCGGATGTTCCGGGGGTGTGGAAGGCGTCGAGGAGCCGGCCGCGCAGCCGATATGCGACGGCCGGCTCCACCAGTCCAGTCAGCACGGCAGCCCCGGCCACGGGTGCGAAGCGGCGGCGGGCGACAAGGTGAGCGGCCGCGGCCGCGATGACGAGTGGGCCCAGGGCCCATGCCGCCCCGTCGGCGAGCGCCCGGGCGGCCAGCAGCCGCTGCTCGAAGCGGGTGAGGCGGCTGGGGCGGGAGGCGGCGAACCGGTAGTCGTGGCGGGTGGCCGCATTCGCGAAGGCGACACTGCTGAACGCCCGCGCCATGCTCGCGGTGTCCTGGTACGGCTCGACGATGTTCACCGACGGCAGCACATCGATCGGCTCGCCCGCCATGCTCAGGCGGTGTCCGACGGCCAGGTCATCGTGCGGCTCCTGGAAGAAGCCGACCTTCTCGATCACGTCACGGCGCACGATGATCCCGGAGCCCACCCCGTAGACCATCGGGCGCGCCAGGGCGGCCACCCACCGGGGGCGGTGGCTCGGACGGCACCAGCAGGCGACCTTGATCCGCCGGTACTCGATGCCGACGGTGCGGCGGAAGGTGGCCAGATCCTGCCCGCACATCACCGCCGACCGGCCACCGGCGGCGCGGGCGGGCAAGGCGGGCAGCATCGGCTGCTGGATCATCGCGGGCCGTCGCGCCGCGGCCCTGGCGAACTGGCCCCGCAGCCGGGCGTCGGGCACGGCATCGGCGTCGAACACCGCGACGTACTCGTCCCCCTGCGGCGGGAAGAGCTCGTCGAGGAATGCGACGGCGTGGTTGAGCTGTGAGGCGCGCCGCCCCTGCCCCGGATAGGACACCACATGGAAGATCTCCCGGCCCAGCTGCTCGTTGTGTCCGCGGGCGAGTTCGTGGCACAACTCCTCGGTGGTGTCCTGCCCCGCAGGTATCTCGGCGGCCTCGCGGACGGCAGTGACAACCACCACCCGCAACCCCGGCCAGTTGGCGGCCAGTTCGGCAAAGCAGTCCAGCGAGCGGGGCATGACCGCCTGCTCCCGCAGGGCGGGGATGACAACTGTGAGAACCGGCCCATCCTCGCCCGCATCCGGCGCATCGGGCGCCTCGCGGCGCATGGAGCGCGACGCGAGCGCCATCGACGCCGTCATGTACACGGATCGGGCGGCCCAGGCTGCTACCAGCAGCCTACTAATTCGGATCACAGCAACGTCCTCTCAGCGGAGCGGTGTTGGGGGAGGAACGGCGGCAGGTGGCGCCATCGCCTCTGGGCGGGGTCTGCCGCACGGTCAGCCGGCGCGTCGGATCCGGGCATCACCGCGGGTCGGAAAGATGGCGAGTTGCTCAGGAATGCGGTGGACGAGATACCGGGCGATGTCGACCCCCATCTTCACCGCGTGGTCCATGTTCCCGATCTCGTAGCGCCAGGTCCCGAACCGGCCGCGCGGGTGGATGCCGTGGTCCTCCAGCCACGGCACCATCTGGGAGAGGACCGCGTCGCGGTCGAGCGCGGGCACCGGGTAGGCGTAGGGGATCAGCTCCATATGCGCACTGGCCAGCGGGGCGTGCTCCGGCACGAGGCCGTGGCGCCGCAGGGCCCGGTCGCAGGAGCGGATCAGCTCCGAGGCATCGGGCCGCGTCCCCGGAGCCATCGCGGTCTCGGTCATCCAGGCGCTGAAGGTGGCGGTGTCGGAACCGGGCACGTTGGCCGGGGCGTACTTGCTGAAGTTTGTGGCCCGGTAGAACGGCACATCCGGCTGGGGAAAGTACAGCCAGGAGCGGCCATCTGCGGTGGGCGTGCGGTAGCCCAGGCCGACCATCGCCACCTGAGTGCGCCGCAGCCTTTGTGCCGCGGCCTTCACACCGTACGGGGCGCCCGCCGTCATGAGGGTGAGCTGGTCCAGCGGGATGGTGGACACCAGATGGTCGTAGCGGATCCTCGTGCCGTCGTGGAGTGTCACCGCGCGGGCCCGCTCGTCGACGGCCACGGCCCGGGTGCTGGTGCGAAGGCCGTCCCCCAGGCGCGCAGCGAGACGGCGCCAGATCTCCCCGGTACCTCCCCTGGCGGGGAAGGCGAACGTGGCGTTGGGGCCCCACGGCGGGGCAGGCCGCGCCGTGCCGGAGAAGGCGGCCAGGATCTTGTCTAGGTCCACGGGGGCGACGCGGTCGGCCACCCAGGAGGACGCCATCTGCTCGGGAGCAGTGGCCCACACCTTGGTGTTGTACGGGGCGAAGAACCGTTCGACCAGAGCAGATCCGTACATGGCCTGGAGCCAGGTGGCGAAGTCCGCCTCGTCGGAAGGGACCTGGCCGTTCTGCTGGGCGCGGACGAGGTGCTGCAGACACGCCTCGGCATCCTCGGCCGGAAGGCAGTGCAGGTGCTGCTGGAACGGATAGGGCACCCACCGGTCGCGGAAGCGGATGTACGAGGACCGGTCGTGGTGCAGCAGCTCGTCGGCGGTGAACAGGTCGACGAGCAGCCGGTCGAACTCTCCGAACTGCGAGAAGACGACGTGGCCTCCCATGTCCCAGGTGAAGCCGGCCGGGTCGACCACGGACGCCGCGAGCCCGCCAGGCACGGGGGCGGCTTCGACCAGCGTCCACATGTCGTAACCGAGTCGGCGGAGTTCGTCCGCGCACGACAGCCCGCACGGGCCACCGCCGAGGATGACGATACGGCCGGGCCCTAACGAGTGGGGGGAGCGGGGCATGAGGCCCTCCTTCGATCTCGAGGTACGGACCGCTCTGACGAGGTATTCGCTCAACCCCGCTGCCCGAAGCCAGGAGTCAGACAGCGAGGTGTGGGCAATGCTGTGCGGTGTCGGTTGTGCTGCTGATTTGGAACGAGATCCGCTTGCCACACGGCAGCAGCACGCCCAGCTTGTTCACCAGAGCGTGGGTGGAGCCGGAGAGCGGCGGGCCTGGATGAGTGCGCACGCCAAGGGGGTGTCGCTGCCGGGGGCGGTAAGGATGTCGATCCGGTCGACCAGGAGGCCGTGGTCGACGAGGAGGTCTTCCCAGAGGGTGGGGGTGAGCACCCACATCTGGACGGTCAGGGGATCGCCTCCGGCGAGGTTGAGGGTCTCGGGCCGGGCGGTGACGGATGTGGACGGGCCATCGCCGGCGGAGGTGGTGTGCAAAGCGGAGAAGACGAGTCGGCCCCCGGGTTTGAGCGCACTCGCCACAGTGGGTAGGAGGCGGTGCGGGTTGATGTAGGGGATGCCATGGATGGAGTAGATGACGTCGTACGGCTCCGCCCCGATCAGGTACTCGACCGCGTCGGCGCAGATCAGGTGAAGGCCCGCCTGTCCGCTGTAGCGGGCGACGGCGCGCTCGTGCTGGGCGCGGGCGCCCTCGACGGCGTCGACGCGAGCGCCCTTGTAAGCGAGGTAGGCGGGAAACTTGCCGATCCCGGAACCGAGGTCCAGGACGCGGCGGCCGGTGAGATCGCCGAGGACCTCCTCGCCGGGGCCCGCGGTGGGCCAGTACCCCCACGCCAGCCGGTCGACCTCGGGGATCTCGGTGCCGCGGGCCTGATGGTGGGTGCCGTAGGCGTCCCAGGCGAGGAGTGTCTGCCGTTCAATGTCCAACACGATGGCTCCAAATTCGAGTTCAGGGGCAGAGGGCGTAGCAGCGCAGCACGTCGAGATCGGCGGTCCGGACGACGGACCAGCCTGCGGTGAGCGTCTCGGCCTCGGCGGCGGTGATCCCGAGGTGCCTGAGCGGATCGCTGTCTTCGCGACGGCCGGCGAGTTCGGTGACGATCCAGAAGGTCCCGCCGGGCGCGAGGACCTGCCGGACACGGTTGAGGAAGGCCGGTTTGTCGTCCATCCACCGGTAGACCAGGCGGCAGGTGACGATCGCGTACGCGGGGTCCGGCAGGGTGATGAGGTCGTCGGCGATGAAGTCCATCAGCCGCCAGGTCGGTCCGTCACCGTGCCGGGTGGTCCGGATGCTCTGGGCTGCGGCGATGGCGCTGGGCGCGAAGTCGATGCCGGTGGTGCGGTAGCCGAGCTGGTGGAGATGGCGAGCGAGGGCGCCGTCACCGGTGCCGATGTCCAGGGCCGGGCGTCCGCGGCCGAGCCCGACATGATCCGCCAGAAGCGTGGCCTCGGCGCTGCTGACTTCCCGGTACCGGCGCCCGCCGGCCCAGAGCGGCTCCCAGTAGTTGGCGGTGGCAGTAACGGTCGTCATTCGGCTCCTTGGCGAACGGAGGTAGTAGGGGAAGCCCGGGCACTCCCACGTTGTGGTTCTGTGCGCCTGCGCAGGCGTTGTCACCGAGCCTCGCCTCACGGGCCGAATTGCAGGCTTCGACAGGGTGTTCGGTCATGAGACCCTCTGGGCTGCGGAGCGGCCTTTCGGACTGGGCGGTGAGCCGTGCCGAGGCGCGCAGACGTTCGGTCAGCGCTGGTGGTCATGCGTAGCTGCTCGCCTCGCCGTCAGCGCGCTGTTGAAGTTCCCATAGGGACCTGAACAGCCCAGGTTCGCGGGTGAGTTGCGCGTACGTCCCTTCCTGCACAATCCGTCCTTTGTCGAGGACGACGATCTTGTCCGCCACGGCGACGTTGGCCAGCCGGTGCGTGATCAGCAGAATCGCTCGGTCCTTGGCCAGTTCCCGCAGTCCGGTGAAGATGTGGTGCTCTGCGCGCGCGTCCAGGGCGGCGGTGGGCTCGTCCATCACGAGCAGAGCCGCCTTGCGGTGGAACGCCCTGGTGAGCACGACACGCTGCCACTGCCCCCCGGACAGCTGCTGGCCTCCGTACCACTCCGACGTCAGGAGGGTGTCGAGACCTGATCGCAGGCTGGGCAGCATGTCCGCCGCCCCGGACGCCTCGCAGGCCGCCAGGACGGCGGCGTCGCTGGTGTCGCCCTGCCCGAAGGTGATGTTGTCGCGGAGGGTCAGCGGCAGGTAGGTGTACTTCTGCGGGGCCAGAGCGACATGCTTCCACGCTTCCCAGGGCTCCGTCTCCGCCGTCGTCGTGTGGTCCCATGCCACCTCACCGGACGTGGGCAGCAGCAGACCGCAGATCAGCCGGGACAGCGTGGACTTGCCCGAACCGTTCTCCCCGACCAGCGCCACGATCTCCCCACGCCGCAACTGGAGGGACACCTCGCTGAGGCTGTCCTGCGGAGCGCCGTCGTACCGATAGGTGACATCGCGGACCTCAAACCGCTCCGGCGCCTCGGTCAGCGTCTTGGTGCCTCGGGACGCCGCCATGGCCTGCCCGTGGGCGTTGTCGAGAAAGTTCTGCCAGTCCTGCACGTACCATCCGGTGCGTACCAGCCGGGCCCCACCGTTGATGATGCCGCGCACGGAGCCGGTCGCCGTCTGCAGGGCGAAGACCGCGCCGCCTCCGGCCGCGAGGTCCATACGACCGGAGGCCAGGAGCCAGAGCAGCGCGGCCCACACCGCGGCCGATGCCACGCCGCCGGCGACCGCACCGGCCAGCCCCATCCACGCACCGGTGTCGGCGGCTTTGCGCTCCGCGGCGTTGACGGACGCGGCGAGCCGCCGGTACCGGGTGATGAGGAACGGACCGGCCAGGCAGGCCCGCATCTCCTCGCTGGACTCCATGTAGGCCATGTGCCAGCGCAGCTTGTGCAGCATCCGGCGCCGCCCCGAGGTCTCCAGCCCCGCCAGGTACACCACGCGCGCGGCCCGCACGTACGCCGCGGCCTGCGGCAGACACGCCAGGAGGAGCAGAGGCAGGAGAATGGGGTGAAGCACGGTGAGAACGGTCGCGCCGGCGGCGAGTGTCGCCGTGGCGGCCAGCACGTCCTGGGCCTCGTCGACAAGGTCCGGAGTCACCTGGGCACCGCGGTCGGCGATGTCGTAGAAGTCGTTGTAGCCGGGCTTGTTGTTCGCCGCCAGCTCCGCACCGAGCGCGGCCTCGATCATCGTCAGCTCCGCCGCCCGGGCCAGCACCGGCCGCAGCCGCCCCGTCAGCCACGTCACCGTGATCCCCAGCAGGGCACGCAGACCGGCGGCCGCGGCGATCACCGCCAGCTGCGGGGCCGCCTCCCACAGCCGCTCGGTGATGTCGCCCGATGAGATCAGCGCAGTGATCGTCCCCGTGACCGCGAGCAGCCCCAGGGCAGCGAGAACACCGGTGCTGACCTGGCACGCCAGCAGCCCCACCGTGGCGCCGCGGTCCACCCGCCACGCCATCGCCAGGGACCGCAGGACCAGCGCGGGCAGCCGCCGTGCCATCGTGCTGGTCGTCATCTGCGCACCGGCCTGGAGTCGAGACTTGTCGCGATACAGGAACTCCTCGTCCTGTGCGCTGTTCGCGTCGTCCGGCGTGCTCGTATCCGATGTGCCGGGAGTCGGTTGTTCTTGTGTGCTGGCCGAAGTCAACGTGGTCCCCCTTGACGGTCGCGCGGCTGGCTCGTGACGCTCAACGACCCAGCCGGAATTTCGAACACATGTGTTTCAGTCGGGCTTGGAACCCCGTGGTTGAGCGCGCGCCGGAGCATGCGGGTTGCACCGACCCTTGCCGCGCAAGGGCCGGGCCCGGAACGGCGGTGGCCGAAACGCCGACGGTGCCGCCGCCCCGTAGACTGCGAGGGCCATGCCCCCGTGGTCGGTGAGGCCAGCGGGGACTGACACAGTCAAAAGCACCGGCAAGGGAGCCGGGAAGCTGTTGCCGGTCTCGCCCGCTCGGGTGATGCCTTTGAGCCCGCTGCCAGATGGGACGTCACCGGTCTGGGCGGCGCGGTGCAGTAGACGGGTAGCCATCCGCTGGAAGTTGGGTTTGTCGTCGGTGTGCAGGGCGAGCTGCCAGGCGGCGCGGCAGGCGCCGGGGCCGATGAGACGGTGACCCGGCCAGTTGTGATCGGCCAGGGCGCGTCGTAAAACCTTGGCGTTGCCATGGGCGGCATGTCGACCATGGCCGAGCTGGACGGCGCTCAGCTCGTTGCGGACCCGTCGTGCCCAGTGTTCCTTCGTCTGCTTGGCACGGACCGGCAGGTCGCGGGCGAGGTCGGGGTGGAGGGGGGCCGTGGTCGTCATGAGGCGCTCCGGTCGGTGCCCGGAGGAAGGGGGATGGTGCAGCGGATGAGGTGCGTGAGGCCGTGGCGGTGCTCAGCGCGCAGCTCAAGTCGGGCGGTCCGCTCGCCGTTCGTGCATTGCCCCGTTCCGCGGATCTCCCAGCCCATGTGTTTCAGGCGGTCGAGGAATCGTGCGATGGGGTCCACGCTGAGGTCGTGCCGGGCCGGGGCCTCGGCGCGTACGTGCGGCAGGCCGAGGCGGGCGGCATGGTCGGAGGCCCACAGGGTGATCAGCCGGACGATGTCGTCCGAGCGCCCGGGGAGCGTGTGGACGTGGTCGAGGAACAGGCTGGGGCCGGCTCCGGCGGTGCCCCAGTGCGCGAGGTTCGGTTGCCGGTTGAGGATCAGGCAGCCGAGCAGGATGTCGTCCTCGAACAGGCCGGCCGACTCGTGCTCGTCGTCGCGGAAGAGTGCGGGGATGTCGCCGCGGGCGGGGGCGGGCAGGCCCCGTCGTGCGAGCCAGCCGAGGCGGTCCTCGACGAGGGCGCTTGCTTCTGCCCGCACGGCGTCGGTGCACAACGGTCGCATCTCGTACGCGGAACGGGAGGGGGTCGCGGAGCGGAGCGGGGCGTGCCGCCCTGGCGCGTGCTGCATTCCAGCGGTGCTCACCGGCTCGCTCCTTCCGGGGTCACGGTGCTGCGGTCGGCGCTGAGCAGGTTCCAGGCATGGGCCAGGACGATGAGGTTGGTGGTATCTCCGGCTCTGGCGGCGAGTACAAGGTCCGTGATGCGCTCTTTGGCGTCACCGGGAGCGATACGGGCGGCTTGTGCGATGTCGGGGATGCGGCTGTGCTCGGTGAGCGCCCGCAGCAGCCGCAGCTCGTCGGGAT
>NZ_POTZ01000167.1 GCF_003236365.1 Streptomyces sp. NTH33
GCCCCACGCCGGCCCTCACCGCCGAGCCCACCGGAACCCGCCGCACCGCCGGCGCGGTCGTCGACATCGACGACGTGCACCTGGTGCGCAAGGCCGTCGGCGGCACCGTCAACGACGTACTGATCGCGGTCGTCGCCGGTGCCCTGCGGCGCTGGCTCGACGAGCGCGGCGACTCCAGCGAGGGCGTCGCACCCCGCGCCCTGATCCCGGTCTCCAGGCGCCGTCCGCGCACCGCCCACCCGCAGGGCAACCGGCTCTCCGGCTATCTGATGGAGCTCCCCGTCGGCGTCCCGGACCCGCTGCGCCGCCTCGGCGCCGTCCGCAGCGCCATGGACCGCAACAAGGACGCCGGCCCCCACCGGGGCGCGGGCGCCGTCGCGCTGCTCGCCGACCACGTGCCGGCCCTCGGCCACCGGCTCGGCGGACCGCTGGTCGGCCAGGCCGCCCGGCTCTGGTTCGACATCCTGGTCACCAGCGTGCCGCTGCCCGGCGTCGGCCTGAAGCTCGGCGGCCACCCGCTCACCGCGGTCTACCCCTTCGCGCCGCTGGCCCGCGGCCAGTCCCTGGCGATCGCGATCTCGACCTACCGCGGCCAGGTCCACTACGGGTTCGTCGCCGACGCCAAGGCCGTCCCGGACCTCGGCCGGCTCGCCCACGCCGTGACCGAGGAGATGGAGACCCTGATCACGGTCTGCGGACCATGATCACCCCTGTTTTCCCTCGCGGCCCGGCGCTGCCGTAAAATCCCCCGTTCGAAAGCGGACGCGAGTCGGAGCGCCGCACGGGTGACCAGGGAACGGCAGCGCGATGACGGTGACAGACGAGGGCCCGACGACCACGGACGAGGTGGCGTACGGCCCCGGCATCGACCCCGAGCGCCTCGCCGTGTGCCTGAGCGTGCTGGAGGAGCTCGACCGGATCGAGGTCGACCACCCGGACGCGGTCCTGGTGCGCCGGGCCACCTCGCACATCTACCGCACGGTCAAGCAGCGCCGCCGCCAGGAGCGCCGGGCCGCCAAGACCGCGCACGACAGGGCGGTCACGGAAGCCACGGCCACCGGCTCGGCGCAACGGATCGACGACGAGACCGAGGGCATCCTGCCCTCGTCCACGACCGAGGTGGGGCGGATCGCGGGCATACTCCAGCGCCCGCGCTCCTGCTACACCTGCAAGACCCGCTACGTCGAGGTCGACTACTTCTACCACCAGCTCTGCCCGGCGTGCGCCGCCGAGAACCGCGCCCGCAGGGACGCCCGCGCCGACCTCACCGGCAAGCGCGCCCTGCTCACCGGCGGCCGTGCCAAGATCGGCATGTACATCGCGCTCCGGCTGCTGCGCGACGGCGCGCACACCACGATCACGACCCGCTTCCCGAACGACGCCGTCCGCCGCTTCAAGGCCCAGCCCGACAGCGGCGAGTGGATCCACCGGCTGAAGATCGTCGGCATCGACCTGCGCGACCCCGCCCAGGTGGTCGCCCTCGCCGACTCGGTCGCGGCCGAGGGCCCGCTGGACATCCTGATCAACAACGCCGCCCAGACCGTACGGCGCTCCCCGCAGGCCTACAGCGAGCTGGTCGCCGCCGAGTCGGCCCCGCTGCCGGCCGGTGAGCTGCCCGCGGCCGAGGTGATCGGCACCTTCGGCTCCGGCGCGGTCGCCGAGCTGCCGGTGGCGGGCGGCGGCGCGCTCACCGCCCAGGACGTCACCGACCTGGCCCTCGTCTCCGGCTCGGCGTCCCTGGAGCGGATCGCGGCCGGCACGGCCATCGACGCGGGCGGCCTGGTGCCCGACCTGCACGACACCAACAGCTGGATCCAGACCGTGGAGGAGGTCACGCCGGTCGAGCTGCTGGAGGTCCAGCTGTGCAACTCGACGGCGCCCTTCATCCTGATCAGCCGCCTGCGCCCGGCGATGGCGGCCTCCGCGGCCCGCCGCACCTACATCGTGAACGTCTCCGCCATGGAGGGCGTCTTCAACCGCGGCTACAAGGGCGCCGGCCACCCGCACACCAACATGGCCAAGGCCGCCCTGAACATGCTCACGCGCACCAGCGCCCAGGAGATGTTCGAAAAGGACCGCATCCTGATGACGGCCGTCGACACCGGCTGGATCACCGACGAGCGCCCGCACCCCGACAAGATCCGCATGGCCGAGGCCGGCTTCCACGCCCCGCTCGACCTGGTCGACGGCGCCGCCCGCGTCTACGACCCGATCGTGCGCGGCGAGACGGGCGAGGACCTGTACGGCGTCTTCCTCAAGGACTACGCGCCCGGCAAGTGGTGAGCGAGGGCCTCCGGCCGGCCGTGGACCGGGTACGGGCCGGTCGCGAAGCCGGCGGCGCGCCGCCCCGGCGCCTGCCCGCACGACCGGCCGGCCCGGCACCCCGCACCACCTTGCCGGAGACCGGCCGCGGCGCCCACGCCCCCGGCGACGACGGCGGTCCCGCCCCGCGGTCCGGAGGACGACGTCACCGGCGCACGGCCTGCACGGGGTGCGTGTGCCGGTCGGGCCGCAGCCGGCACCTCTCGTACCAGACGTCCCTGACATCGTGCCGGCCCGCCTCTTCCGGCCGGGAGTTGCGTGCCGCGACCAGCTCCAGGACCGTGCGCCAGTCCTCCAGGACACCGGCGCCGAGGGCGTGGGTGCGGGCCTCCTCGGCCGCCTGGCGCAAGGACAGGGCGTCTTCGTCGAGCAGGTGGCCGGGGACCGCCGTATGCTGCCGTACGAGGCGGGAGACACGCTCGCCGAGCAGGCCGCGGACCGCTTCGGCGACGAGGTCGGCCGGGCCCTTCCGGGCGCCCGCCCCCAGCAGGCGACCGATGCCCTGGACCAGACCCGCCACCTGGAGCTCCTTGTCGGCCGGGTGGCGCCGGCGCAGCAGGGCGGCGGTGCGCAGCGCGTGGTCGTGCGCGTCGACACCGCCGCCGTGGCCGTCCGGTGCGGTGACAGCGCCCCGGCAGGCGTACAGCAAGTCCATCAGCGCCTCGACGCTGCGCAGCTCCATGCGTCGGTCCTCCCGCGAGACGGCCGTCGTGGTGGGTCAATGGGTCATGGCGAATGGCGTCCATGATGTGACAAAACGGCTTGTGAATGGTCGAATCAACACGCGCGACTTCGGATAGTTACCAGCTCTTTGCAGCCCTATCGAGCGGGAGGCCGCTCATTTGGTTAATCTGGAGCGGACGGGCAGCACCAAGGGGTTCCATCCACACCCATGGTCCGTCCCGGGGCGAGCCGGTGCACAACGGCCTGCCCGACCTCAGTTGCCGGCGCCACCGCGTCCGAGATGGCTTTGAACCAGACCCGAACGGGCGTCGGGTACCGCTGTGCGAAGCGGCCGGGATGCCCCGAGGGTGACCGACACATAAGGAGTGCGCGGTGACACCGGAGAAGACGAATCGCGATCAGCGCCCCATGGAACGCACGGAACGCGCGGGCCGCAGGCCCGGAGACCTCTGCTGCCTCGACGTGTGGGCCCGGTCCGCCCCGATCCGCCTGGCGGGCTACGAGGACGACCTTGCCGAGCCGCACATCCTGCCCAGCGTGGACTGATCCGGCGGGAACCGTCGCGGTCGCAGCCGGCATGGGCGTGCGAGAGTCACGCCCATGCTGATCAGAAAAGCCACGGCCGACGACTGGCCGCGGATCTGGCCTTTCTGGCACCGGATCGTCGCCGCCGCCGAGACCTACACCTGGAACCCGGACACCTCCGAGGAGGACGCCCGGGCCCTGTGGATGAACCCGGCCAAACGCGTGTACGTCGCCGAGGACGACACCGGGGCGGTCGTCGGCTCCGCCTACGTCGCGCCCAACTACGACGGCCCCGCCGCCCGCATCGCCAACGCGGGCTTCATGGTCGACCCCGACCGGGCCGGCCAGGGCATCGGCCGCGCCCTCGCCGAGTACATCCTCGCCGCCGCCGAGGCCGCCGGCTACCGGGGCATGGTCTTCAACGCCGTCGTGGAGACCAACCCGGCCGTCGAGCTGTGGACCTCCCTGGGCTTCCGGATCCTCGGCACGGTGCCGGAGGCGTACGAACACCCCCGGCACGGCCGGGTCGGGCTGCACATCATGTACAAGGCGCTCTGAGCAGCCCTGGTGAGGCCCGGTGCGATACCGCGCCCCGCAAGGGGCGCGGGGCTGTATTGATGTGCGGCCCCATCCCCAAGCTCTTGACGAGCAGGGGGACCTCCATCGTGGGCGCGGCCGGCCCCCCACCGGCCCGCAGGTTCATCACCGTGCTTCCGGCGGAGCGCTCAGCCGTACCGCTCTGCGAGGCCGGCCGTCCGCTGCCACGGGTGCAGCGTCTCGATCTGCTCCGCCAGGTCCAGCAGGTCCGCCTCCGAGCCCGGACGGCCCACCAGCTGCACGGCGCAGGGGGCGCCGGAGGGCAGTGTGCCGAACGGCACCGCCATCGCGGGCCAGCCGGCCAGGTTCCACGGCGGCGTCATCGGCGAGTAGCCGGTGTTGGCCAGCACATTGCGCAGCCAGCCCCGCTCGTGCCAGGGCCCGGCCTGCGGGGAGCGGCGGGCCAGCGCCGGGGTGAGCAGCACGTCGTACTCGGCGAAGAACGGCTCCAGCCGCCGGCGCAGCCGCTCCCGCTGCGTACTCGTGCGCACCCCGTCCAGGAACCGCTGCCCGACGGCGGCGTGCACCCGGGTGCGCCGGGCCAGCCGTCGCGGATCCAGCCCCGCCGCGTCCACGGCCGTACCCGCCGACCAGTGCCGCAGGGCCGTGACGCCCAGCGACACCGGATACGGCGGGTCCGCGCGGCGCACCCGGTGACCGGCCCCGGCCAGCAGGCGTGCCGCGTCCCTGGCGGCGGTGGCGTACGGCTTGCTCACGGCGACCCCGGCGAGCGGGCTGCGCACGGACACGGCGATCGTGCGCGGGGCCGTCTCCCGCCCGCGCACGACGTCGGTGTCCGCCAGGACGGAGAGCATCAGCCGGGCGTCCTCGACGGTCGTGGCCAGCGGGCCGTTCTCGGACATGCCGAACCAGTCGCCGTCGCCGATGCCCGCGGGCACCACCCCGTGGCCCGGCTTGATGGTGACCAGCCCGCAGTTGGCGGCCGGGATGCGCAGTGAGCCCATGCCGTCGTTGCCCAGGGCGATCGGGACCAGGCCGGCCGCGACCGCCGCCGCGCTGCCACCCGACGAGCCGCCCGCCGTCCGGGTGGTGTCCCACGGGTTGCGGGCGGTGCCGTACGCCCCCTCCGTGGTGCCGAAGACACACAGCTCGGGCACGTTCGTCAGCCCGACGACCACCGCGCCCGCCGCCCGCAGCCGGGCCACCGTGACATGGTCCTGCTCGGCGGGCGTGTCCGGGGTCGCGGCCGAACCCACGCGGCAGGACTCGCCGCGCACCGCCAGGTTGTCCTTGACGGCCACCGGCACGCCCGCGAGCGGCAGTTCCGCCAGGTCGCCCCGGGCCGCCACCTCGTCGGCCTCGGCGAGCGCGGCCTCGGCGCGGACGGTGCGGAAGGCGCCGACACGGCCGTCGAGCCGCTCGATCCCGGCGAGGTGCTCGGCCACCACCTCACCGGGCGTGGCCCGCTTCTCGCGTACGGCGGCGGCGATCTCGGCGGCACTGCGGCCCACCCAGCTGGTCACGGGCGCTCCTCGGAAGGGGACGGAAAGGGGACGGAAAGAGGACGGTCAGGGGGCGTACTGGCGAGTACGCACAGAGAACTCTGCCCGCCCGGGCGCCCCGCGTCGAGAGGCCCCGCGGCCGCGGGGTTGGAGCCGCGTGCGGCGGGGGAGCCGTACAGCGGGCAGGCCCCCACGACCGGCCCCACGACCGGTCCCACCACCGGCACCCGCGACCGTCACCCCGCACCGGGCGACCACCTGCTGACGTACGACCCACGGAGCGCCTCCCATGCACGACGACCGCACCCTTGTCGAGGCCCGCCTCCGGCGCGTGCTCGACGAGCGCATCCGCCCCGCCGTGTATCCCGAGTCCGTCCCGCTGGAGGTGGCGGTGTGGCACGCGCCCGGGGAGCCCGTCCCGGTCGCCGAGGGACTGGCCGCCGAGCCGGAGCCGGTCGAGGTGGGCGCCCGGTGGGGTGCTCCGTGGGGCACCAGCTGGTTCCGGGTGACCGGGACCGTACCCGAGGACTGGGCCGGCAGGACCGTCGAGGCGCTGCTCGACCTCGGCTTCGACGAGAACATGCCCGGCTTCCAGTGCGAGGGCCTGGTGTACCGGCCCGACGGCACCCCGGTGAAGGGGCTGAGCCCGCGCAACCAATGGGTCCGCATCGGCGCCCCCGTAGCGGGCGGCGAGGAGGTGCGGCTGCACGTCGAGGCCGCCTCCAACCCGGTGATCCTCGGCGGCTCGCCGCTCGGCGACAAGGAGACCGCGGGCAGCGAGCCGCAGTACACGCTCGCCCGCATGGACCTCGCCGTGTTCGACGAGACCGTGTGGCAGCTGGTGATGGACCTCGAAGTGCTCGGCGAGCTGATGGCCGAGCTGCCGGCGGACTCGCAGCGCCGCTGGGAGATCCTGCGCGCGGTGGAGCGGGCGCTCGACGCGGTCGACCCGCAGGACGTGAACAGCACGGCCGAGCGCGCCCGCCCGCACCTCGCCGACGTGCTCGCCGCTCCCGCCGCCGCCTCCGCGCACCGGATCAGCGCGGTCGGGCACGCGCACATCGACTCGGCGTGGCTGTGGCCGCTGCGCGAGACCGTGCGCAAGGTGGCCCGTACGGCGTCCACCATGACCGCCCTGCTCGAGGACGAGCCGGAGTTCGTCTTCGCCATGTCCCAGGCCCAGCAGTGGGCGTGGCTGAAGGAACACCGGCCCGAGGTGTGGGCCCGGGTGAAGAAGGCGGTGACCGACGGACGGTTCGTGCCGGCCGGCGGCATGTGGGTGGAGTCGGACACCAACATGCCCGGCTCGGAGGCGATGGCCCGGCAGTTCGTGCACGGCAAGCGGTTCTTCCTCGACGAGTTCGGCATCGAGAACGACGAGGCGTGGCTGCCCGACACCTTCGGCTTCGCCGCCGGACTGCCGCAGATCATCAGGGCGGCGGGCTCCAGGAGGCTGCTGACGCAGAAGATCTCCTGGTCGCGCACCAACAGGTTCCCGCACCACACCTTCCTGTGGGAGGGCATCGACGGCACCCGGATCTTCACCCACTTCCCGCCCGTCGACACCTACAACTGCTCCATGAACGGCAGCGAGATCGCCCACGCCGCCCGCAACTTCCGGGAGAAGGGCGCCGCCCGGCACTCCCTCGCCCCCACCGGCTGGGGCGACGGAGGCGGCGGCACCACCCGCGAGATGGTCGCCAAGGCCGCCCGGCTGCGCGACCTGGAGGGCTCGCCGCGCGTGGAGTGGGAGGCCCCGCGGGCCTTCTTCGACAGGGCCGAGACCGAGTACCCCGAACCTCCCGTCTGGGTCGGCGAGCTGTACCTGGAGCTGCACCGGGCCACCCTCACCAGCCAGGCGGGGACCAAGCAGGGCAACCGGCGCGGCGAACACCTGCTGCGGGAGGCGGAACTGTGGGCGGCCACGGCGGCCGTACGGACCGGATTCCCCTACCCGTACGAGGAGTTGGACCGGATCTGGAAGACGGTGCTGCTCCACCAGTTCCACGACATCCTGCCGGGTTCCTCCATCGCCTGGGTGCACCGGGAGGCACGGGCGACGTACGAGCGGATCGCCGCGGAGCTGAACGGGATCATCGAGGCCGCCCAGCGCGCGCTGGCGGGCGAAGGCGGGACACCGCTCCTCTTCAACGCGGCCCCGCACGCCCGCGCGGGCGTCCCGGCAGGCGGCGCCGCCACCCCGGCCGGCCGACCGGGCCGCACGGAGCTGACGGCCCGCGAGGGCGGCGGACACGTCCTGGACAACGGCCTGCTGCGGGTGGAGGTCGACGCCCGGGGCCTGGTCGTCTCGGTGTACGACATCGGCGCCGACCGCGAGACCATCGCCCCGGGCCGGGCCGCGGGCCTCCTCCAACTCCACTCCGACCTGCCGAACATGTGGGACGCCTGGGACGTGGACGAGTTCTACCGCAACACCGTCACCGACCTCACCGACACCGAGTCGGTCACGGCCGGCGAGGACGAGGACGGCGCCTCGGTGCGGATCGTACGGTCCTTCGGGGCGTCCGGCGTCACCCAGGTCCTGTCGCTGCCGACGGGGGAGCGGCGGCTGGTGCTGGACACGGAGGTGGAGTGGTTCGAGACGGAGAAGTTCCTCAAGCTGGCCTTCCCGCTGGACGTGCACGCCGAACGGTACGCGTCCGAGACCCAGTTCGGGCACTTCCACCGGCCCACCCACACCAACACCTCGTGGGACGCGGCCAGGTTCGAGGCCTGCAACCACCGTTTCGTGCATGTGGCGGAGCCCGGCTGGGGTGTGGCGATCGTCAACGACTCGACGTACGGCCACGACGTGACCCGTACGGTCCGCACCGACGGCGACCGGGGGACCACCACCACGGTCCGGATGTCCCTGCTGCGCGCCCCGCGCTTCCCGGACCCCTGGACCGACGAGGGCGTCCACCGCTTCCGGCACGCCCTGGTGCCCGGCGCGGACATCGGGGACGCGGTGCGCGAGGGCTGGCGGATCAACCTGCCCGAGCGGCGGCTGACCGGCGCCGGCGAGGTGGCCCCCCTGGTGACGGTGGACGAGGACGCGGTGGTCGTGACGGCGGTGAAGCTGGCCGACGACGGCGGCGGTGACGTGGTGGTCCGCTTCCACGAGGCCCACGGGGGCCGGGCCCGGGCGACGCTGACGGCGGGGTTCGAGGTGGCGGGCGTCACGGTGACGGACCTTCTGGAGCGGCCCCTGCCCGAGGCGGAGGCACCGGAGCGGGACGGCGACCGGATCGCCCTGCGGCTGCGGCCGTTCGAGCTGATGACGCTGCGGCTGCGGCGCGCGTGACGCCACCGCACGCGCCGGCCGGCAGGGCTGTCCCCACTGCGCCCGCAGCCATGTCCATGTCTCCACCGCCTCGGGCTTCCCGGCCGGGCGACCGTCGAACTCCTTGCCGAGCGCGGCGTGCGGGTGGCCGTCCCCGTCCCGACGTGGTCCTGGACGCCTTCGGCCCGGGCCGCCTGTTGTACGGCTCGGACTGGCCGGTGTGCACCCTCGCGGCGGGCTACGCGGACGTCCTCACCACGGCCCGCGAACTGACCTCGGCCCTCACCCCTGCCGAACGCACGGCGGTCTTCGAGGGCACGGCCGCCCGGGTGTACAGCCGGTGACGAGGGCCGTTCACGACCGCCGCGCGGTCTCGGCCAGCCGGGTCGGCGGCAGGAACTCCCGTACGTAGGCGCGATCCCAGCAGGCGCCCGTCGCGCGCAGCTCCCGCCAGCTGGTGTAGCGGTAGCGGAACAGGCGGGCACGGACGTAGCGCGGCGGCTCGTCGGGCGGGAAGGGGGAGCGGCGCAGCAGCCGGAGGGTGTCGCGGTCGTTCTCCAGGAGCCGCTCCACCATCGCGCCGAACCAGGCGCCGGCGTACGCCGGGGACAGCGCCGCGAACCACATCATCCAGTCCAGGCGCAGATGGTAGGGCGCGAACTGACGCGGCCAGTGCCGGAGATCACCGGGCTTGCCCCGGAACTCGTACTCCCTCCAGTCCGCGTCCTCGCGCGGTGTCTCGTCCCGCGTGCCCTCGACCACCACCTCGTAGCGGAGACGGCTGATGCTGCCGAACGCGCCGTAGGTGTTGACCAGGTGCAGCGGGTCGAAGGAGCGGTTCATGACCTGGCGGCGGGAGATCATGTTCAGCACCGGGCGGTAGCTGAGGACCACCACCAGCGCGGCGACGGCGAGCACCACGACCTCGTACCACAGCGGTGCCGCGGGCACGGACGGCGGGCTCGCCGGGAACCGGACGGCCGACAGCGCCAGCACGATCGTGATCCAGTTCAGCCAGGAGAAGTTCCCGGACAGCACCAGCCACAGCTGGGTGACGATCATCAGCGCGGCCCCGGCCGTGGCGATCGGCTGCGGGGTGAACAGCAGGAACGGCACCACCAGTTGCGTGACGTGGTTGGCGGCCGTCTCGGCCTTGTGCAGCGGCCCGGGCAGATGGTGGAAGAACCAGCTCAGCGGGCCCGGCATCGGCTGCGTCTCGTGGTGGTAGTGCAGACAGGTCAGCTTCCGCCAGCACTCGTCGCCGCGCAGCTTGATCAGGCCCGCGCCGAACTCGACGCGGAAGAGGATCCAGCGCAGCAGGAACAGCACCACGACGGGCGGGGCCACCTCGTCGTTGCCGAGGAAGACCGCCAGGAACCCGGTCTCCAGCAGCAGCGACTCCCAGCCGAAGCCGTACCAGGTCTGCCCGACGTTGACGATCGACAGGTACAGCGCCCAGGGCACCAGCCACAGCAGCATCCCGCCCCACAGCGGCAGCCACGAGTCCAGCCCCGCGACCAGCGCCGCCGACACCGCGCACCCGGTCCACGCGACCGCCGCGAAGAGCCGGTCGGAGTAGCGCAGGTGGAACAGGCTCGGCGCCAGCCGGAACGGCACCCGCTCGACGAAACGGGGGATCGGCAGCATGCCGCGCTCGCCGAGCAGCGCCCGGAACTGCAGGGCCGCCGTCAGGAACGCGACCAGGTACACCGCGGCCAGCGCCCGCTGGAAGACCAGCCGGCTCAGCCAGTACTCGGGTGCGGTGAACCACCCCACGGCCGTGCGCTCCTCTCCTCCGGCGCGGCACCGGACCGCGGCCACGGTCCGTGTCCTCTCGCTCACCCGGGTGCTCCCGGCGGGCGAGGGGGAAACGAGTGAGGCACATAATGGTGACGGGCCCCGGCTACCCCGTCCCCGGCTCGAAGAATCCGACAAACCCTGGCAAGGTGTCGCCCATGGCCGATCAGGGAGCGTCCGCCCTGTCACTCCCGGAGGACTGGCCGGCCCATCCGGACCCGATCCTGGCGCTCAACCGCATGGGCAGCTTCGACTGGGACCTGGACGCCGGGCTGGTGCACATGGATGCCCAGGGCCACCGGATCTTCGACATCACCCCGGAGGAGCACGACGGCCGTCCGGGCACCCTGGGCGACCGGCTGCCGGGGTCCGAGCGCGAGCGCCTGGACGCGCTGGTGGCCCAGGCGATGAAGGACGGGAGCGAGAACTACGGCACCTACGTCCGGTTGCGCCGCCGCGACGGCAGCCTGCGCTGGACCCACGTCCAGGGCTACATCCGCCGCGACGAAACGGGCCGCCCGCGCAGGATCATCGGGATCCTGCGCGACGCCACCGAGGAGCTCAGGGAGAGCGCCGCCCGCCGTGAGCGGGCCGCCCAGGACGCCGCCCGGCGCGAGCAGACCAACGTCGTGGAGATCGCCACCGCGGCCCTCGCCCACGCGCGCACCGTCCAGGACGTCATCGACGTCGTCAAGGACACCCACGGCCTGGCCCTCCTCGGGGCCAGGAGCCTGGTCCTCGGCCTGGTCGAGGCCGGCCGCATCCGGCTCGTCGCCGAGGGCCCCGAGGGCGCCTCGGTGCCCGGCACCGACGTCACCCGGATCGACGAGCCCTACCCGATGAGCGAGGCCGTACGCACCCTCAGTCCCCGCTTCATCGAGTCCCCGGAGGACTTCGCCGAGCACTATCCCGTCCTGTGGCCGCACATCACCGGCCTGAACATCACCTCCGCCGCCTACCTGCCGCTGATCGCCCACGCCCGCCCGATCGGCGGCATGGGCCTGCTCTACAGCGACCGCCGGGGCTTCTCCCCGGAAGAGCGCAACGTCCTGGTCGCCCTCGGCAGCAGCATCGCGCAGAGCCTGCAGCGGGCCATGCTCTTCGAGCAGGAGAAGGACCTCGCCCAGGGCCTGCAGCAGGCCATGCTGCCGCGCACCATCCCCAGCGTGCCCGGCGCCGACGTCGCCGTCCGCTACCGCTCCGGCTACGCGGGCGGCTCCCTCGGCCGGGACATCGGCGGCGACTGGTACGACCTCATCCCGCTGCCCGGCGGCCGGGTCGGCGCCGTCATCGGCGACGTCCAGGGCCACGACACCCACGCCGCCGCCGTCATGGGCCAGCTGCGCATCGTGCTGCGCGCCTACGCGGCCGAGGGCCACACACCGGCCACCGTGATGGCCCGCTCCTCCGTCTTCCTGCACGAACTCGACACCGACCGCTTCGCCACCTGCCTGTACGCGGAGGCCGATCTGTCCACCGGCATCGTCCAGCTGGTCCGCGCCGGGCACATCGACCCGCTGGTGCGGCTGGGCGACGGCAGCTGCCGCCGGGTCACCGCCGACGGCGGCCTGCCGCTGGGCCTGTCCGCCGAGTTCGGCAGCCTGGAGTACCCGGTCAGCACCATGGAGCTCGACCCCGGGCAGTGCCTGGTGCTGTGCACCGACGGCCTGGTCGAACAGCCCGGTGCCGACCTCGACGACGGCATGCGCGCCCTCATCGAGGCCGTCGCCGACGGACCCGAGGACGCACGGAAGCTCGCCGACCGGCTCATGGACCTGGCCGAGGAACGCGGCGGCGACGACGACGTGGCCCTGCTGGTGCTGCGCCGCCGGGCGCTGGCCGAACGGCAGCCCGTCGGCCGGCTGCAGTGGCACGTGGCTCCCGGCGACCCCGAGGACCTGGCCCAGGTCCGGCACATGATCCGCGACGGGGTCCGTTCCTGGGGCGCCCGCGAGCGTTCGTACGAGATCGAACTCGTGGCCGACGAACTGATCACCAATGCCCTGATGCACACCGAGGGCGCCGCGGTCGTGACCCTGCGGGTCCTCAGCGGCACCGACCGGCGGCTGCGCATCGAGGTCGAGGACTCCGCCAGCACCCTGCCGCACCGCCGGGATCCCGGGGAGCAGGGTCTCTCGGGGCGCGGGCTGCTGCTCGTGGACCGGCTCACCGACGTGTGGGGCGTGGAGGCGCGCGGCGGCGGCAAGTGCCTGTGGTGCGAGTTCGTGGTGCCGGAGGAGCGGAGCTGAGGCGTCCCGCGCCGCGCTGCCCATGGGTATCGGCATCGCTGCCCTGTTCCGCCGGGACGGGCATCCGCTCCTGTGGGTGGTCCGGGGCGCGTTCTACACGGCCATCGGCATCACGGTCGTGGCCGTGCAGCGTCGCAGGATCAGCCGTTGATCCTCGCGGTCGGCTTCATTGGGTTCTGTTGCTGGATCCTCCGGACGCACCGCCGTGCGATGGACCGCTGCCGCTTCATGCGGTCGGCCCTGCGGGACCCGGGCGAACGGGTGCCGTGAGGCGGACCGCCCCGACTGCTCGAGCAGCGCGAGAAGGGGAAGAAGGAGAAGGGGGGAAGGGGGAGAG
>NZ_POTZ01000168.1 GCF_003236365.1 Streptomyces sp. NTH33
GGGATCAGGGGATGTGTACGGGAGTCAGGGGCTCTTGCAGGTGATGTTGCCGGGCGCGGTCGCGGAGCTGCCGGTGGCGGTGAAGCCGAAGGTGGCGGTGCCGTTGGCGGCGAGGGTGCCGTTGTACGGCGTGTTGCGCACCGTGACGGATCCGCTGGTCCCGGTGTTCACTCCGTCCCAGAGGCTGCTGATGGACTGGCCGGAGGCCAGGGTCATGCCGACGGTCCAGCCGTTGAGCGTGGTGGTGCCGTTGTTGCGGACCGTCACTTCGCCCTGGAAGCCGCCGGGCCAGCTGTTGACGTTGCGGTAGCCGGCGGTGCAGGTGCCGTTCGTGCCACCGCCGCCCGGGTCGCCCCCGGGTCACCGCCCGGGTCGCCTCCGGTGCCGCCCCCGCCGTCGGACAGGGCCGGTGTCTGCCAGTCCCTCCACGCGGACAGGTTGCCGGACTTGCCGGCGGCGATCCTGAACACGCCGGAGCCGCTGCCCGTGCCCAGCAGGAACTTCTGGATGTTCTGCTGCAACGGGGTCCTCCACTCGGACCTGACGGCACAGTGGGTCCCGTCCTGGACGTCGGACCAGTAGGTGATGTTGCTCCCCGCGCCGAGCGCCTTGTAGACCTCGGCTCCGCCCAGCGCCGCCACGCTCCCCGACCTGGCGGCCAGCCAGTCGATGTGGGGGTTCTCCATGACGAACAGTCCGCGCGGCGCGACCATGCCCACGATTTCATGGGTGTCCACCGGCAGGGTGTTCGGGTTGCCCGTGTAGGAGCCGAACGCGTCGCCCAGCCAGGGCTGCTCCGAGTAGGCACTGCTCAGCGGCTGGGCGCCGCTCTCCCCCGGAATCCCCCGGAGGACGGGAACGCCACCGCTGCCCGACTCGATCGGCATGGTCAGAGCGATGCGCTGATCGAAGGCGCCGGCCACGATGGCGCCCTTGCCGAACCGTGAGCATCCCGTGACGCCGGTCGCGCTCGCCTTGAGGATGTTGCCGCCCGACTGCTCGATGACGTCGATGATGCGGCTCACGCCCCAGGACCAGGCCATCAGCAGGCCTGTGCTGCTCGATGAGCCGTAGACGCTGTAGAAGGCCCCCTGCTTGTTGTTCCGCGCCGTGCCCTCACGTCCCACCGTGTAGGGGTCGTAGTTGATGACGGCGACGCCGGAGGCCTTGATGGTGGCCGTGTCCGCGCCGAGTCCGCCCAGGACGACGACGGCCGGGAAGGGACCGGAGCCACTCGGCAGACTCACGCTCGCCGAGAAGCTCGCGCTCCTGCCCTGGTCCGTCACGTTCACCGTGATGCCGGTCGACGAGACCGTCCCGGTGACACCGGCGGGCTTCGCGGGCTTCTGGCCGTAGACGGACCTCTGTGCCAGCTCTCTGATCTCCGCGCGCCGGCACCGCCAGTCGGACGTGGCGGAGATGCGCGTACCGTTCACCCTCTTGAAGGGATCGGGAAGCAAGGGGTTGGCCGGCGAAGAGCCCGGGGTGGGCACCGGGCAGCCGGCGCCGTCGTCCTCGACGGCGGCCTGCACCCTCGCGGCAGCGATGTGTCCGTCGGCGGCGCCCGCCTGCGCGGTGAGGGAAGGGGTGGTCAGGCTCGCGGCGGCCACCAGGGCCGCGGCTGCCCACGCCCGGGGCCGACATCGGTGGCGAGGGAAGCGCATGGGGGACCTCCGGAGGAAGACGCGCGGTGGGGAGGGGTGCCGCCGCGAGCACGGCGACCGGGCGGAAGCACGGGACTTCCGGTTCGAATGTTTCGCTGACCGCAGGGCACCAGGCCGGATTTGGGAGCGCTCCCAAGCGTAAGAATGGGATCCGCGCATGACAATGCCCGGGATCGAATCGCTTCGGAGTGGCCGTTCTGCCACTGCTACCGACACGCGCAAGGGCCGGCACATCCGGACAAGCAGACGGAATTCGACCACGTCAGCCCTTACCTGCGGCTTCACACGGCGGAAGTTCCGGACACTTTCGCGCACCTCATCGAAACTTTCGGAGCCACCTGAAGTCGGTTCGGAGGTCGCGGCATCGCAGAGTACGGGCTGTGGCCTGCTGGATCCGCCCGGGGACCACCGCCCGCACCGCGGCCGGCCGGGGTCAGCGCGGAGCGGTTGGCGTCGAGGTGTCGACGGCGAGCGAGACGGCCAGGGTGCCGAGCGCCGTTCCCATCAGGTAGCGCTGCACCTTCAGCCAGGAGGGGCGGCGGGCGAGGAAGCCGGAGACGGTCCCGGCCGCCAGCACGATGGCCAGGTTGACGGTGAGGGCCACCACGATCTGGACGGAGCCCAGCAGGATGCCCTGGAGCAGCACGTTGCTCGCCTCCGGGTCGACGAACTGCGGGATGAGCGAGAGATACATGATGGCGATCTTCGGGTTGAGGAGATTCGTCATCAGACCCATCGTGAACAGCCTGCGCGGGGATTCGGACGGGATCTCCTGAGGAGTGAAGACGGAGATGCCACCCGGCTTCAGCGCGTTCCAGGCGAGACAGCCGAGGTAGGCGGCGCCGGCCAGCTTCACAGCGACGTACAGCTCGGGCACCACGATGAAGACGACCGACAGGCCGAGGTTGGTGACCACCAGATAGACCAGGAAACCGACGGCGACACCCCCCAGGGACATGACGCCTGCTCGCCGTCCCTGGGCGATGCTCCGGGAGACGAGATAGATCATGTTCGGGCCGGGTGTGAGCACCATCCCCAGAGCCACCAGTGCGACGCCGACGACTCCACTTGCCTCAACCATGGCCGCCCGCTGCTTCCTTCTCGTTCTGCCGGTGGGCCGCCCCTGCGGTCGAGTCGTGCCTGCGGCCGCCGCGTAAGACCTCGACCGGGGTCTCGGCGGCCCGCCGGACGTCCTCGTCGCGGTGGCGCTGCGTGGTCCCGGGGCCGGTCAGCACTCGCTGCCGGCGCCCCCCGTGCCCCAGGAGCAGGTCCGAGGCCTTGTGCCGGCCGCAGGGTCGGAAGGTGAGGACACAACGGCTGCACCGGCGCAGCGGAGGGCGAGGTGGGCCGAGTGACGTGCGTGCCGTGATGTTCACCGTGGTGTGACCGCCTTCTCCGCGGAGTGTTCTCCGGCGCTGCTGAGTGCTCCCCCGAACCACGCGTGTCACGCTCGGAGCGAGGGCGAGTGTATTTTGGATCCACGATCGGTTCAATAAGAGGGGCAATCCATCATTGCACTCGATGCAATACGGCTCTTCGGATACGGTGTGCTCGGGAGGAGGGCATCGTGAAGAACTACCGGAGTGTCGCCGACGCGGTGGCCGAGGAGATCAGGGCGGGCCGACTCGGGGCGGGCGACCGGCTTCCGCCCCAGCGGGACTTCGCCCGGCAGCACGGCATCGCCGCCTCCACCGCCACCCGCGTCTACCGGGAACTCGCCCGCCGGGGCCTCACCGTAGGCGAAGTGGGCCGTGGCACCTTCGTGTGCGCCGCTCCCGGTGCTCCTGCCCACTCCCCGGCCGACCCCTCCGACGGCCGGGTGGATCTGGAGCTCAACTACCCGGTGGTACCCGAACAGGCCGAGCTGCTCGCCGCCGGACTGGGCCGGCTGCTGCGCCCCGATCTCCTGGAGGCCGCCCTGCGGCCGGCCGACCCGGTCGGCACGCCCGCCGCACGCGACGCCGCGGCCGGTCTGCTGACGCGCGGCGGCTGGCGCCCCGATCCGGCACGCGTGCTGTTCGCGGGAAGCGGTCGGCAGGCGATCTCGGCCGTCGTCGCCGCGCTGGCGCCGCCGGGCACGCGGCTGGGCGTCGAGGAGCTGACCTACCCGGTGCTGAAGGCCATCGCCGCCCGGCTCGGGGTCACTCTGGTGCCGCTGGCCATGGACGAGGCGGGGCTGGTCCCCGAGGCCGTCGAGGAGGCGCACCGCGCCGGTCCGCTGCACGCGGTCTACGTTCAGCCGGCCCTGCACAACCCGCTGTCGCTCACCATGCCCGAGGAGCGGCTGGACCGGCTGGCGCACGTGCTGACGGAGCTGGGGATCCACGCGATCGAGGACGGTGTCTGGTCCTTCCTCTGCGAGGGTCCGCCGCCGCTCGCGTCCCGCGCGCCCGGACGGACGGTCCTCGTGGACAGCCTGTCCAAACGGCTCTCCCCGGGACTCTCCCTCGGGATCGTGGTGGCTCCGGAGGCCGTCGCGAACGGCGTCTCGGTCTCCCTGCGTTCGGGAGGCTGGAACCCCATGCGTTTCGCGCTGGAGGCGATGTCCCAGTGGCAGGCGGACGGCAGCGTACCGGCGATCGTGCGGGCCAAGCGACGACAGGCCGGGCAGCGGCAGGAGCTCGCCCAGCGTCACCTCGGTGACTTCGTGACCCGGGGCGATCCCCGCTCGTACTATCGCTGGTGGGAACTGCCTCCTCCCTGGCGCGCCGACACCTTCGTCGCCGCCGCCGCACGGCACGGCATCGGGGTGACCCCGGCCGCGGCGTTCTCCGTCGGCCGCCATCGGGTGCCGAACGCCGTCCGCCTGGGCCTGGCCTCACCCAGTTCCAGCACTCTTTCCCGGGCTCTTGCCGTCCTGGCCGACCTCGCCCGGTCCGCTCCGGACGACCTCGCCACGGACTGAGCCCCTTCGGCGTTGCCTCTCGGGCAGGGGCTGCGCCAAGGCTTTGCCGCGGCTCTCGCCGTGCAGGCGTCCCCGCCCTCACGGTCAAGGTGAACGCGAAGTCGCCCGATGCCGATCCGGCGGTCTCCGGCATCGTCCGTCCCCACGACCTGGGGACAGGGCAGTTGCTCGCGCTGCCGGACTCCGCCTTTGCGACCGCCTGGTGGACCGGGCCGTCGGCGGCTTCGGCCACTGGCCTGCTCAGCTCGGCCGGAACACGCACTGGGGGAATCACCGGCACCGGGCCGACGCGGCCGACGCCCGTGGTCGACCACCTTCCCGCAACCGTCGTACCGTCGGTCAGGAGTCATCCCGCACGTCTGTGCGACCACTGCCGCCATGCGGGCGGGCATCATGCGGAAGCGCCGGGCCCGGCCACGGAACGCATCCCGCGGTGTAGGAACCGGCCTCGTACGCGGCCCGGTCGCCGTCGCGGGCACGGATCGCCTCCACGAGCCGTGCGTGGTCCTGGTACTGCTCGGGACGCAACGCGTCGCGGAAGTGGTCCAGCAGTGCCTCGCGGATCACCTCGCCGAGGTCCGCGTGCAGTTCGGCCAGCACCATGTTGTGGGACGCGGCCACCACGGCCAGGTGGAACGCGGCATCCGCGTTCACGAAGGCGAGCCGGTCGCCGGATGACCACGCCTGCTCCCGCTGGGCCAGCGCCGCGTCGAGCCGCTGCAGGTCGTCCGGGGTGCGCCGGCCGGCGGCCAGCCGCGCCGCCCGTGCTTCCAGGGCGCCGCGCACCTCGATCACGTCCTCGGCGGCGGCCTCGGCGAAGCGGCCGCGCATCACCCCGGCCAGCTCGCTGGTCGCCCGTACATAGGTGCCCGAGCCGTGCCGGATGTCCAGCAGCCCGGTGTGCGCGAGGGCCCGGACGGCCTCACGCACCGTGTTGCGCGCCACTCCGAGCTGCTCGACCAGCTCCGGCTCGCTGGGGATGCGTGTCCCCACAGACCACGCCCCAGACGTGATCTTCCTCCGCAGCCGGGCGATCACCTGGTCGGACAGCACTTCGCGACGGACGCGTTCCAGAGTCATCCCATGAGTCACCATGAGCGGCATGGCGAGCGGTGAACCGGCAAGTCGAGACAGCACACTCTCCGGCCAGGACACGCTCGTCGGGGTGTCGAAGGGGATGCGCCGGCTGACAGTGGCGGCCCTCGTCCTGGCCGCGCTGAACCTGCGACCGGCCGTGACCAGCCTCGGCCCGGTGCTCCAAGAGGTCCGCGACTCGCTCGCCATGAGCGGCACCGTCGCCGGGCTGCTGACGTCGATCCCGGCCGCCTGCTTCGCGGTGATCGGTTCGGCGGCACCACGGTTGGCCCGTCGCTACGGCCCGAGCGGCGCCATCGCGGTCGGCGGCCTGGTGCTGACGCTGGGGATCGCCCTGCGCCCGCTCGTCGCCGACACCGCCCTGTTCGTGTCGCTCAGCGCCTTCGCGCTCGCCGGAATCGCCATCACCAACGTGCTGCTGCCCGTGGTGGTCAAGCAACGCTTCCCGGATCGGGTCGGTGCGGTGACCGGGCTGTACTCCATGGCCCTGAACGCCGGCGCGTCCTCCGCCGCCGCCGTCACCGTACCGCTGACCGAGGCGTTCGGCGGCGACTGGCGGTACGGACTCGGGGCCTGGGCCGCGCTGGCCGCGACGGCCGTGCCGCCCTGGCTCGCCCTCGCCCGTCGCCGCGACCGGGCCGTCGGTCCCAGGGCGAGCGCGTCGGAGCAGAGGGCGACGGCAGGCCCCCGCATCTCTCGCGACCCGACCGCATGGGCACTCACCGCCTATTTCGGCCTCCAGGCCGGTTCCGCCTACATCATCATCGGCTGGCTGGCGCAGATCTTCCGGGACACGGGTCTGTCGGCCGGGACCGCCGGTCTGCTGTTCTCCGTGACCTCGCTGCTCGGCGTCCCCCTGTCCTTCGCGCTGTCCGCCGTGGCCGGACGGCTGCCCAACCAGAGCGGGATCGCGGCCGCCATCGGCGTGTGCGGTCTGGCCGGCTACGCCGGACTGTGGGGAGCGCCCACCACCGCCCCCTGGTTGTGGGCCGTGCTCCTCGGCGTCGCCAACTGCTCCTTCCCGCTGGCCCTGACGATGATCGGCATGCGAGGCAGGGACAGTTTCACCGTCGCCGGCCTGTCCGGGTTCGTGCAGGGCTTCGGATACCTGCTCTCGATCCCGGGGCCCATCGTCGTCGGTGCCCTCTACCAGTACTCCGGCGGCTGGCGGATGCCGCTGGTCTTCATGATGCTGCTGACGCTGGTTCAGATCGGAGCCGGTCTGCTGGCCGGTCTCGACCGTCGGATCGGCTGACACTGGCCAGGGTCCGGCACAGGGAGGATCATCATGGGATGACGGATCACTCAACTCCCGCATCGCCGACCGTGGAACGACTGGCGCGGTACACGAAAGCCGAGCAGAGCGAAATCCTCGGTGACGGCGCCGATCCCTTCGGTGTCGCGGAGGCTGGACTGACGTGGCTGCCCAAGGAGGACCATTTCGGCGTCAGGCGGGAGGGGCGCCTCGTGGCCCACGCGGGCCTGCTGAGGCTGCCCATGTCGATCGGGGGAGCCGGCACGGAGGTGGTGGGCGTCGGCGGAGTGGCCGTCGCTCCCGATCTGCGTGGGCTCGGACTCGCACGGCTGGTCGTGACGGCGGCTCTGGACCACGCGCGGACGCTGGGACCGCGGCACGGGCTTCTCTTCTGCCGCGCGCCCCTTGTCCCGTTGTACGAGCGACTCGGCTGGCGGGAGCTGGCACAGGACGTCCAGGTCGAACAACCCGAGGGATTCGTGGTCATGCCGTTGCGGACCATGTGGACGCCCCTGCACGACGGGGCCGACTGGCCCACCGGAGAGGTGCGCCTGTGGTCGTTCCCCATGTGAGCGGGTCGTCCGATCCGGCGGTCACTGGCCGAGCCGATTCGATTCCGGCGGGGAAACCGGCAGGGAAACCGGCGGGGAAGGACGACGTGCGGGCCCGGACCTCTCGTCGGACACTGGAGTCAGGGCGGTGGCCGCAGGCGTACTGGGCCAGGCTCCGTGTTCGGCGGGCGGACGATTGCCGCCCGGACACCCTGTTTCACCGTGATGAACGCGGACGAAGCCGTGACCCGCCCCCATGAGCGCGGCGGCCAAGGGCCGGGCCCGAGCCCGCACACAGCGGAGAGCCCACACAGTGGAGAGCCGAACGATGACAACTGCCAAAGACATCATGACCCCTGGAGCCCAGTGGATTCCCCTCACCGAGACGCTGGACCGCGCCGCGCAGATGATGAGGGACCACGAGGTGGGGGCGCTGCCGGTCAGCGACCCGAACCACGACGACCGGATGTGCGGCATCATCACGGACCGTGACATCGTGGTGAAGTGCGTCGCCTCAGGCCACGATCCCGCGCAGGTCACGTGCGGCGACCTGTGCGAGGGCACGCCGCGCTGGATCGACGCCGGCTCCGACGTCTCCGACGTCCTGCACGAGATGGAGGACCACCGGATCAAGCGCCTTCCGGTGATCGAGAACAAGCGCATGATCGGCATGATCAGCGAGGCGGACATCGCCCGTCACCTCACCGACGACCAGCTCGCCGAGTTCGTCCACCGCGTCTACGCAGGCTGATCCCGAAGGACCGCCGTACCCGAGTGGTGCTGCCGGGGCACCCGCCCTCAAGGCGGTCGGTCGGCGTCTCATCGGTCCGGGTGAGGAAGGCGGTGGCATCCGATGACGTACGCCGCCGTGAGTGCGCTGAGCCATCCGGGACTGATCCGCGACCGGAACGAGGACAGTCTGGTCGCCGGGCCGTGGACCCTGTGCTCCACCGTGACCGAGAACCCGCAGACGCTGGTGTTCCCGCTCGGTACGCCGCTCGTCGTCGCGGTCGCCGACGGGCTCGGTGGCCAGCCCGGCGGTGAGGTGGCCAGTGCCCTGGTCGTCCGCCGACTCGCCGCGACCGGGCCTCGTCTGACCGATGAGGACGAGGTCCGCACGGCGCTGCACGCCTGCAACCGCGAGGTGTACGCGGCCGCGGGCGCAGGCGGCGGCGCACTGGCCACGATGGGCACGACCGTCGCGGGCGCCGTCGTACTGCCCCGGTCGCTGCTGGTGTTCAACGTGGGCGACAGCCGGGTCTTCGGGGCGCCCCGGGACGGAGTGCTCCAGGTCAGCGTGGACGACAGCCCACCGCCGGAGCCGGGGCAGCGCACCACCTCCCTCGTGACCCAGGCCCTCGGCGGCACGCTGGGACATCGCGCCATCACCCCCCATGTGACGGCCGCTCCCCTCGCCCCCGGCGACAGGTACCTGATCTGCACCGACGGCTTGACCGACCCGCTGCCGAACGACGTCCTCGACGGCGTGCTGCGGGAGTACGACGACGGGCGGGCCGCCTTCGAACTGTGGAAGGCCGCCATCAAGGCCGGTGGACCCGACAACATCACGCTCGCCGTGGTGCGCATCGCGGACCCGTAGCCACCGCTCGGTCCGGGCGCCGCGCGCCGTCCGGAATGCCGGCGGTGCGACGGACCGCCGGGCTCACGAGGGGAAGCCGTACTGTCCTCGCAGACGGACGAAGTGAGCGGGCGTGACCACCCGCCGGCGCTCCAGCCCCGTCGCGGTGCGCAGGAAGGACACGACCTGCTCCCGGCCGCCCGGTCCGATGGGCTGTACGAGGCGGCCGCCCAGGCGCAGTTGCCCGGCCAGCGGGGCGGGGACCTCGGGGAACGCGGCGGACACGATGATCGCGTCGTACGGAGCGCGGTCCGGCACGCCGCCGCTGCCGTCCCCGACGCGCAGCTCGACGTTCCGAACGCCCTGACGGGCGAGGTTGCGCCGGGCCTGGTGCGCGATGTCCGGCCACATCTCGATGGTCACGACATCGGCGGCCGACCGGGCCAGCAGCGCGGTCTGGAAGCCGGTCCCGGTACCGATCTCGAGGACGTGCTCGTCCCCGCTCAGGTCAAGGCCCTCGATCATCATGGCCGACAGCGAGGGCTGCGTGGTCACCTGTCCGTGCCCGATCGGAACGGGCACGTCCTGGTAGGCGTGCGTTCGGTCGCCGGTGGGGACGAACGCCTCCCGGGGCGTCGCCCGTACGGCCCGGAGCAGGCGCTCGTCGCCGATGCCGGCCGCTCGAACGGCCCGTACGAGATCCTCGGGCGAAGAGGCGGCTTCCCTCATGTCCGCTGCCTTCCGTGCGATGACCGGAGAGTGAGCGTGCCACCACCTCCAGGACAACCTCCAGTACACCTTCGAGCCCACGGCTTCGCGCGCCGGAGGGCCGGAGAGCCGAGAAGGCCGTCGAGTGCTTCCGCCGAGTGCTTCCGTACCGTGCCGGTGCGAGATCGCCGGCCGGGCAGCCGGCGCTCATGCTGGAGAGGGAGGGAGTCCTCCGGCTCCTCGAGTCCACATCCGCGGAGGTGAGCCGCATGACTCCGCCCGTACGCCGCCTGCCACTGCCGGGACAAGGTGTCCGGGTGCCATGACCGATACCGGCCCCGGGCAGTCGCCGCGCGGTCATCGGAGTGTTCCGCACACCGGTGATCTGCGTGTCGAGGCGTGGGCGCCGACACGCGAGGAGTGCATCGCCGAGGCGGTGCGGGGCGTGGTCGGCAGCTTCGCCGAACTGCCCGCGGGTGCCTCCCGCGTCACCCGGGAGTGCGTGGTGCCGGCCGAGGACGACGGCCTGCTCCTGGCCGCCGTGCTCGATGAGGTCATCTACCGCATGGACACCGCGGACGAGCTCCCTGCGGACGTCGGGGTGACGCCGGAGCCGGGCGGGGCACGCGTGCGGTTCGGGATGGTCGACAGCTCGACGGCCACGCAGACCGGGGCCGTGCCCAAGGCCGTCGCGCTGCACGGACTGCGGCTGGCCCAGGACTCGCACGGGTGGGCCTGTCGAGTGACGCTGGACGTGTGATGCCAGTCCCGGCGCCCCGCGCCGGAACGGCTCGCCGAGGAGGCCGAACCGAAATGGACATCCGGCTGGTGGCGGAGGGACCCTGGCGGTTCCGCATCGAACGGACCGGCGCCATGCGCGTACCCGGGGTGGTCCTCGCTCCGCGGGAGCTGCTGCCGGACGAGCCCGGCGACGAGGCCCTTGCCCAGGTGGCCCACGTCGCCACCCTCCCGGGCATCGTCCGCGCCTCGTACGCCATGCCCGACATCCACTGGGGCTACGGCTTCCCGATCGGCGGCGTGGCCGCGACCGACGTCGGCCGCGGCGGAGTCGTCTCGCCGGGAGGGGTGGGCTTCGACATCTCCTGCGGCGTGCGCCTGCTCACCGCGCACACGGACCGCGCCGCCCTGCTGCGGAAGCTGCCCGTGCTGATGGACCGGCTGGACGGACTGATCCCGCGCGGGCTCGGGCGCGGCGGCCTGTGGCACCTGACCGGCCGGGCACAGCTGCACGAGATCCTGCGCGGCGGCGCCCGGTACGCGGTCGAGCAGGGCCACGGGGTGCCGCGCGACCTGGACCGGTGCGAGGACGGCGGAGCCGTCGGCGACGCCGATACCACCTGGATCAGCGAACGCGCGCTGGAGCGCGGCGCCGGGCAGGTCGGCAGCCTGGGGTCGGCCAACCACTTCCTGGAGGTCCAGGCGGTCGACGCGGTCTACGACGAGACGTGCGCGCGGGCGTTCGGCCTGCGCCCCGGCCTGGTGTGCGTCATGATCCACTGCGGGTCACGCGGGCTGGGCCACCAGATCTGCGCCGACCACGTGCGGGCCATGGACAGCGTGATGCGGCGGTACGGCATCGACGTACCCGACCCGCAGCTGGCATGCGCGCCCGTCGACTCGCCCGAGGGCCGCGCCTACCTGGGTGCGATGGCCGCGGCCGCGAACTTCGCCCGCGCCAACCGCCAGCTGCTGGCCGACGCCGCCCGCGGCGTCTTCCGCGAGACCACCGGCGCGGGCCTGGACCTGCTCTACGACGTCTCGCACAACCTCGCCAAACTGGAACGCCACACCGACGACGGCGCGGCCCGGCCACTGCTGTGCGTCCACCGCAAAGGCGCCACCCGGGCCCTGCCGCCGGGCCACCCCGACCTGCCGGACAGCCTGCGCCCCTTCGGCCAGCCGGTGTTCGTGCCCGGCACGATGGGCACCGCCTCGTACGTCATGACCGGCACCACCGGCAACCGCGCCTTCGACTCCTGCTGCCACGGCGCGGGCCGCGTCTGGAGCCGCCACCGCGCCCACCGCGAGATGCCGGCCCACCGGCTGCGCCAGGAGCTGGCCGGTACGGGGGTCGCGGTGCGCCCCGTCTCCTGGCGCAGCGTGACCGAGGAGGCGCCCGAGGCGTACAAGGACGTCGACGCCGTCGTCCGGGCGAGCGAACACAACGGCCTGGGCCGCCTCGTCGCCCGTCTGGTGCCGCTGGGCGTCCTCAAGGGCTGAAGCGGGCCAGGACCTCCCCGAGCCGGGGCGTGCTGCCCGTGGTCGTCCCAGGGTCAGCTCTTGCGGCCCACTCCGCCGAACATGGCGACCTCGGGCAGCTCGCCTTCGGTGGTGTCGGGACGCCAGTGGTTGCAGGAGACCACGCCAGGCGTCAGCACCTCCAGCCCGTCGAAGAACCGGGCGACGGAGCCGGGGGTGCGCTGGGTCAGTTTCGGGGTGCCGTGCTCGTTCCAGAAAGCCACCGCGGCGTCGACGTCGGACATGTCCGGCCGCGTGACGGTGTGCGACAGGACCAGGAAGCTGCCCTTCGGCAGGTGATCCATGTAACGCCGCACGATCCCGTACGCCTCCTGATCGTCCTCGATGAAGATGACGACGCCGAGGAGCATCAGTGCCACGGGCTCACTCAGGTCCAGGGTGCGCGCGGCCTGCTCCAGAAGGGAGTCGACATCGCGCAGATCCTCGTCGAGATAGTCGGTACGGCCCTCGGGACTGCTGTCGAGCAGGGCGGCGGCGTGGGCGAGGACGATCGGGTCGTTGTCGGCGTAGACGATGCGGGACTCGGGCGCGACACGCTGGGCGACCTGGTGCGTGTTGTCCGCGGTGGGCAGCCCGGTGCCGATGTCGAGGAACTGCCGTACGCCCTGCTCACCCGCGAGGTGCCGTACAGCCCGCCCCAGGAACCTCCGGTCCGCCCGGGCGTAGTCCCCGATCCCCGGGTGCAGCCGGCGGATCTGGTCTCCCACCTGCTGATCGACCTCGTAGTTGTCCTTGCCGCCCAGCCAGTAGTTCCAGATACGAGCCGTGTGCGGCTGATCCGTCCTGATTCTCTTGCTCAGCTCGCCGAAGGCAGCGCTCTCGGTCACGTGATGCCCTCCAGATCGGACCGTTGATCACTCAAGAGGCAATCTACTGGCGGGAGTTGGGAGGGACGACCGTTTCGGCCGCGGGTCTGTGGCGAACATGTTCGCCGTCGGTCTAGTGTCCTGAGTCTTTGATTCGTTCCATAAGTATGCTGGGGTCATGGCACGAATGGGACGGCCTACGGTCGATGTGGTTCTCACCGACGACGAACGCGAAACGCTGCAGCGCTGGGCGAGGCGCC
>NZ_POTZ01000169.1 GCF_003236365.1 Streptomyces sp. NTH33
CGGATGATCTGCCCCCAGTCCGCCCCCATGCACCAAACGCCCGCTGACCAGCAGCGGAGCGCGGGCACCACTTGCTAGCGGTCTTCGTTCGGGACGAAGAGGTCGTGGGTTCAAATCCCGCCACCCCGACAGTGAAGTACCAGGTCAGGGGCCTGATCCGCTCAGCGGGTCGGGCCCCTGAGTGGTTGTGGGGCTGCTGCGGGGTGCCACGGGTTCCGGCATATTGCTCCTCGAAGCCGCCCGGCATGCGCTCCCGCCGGTCCGGGCCACCCGGAGCGCGGTCAGTCCGCCCCGGGTTCGTCGGGCGGGTCGGCGGCGGCCGCGTCGCGCAGCGCCTCCAGCAGTCCGCGCAGGGCGGGCTGTTCGAGGGCGGTCTCCCGTACGGCCGCCGAGATCACCCGGACCGGTTCGGGGTTGCGGACCGGACGCACCACGACGCCGGGGTGCCGACCGCGCAGCCCCAGCCTCGGCATCAGGCCGACACCGAGACCGGCCGCGACGAAGCCCTGCGCGGTGGCGTAGTCCTCGCTCTTGACGACGAAGTCGGGGCTGAAGCCGGCCGCCGCGCAGGAGTCGATCACCGGTTCCAGGCAGGGCCCGGGCGGCTCACTGCCGACCCACTGCTCGCCGGACAGCTCGTTCAGGTCGATGGCCTCTTTGTCCGCGAGCGGATGACCGAGGGGCAGTACGACGGCGTACGGGTCGTCGAGGAGGTGGACGAGCCGGAAGCCGTCGCCGGCGCGGTCATGCGCCTGGACGACCACGGCCAGGTCGGCCCGGCCCCGTACCACCTCCTGGGACGGGTCCTCCGGGTCGGTGAGTTCGAGGTCGACGCGAACGCCGGGGTGCTCTGCGCGGAGCCGGGCCAGGGCGGGGGCCACCAGCGTGGAGCCCGCCGTGGCGAAGTAACGGACCGACAAGCTGCCGGTGCGTCCGGCGCGGAGGTCGGCGAGGGCGGTCTCGGCCTGGGCGACGGCCGAGCTGATCAGGGCCGCGTGCTCGGTGAGCAGCAGACCGGCGGCGGTCGGCCGCACCCCGCGGCCGACGCGTTCGAGCAGTGGCGTGCCGGCCTGTTTCTCCAGTGCCGCCACCTGCTGGCTGACGGCGGACGGTGTGTAGCCGAGGTGGGCCGCGGCAGCGGTGACCGTGCCGCTGGTGACCACCGCGCGCAGGACCTGCAGTCGCCTCACATCAAGCATGTAGTAGAGCTTAACAAACCTGGTAGAACCATTTGCTTGTTCTCAAAGTTCATCTGGGGCATCGTCGAAGGGCCGGGACCGGGCGAGCCGCCGGCCCACCGGTGGAACCGGCCACCGAAGTCGAACGCCGAGCCGCGTACCGGGCCGAGTATCGACCGAACGGAGGAAAGCATCGTGAGCAGCAGTAGTCGGAGCCTGTGGGGCGGGTTGCGCGTGGCCGTGCTCGCCCTGCTGTGGGGCTCGACCTTCCTCTGGATCGAGCTGGCGCTGCGCGGGCTCTCCCCGCTCCAGGTCACGTTCGTCCGCTGTGTCCTCGGCGCGCTCGTCCTCACGGTCGCCTGCTACGCGACGGGCCGGCGCATGCCTCGGGGCGTCACCGTCTGGCGCCACATCGTCGTCGCGGCCTTCTTCTGCAACGCGCTTCCGTTCGCGCTGTTCAGCCTCGGTCAGCAGACCGCCGACTCGGGCCTCGCCGGAGTCCTGAACGCCACGACCCCGCTCTGGTCGATCGCCCTCGGTCTCGCCCTCGGCTCGGTAGACGGACTCCGCCCGGCCCGTATGGCGGGCCTCCTGCTCGGCTTCGCCGGCACGATCGTCATCCTCGCCCCGTGGCAGTCGGCCGGGGCCACCGGCTGGGGAGCGCTCGCCATCCTCGGCGCGGCCGCCAGCTACGCCATCGCGTTCACCTACATGGGCCGCACCCTGGTCGGCAAGGGCACTCCCACCATCTCGCTCTCCGCCGCCCAGCTCGTCGCCGCGAGCGGACTGACCGCCGTCGCGATGCCGATCGGCGGCCTGGAGTCGATCGACCCCGGCCCGGTGGTCCTGATCGCAGCCGTCGTCCTCAGTGTCTTCTGCACCGCGATCACCTTCCACCTCACCTACCGGATCATCAACGACGAGGGTGCCACCAACGCCGCGGTGGTCGGCTATCTGCTGCCCGTGGTCTCCGTCCTCCTCGGCGCGGTCGTCCTGGGCGAGAACCTGAGCGCCCGGGTGGTGCTGGGCATGGCCGTGGTCCTCATGGGCGTCGGGATGACGCGGCGGAGCGGGGCGACGGCCGCGGCTGCGGCCGCGGCTGCGGCTCCGGCCGGCGAGGGGGCGGTGGAGGGCACGTCTGCGGCCGCAGGGGAGCCGACGGCCGAGAAGCCTGCCTCCGAGGACGTGGTGGCCGGGTCGTGACCGCCGACGCCCCGGCCGCCTGCCGCGCGACCCTCCTCTTCTTCCGTCCCGCAGACCGTCCACCGCCTGGCCCCAGCACGGACGAGGTGGGGCCGGCCGACCGCCGCTCCGGAGGTAGCAGAACACACGCAGTGTCAGGCGGCTGAACTGCTGGGCAGACAGGGCACGGCCCACCCGGGCCGCCACCGGGATGCGCGGACCGGAGCCGCTGCGGGCGGTCAGCCGTGGCGCGGGACGCCGCCGTGAGCTCGGTGCACGGATGCAGCCTGGCCACGTGCACGCGGACCGGGCCCACAGGCCGGACAGGTGTGGGAGGGCTCGCGCAAGGGTCCGGGGAATCTGTGCAGGAGCGTCGCACGGACTGCACACAGCCTTTCGAAATCCCCGTTAGCGTGACTGACCGCTCGATCCCACGTGTGAACGCGACCAGGCCGTGGCCCCGGTGGGCCGACGGCGCACGCAACCCAGGAAGATCGCAGATGGACTACTGCTCCTCGTGTCGTCGGCACCTCAACGGCGCCCTGGTGTGTCCCGGGTGCGGCGCCTACGCCCCGGACATCGCGCCGCCCGCCGTCGGCACGCGCACCGGCTCGGCCCGGGGCGCCGCCCCGACGACGACCGGCGACGCACCCGGCATCACGCATGCCGGAGGGGCCGGGGTCCCCGACGCCTGGCACGACGGCCCCCTGCCCGGCGAACCGCACGGCGAAGCAGAGCTCGGATCCGGCGCGAGCACGGCCCCGTCCACCGGCGTCGAGGACATGCCTCCCGCGCGCCAGGGACGGGCGGCGCGGCGTCGCCAGCTGGCGCGCTGGAAGAAGAACAAGCGCCGGGCCGCGGTCGCGACCGCCGTCGCACTCGTCGGAGGCGGCCTGACCATCGCCACGATGGGGCGTGACGCCACCGACCGGGCACAGGCGGCCACAGCACCGGACAACCAGGGCATCGGCTTCGCCGAGGAGGAGCAGGAGGAGCAGGGGGAGGAGCAGACGCCCCAGCACACTCGTCCGGCGCCGGCGCCGCCCACCACGCACCGGTCGTCACACGCCACTTCCGACCACGCCACTTCCGACCACACCGCTCCCGACCACACCGCTCCCGTGGCGCAGTCGCCGACGGTCAACGCCCCGCAGCACACCACGCCGCCGATCGCCCGGACGGACGCCACCGCGTCTCCCCGTCAGGCTGCGACATCGGCCCCACAGCCGCAGAACACCGCCCCGTCCTCGGGCGACACGGCCCCCGACCGCACCGGTACGACGGCGGAACGGCCCTCGGCGCCCGCAGCCTCCGGCCGCACGAACTCCGACACGGATTCCGGCACGAAGTCCGGCACCCAGACCGACCCCGCACCGGCATCGACACCGCCGACGCAGGTCTGCCTGCTCGTGTTGTGCCTGGGCTGACTGCGCTCAGCACCCGGCCGGCAGCGTGCCGTCAGGCTCCGGCCCGTCGTCCGGCTCGTTTCACGGAGGCGATCACGGCGGAAAGGACAGTGGTCGCGGCGAGGCTCCCCACCATGACCATCCCCGCGCCGATCACGAAGAGGCCGCTGGCGTCGTCCGACCAGTCGTAACAGGCGGCAGCGGTCAGGCCGGCCGTGGTGCCGAGCACAGCGCCCGTGACCCAGCCCCGGTATGCCGCCCAGCACACCGGTGCCAGCAAGGTCAGCACCAGCCCGATCACCTGCCACGCCGCGTACGGACCGGTCACCGAACCATCGGGGTGCACGTCGTAGTGCTGGTCCCAGCCCAGCCAGGCAGCCCACATCGCCAGTGCCACGACGGCCAGCGCGGGGATCGACAGCAACGGGGGAGCGGGTTTCAGCAGTCCTTGGCTCATGGCTCAAGCGTTCCGACTCGTCCCGTCACCGACCAGGGCGCAAGTACTCAGTGTCGTCTGAGTACTTGACGGCCAGTGCGTCATGGCAGGGGCTGTTCCGCCCAGATGACCTTTCCGTCGGTGGTGTAGCGGGTGCCCCACCGTTCGGCGAGCTGGGCGACGAGGAAGAGCCCGCGCCCGCCCTCGTCCTCACTCCTGGCGCGGCGCAGCCTGGGTGAGGTGCTGCTGCCGTCGGAGACCTCGCAGACGAGTGCGCGATCGCGGAGCAGCCGTAGCCGGACCGGGCCGGTGGCGTGCCGGATGGCGTTGGTGACCAGTTCGCTGGCGACGAGTTCGGTGGTGAAGGCCAGGTCGTCCAGCCCCCAGGCGTCGAGCTGCGCGGTGGCCAACGCGCGGGCGTGGGAGACGACCGTCGGGTCGCTGGGCAGGTCCCACTGGGCGACCTGTTCCGGGCCGAGCGCGTGGGTGCGGGCGACGAGCATGGCGACGTCGTCGCCCGGCCGGGCCGAAAGCAGTGCGTCGAGGACCGCCTCGCAGGTGTCCTCCGGGCCGCGGCCGGCGCAGGCGAGCACGGTGCGCAGCGCGTCCAGGCCGATGTCGACGTCCTGGTACCGCTTCTCGATCAGGCCGTCGGTGTACAGCACCAGTTGACTGCCCTCGGCCAGCTCCAGCTCGACGGTCTCGAAAGGCATCCCGCCGAGCCCGAGCGGCGGCCCCGGCGGCAGGTCGACGAACTCCACCGTGCCGTCGGGTGCGACCAGCGCGGGCTGGGGGTGCCCGGCGCGGGTGAAGGTGCACCGTTGGGACACCGGGTCGTACACGGCGAACAGGCACGTGGCGCCGATGATCCCGGAGTCCGGGTACGTCGGCTCCACCGCCCAGCCCTCGCCCCGGTCGAGCCGGCCCACCAGGTCGTCCAGGTGGGTGAGGAGGTCGTCGGCCGGCAGGTCCAGGGAGCAGAAGTTGTGCACGGCGGTGCGCAGCCGGCCCATGGTGGCGGCGGCGTGCAGTCCGTGACCGACCACGTCGCCCACCACCAGCGCCACCCGGGCGCCGGACAGCGGGATCACGTCGAACCAGTCGCCGCCCACCCCGGCCTGTGCGGGCAGGTAGCGGCAGGCGACCTCGACGGCGCTCTGCTCGGGCCGGCCCCGGGGCAGCAGGCTGCGCTGCAGGGTGAGGGCGGTGTTGTGCTCGCGCGTGTAGCGGCGGGCGTTGTCGATGCAGATGGCCGCGCGGGCGGCCAGCTCCTGGGCCAGGGACAGGTCGTCGTCCTCGAAGGGGGCCGGTTTGCCGGAGCGGTAGAAGCTCACCACGCCGAGGGTCGCGCCGCGGGCCTGCAGCGGCACCGTGATCAGGGAGTGGATGCCCGACGCGAGGATCCGGTCACCCCGCGCCGGGTCCTGGGCGAACCAGCCGCGGGCCTTGGCCAGGGCGGGTTCGAGCACGGACTGCCGGCTGTCCAGGCTGCAGGCCTGCGGCGTCGACGGCGTGAACCGTATCTCTTCCCCGGCGCCGTACAGGGGAGGGTCCTCGTCCATGGCACCCAGCGCCACCCGGCGCAACGCGGTGCCCACGCGGAACGGCTCGGGCTCCTCGCCGCGCAGCACGGCACCGGGCAGATCGACGGCGGTGAAGTCGGCGAACCGGGGGACGGTCACCTCCGCCAGCTCCTCCGCGGTCCGGGTGACGTCCAGCGTGCTGCCGATCCGCAGACCGGCCTCGTGCAGCAGCTCCAGACGCCGGCGGGCCTGCACCGCCAGCCGGCCGACGCCGGTCTCACCGACGAGCAGCGGCCAGCCTCCTCCGTCGCCGTGACCGTCCGTTCCGGTCCGGACCCGCGGGTACGGCTCGCCGGTCGCGGACGCCGGAGGGGGTGCGGTCACTGCCGTGCGCAGGACGGCCGGGGGTGTTCCGTCCAGCTTCGGCGCGGCGGGAGGCAGCACGGGAGGGCTCGCGAGCGGGGCCGCAGGAGGTGCCGCGGGCGGGACTGCAGGAGGTGCCGCGGGCGGGGCCGCAGGAGGTGTCACGGGCGGGATGATGACGGTGGCCGCCGCGGATGCCCGGAACGGCTCCGCCGAAACGCCGGGTCCGACGGCGCTCAGGCTCGGGCCGCCGAATATGCGGGCCTCGACGACCACGCCGGTCTCGCCCGCCGCTCCGGTGACCGGGCGGCGCCGTAGCGTGGCGATCCGCCCACCGGGGAGGACCACCTCGTCCAGGGTGCGCTGCGGGGAGGCGATGAGCGCCTCGGCCTTCTCCCGCAGCAGGGCCAGGTCGATCCGGCCGAGTCCCGCGTTCTCGTGTCCGTTCGCCTGGTCCGACGGCGTGCGCTCGGGCCAGGACCATCCGGGCGCGCCGTTGCGTGCCCGTCGGTAGGCGGCGAGCAGGGCCCGTTCCCGTGCCGTGGCCTGGTCCAGCAGCCGCGTCTCGATGTCGCGAACGGCTTCGCGGGCCAGTCGCAGCATGGCCAGGTCGCCGTGGTCGCGCAGGCAGGTGAGGTCGACGACGGCCTCGATGCACCCGCTGAGCGGGTTGCGGACGGGCGCGCCCGCACAGGCGAACGGCACCAGACAGTCGGCGAAGTGCTCACGGCCCACGACGTAGAACGGGCCGCGTCCGGCCAGCGCGGTGCCCACGCCGTTGGTGCCCGAAACCGGTTCGGAGGTGTCGCATCCGGGGGCGAAGCGCACCTCGTCGAGGCGCTGGAGGAGCTTCCGGCCGCCCCCGAGCCGCTGGGCCATGTGGCCCTGCCCGTCGCACAGCACGACCGTCACGCCCGTACCGGCGAGCGACGCGGACAGGTCCGCCAGCACCGGCTCGGCGGCACGCAGGAGCCGGTCGTCCAGCTCCAGCTCGGGCGTGCGGGGGAACGTCATCCGGTCCGGCTCGAGACCCGCGATCCGGCACCGCTTCCAGGAGTCGAGCACCGAGTCGCGTACGTCCGCTTCGACCGGCGCGCCGGACAGGAAACGCTCATGGGCGTCGGCGAGCCCGCCGATGTCGTCCCACGCGATGGACACCGGGATCACTTCCTCACGTGGGAGCGCCCCGACCGCGCCGCCGCTCGGCTGGTCCGGGGCCTTTCCACGCAACTTCACCGTATGCCCCCTGTGACGCGAATCACAACACACGACATGGGGGCCGGTCGCCCACGCCGCTCCAAGGCCAAAGAGGGCCGATGACGTGCATGACGGCGTTCATGAACGCCGTCCACGCGGCCCGGCGGCCGGATGTCGCCGTCCTCGTCGTAGCGGGCGCCGTCTCCGGCGAAGCAGTGGCCGCGGCCGACGCCGGTCTGCCCAGCTGCCCGGCTGCTCGGCGAGAGCGACGAGAGCGACGAGAGCGACGAGAGCGATAAGAGCGGTCGAGAGCATCGAGAGCAGTGGTCCCGCGGGTGCGTCCGGCGCTCTGCTGGCTAATCTGCACGCGTGACAACCGAGTTGACCCTGCTGCCCCGAGTCGCCTGCCGCGGACGGGAGATCACCGCACCCCGGCTGCGCGGGCTGTTGGCGTTGCTCGCGGAGGATCTGCGCACCGGCTGCAGCACGGGGCGGCTGGTGGAGGGTCTGTGGCCGGACGAGCTGCCGGAGCGGCCGGGCAAGGCGGTGCAGGTCCTGGTGTCGCGGCTCAGGGCGCAACTGGGTGCCGATCTGATCATGAGCACGCCGACGGGATACCGGCTGGCGCTGGACGGGACGCAGGTCGACAGTTCCGCGCTGCTGCTGCACGAGGCGGCGAGCGGTGAGCACGCGCGAGCGGGGGATCACGGCGGCGCCCTGGCACAGGCCGAGGCGGGCCTGGCCCTGTGGGACGGGAGCGTGGGCGCCGGGGCGGATGAGGACCTGCGCAATCCGGTGGTGGCGCTGCGCGCCGACCGGGTCCGGGCCCACCGTTCACTGGTCCGTTCCCGGGCGCTCGCACTCGCCCGGGTGGGGCGGCGGGAGGAGGCAGCGGCACCACTGGCCGAGCTGGCGCGGGAGTCGCCGTGGGACGAGGAGGTGCTGACGGAGCTGCTGCGCTGCGAGGCCGCCACCGCGGGCCGGGCCGCGGCGCTGACCCGGTACGACACGTACCGCCGCGGGCTGCGCGACGAGCTGGGGACCGATCCGGGGCCCGGACCGAGGGCCGTGTACCAGGAGCTGCTGAACGCGGACGTGCCGCCGGTCCGCCACGGCGTGCCGCACGAGCCGAACCCGCTGCTGGGGCGGGACGCCGACATCGCTGCCGTGGCCGGGCTGCTGCGCGACGCCAGGGTGGTCACCGTCACCGGTCCCGGCGGGCTGGGCAAGACCCGCCTCTCCCACGCGGTGAGCCGGGTGGCCGAACAGCCTGTGGTGCACTTCGTCGCCCTGGCCGGTGTCACCGTCGACGAGGACGTGGCCGGTGAAGTGGCCTCGGCCGTCGGCGCCGGGGAAGGCCGGCAGTTCACCGGCGGCAAGGATGTGGTGAGCGGCATCGTCGGCGCGCTGGGTCCGGGCCCCGTGCTGCTGGTGCTGGACAACTGCGAGCACGTGATCGCCGGTGCGGCCGGTCTCGTACAGGCGCTGGTGTCGCGGTCGAGGGAGCTGCGGGTTCTGGCCACCAGCCGGGCTCCTCTGGGGCTGACCTCGGAGTCCGTGTACGCCCTGCCGGAGCTTTCCCTGGCGACCTCGGCCGAACTCTTCGAGCAGCGGGCGCGGGCGGCCAGGCCCGGCGTGGAACTGCCCGCCGACCGGGTGGCCGAGATCTGCCGTCACCTGGACGGGCTGCCACTGGCCGTGGAACTGGCGGCGGCCCGGGTACGGGTGCTTTCCGTGGCCGACATCTCGCGCCGGCTCCGGGACCGTTTCGCGCTGCTGCGCGGCGGCGCTCGCGACGCCCCCGAGCGGCATCGCACGCTGCGGGCCGTGGTCGAGTGGAGCTGGAACCTGCTGGAACCCGACGGTCGGGCAGCGCTGCGCGCGTTGTCGGTGTTCCCCGGGGGTTTCACCGAGGATGCGGCGGAGTGCGTGCTCGGTGGGGCGGGGGACACGCTGGATCTGCTGGAGCGGCTGGCCGGTCAGTCCCTGATCAAGGTGGGTGACAGTCCTTCCGGGGTGCGCTTCCACATGCTGGAGACGCTACGGGAGTTCAGCGCCGCCCGGCGTGAGGAGGCGGGCGAGGAAGAGGCGGTGACCGACCGGTTCCTCTCCTGGGCCCGGGACTTCGGCCGGGCGCACCACGACGTGCTGCTCCGCGGCGAGCCGCTGCGCTCGTGGATCCGTGTCCGGGCCGAGCAGGACAACCTCGTCCTGGCCCTGCGGTACGCGCTGGCCCGCGCCGACGGGCCCACCACCGCGGCGCTCACCGCCGTGCTGGCCTCTCTGTGGGCCACCGCCTCCAACTACGCCCGTCTGACCACGCTCGCCGCCGAGACCGGCGGACCGCTGTCCCACTTCCGCCCCGGCCCCGAGGACGTCGAGCCGGCCCGCAGCGCGGCGGCGGCGTGCACGGCCAGCCTCTTCATGGGCCACGGCCCGCATGCCGTACGCCAGCTCGTCACGCTGCGCCGGCTGCCGCCCGCCCCGCCGGACACCGTGCCGCGGGCGCTGGCCGTCGTACTGGGTGCCGTACCGGACATGCACCCGCCTCATTACACGCGGCTGCAGGAGTTGTGCGACACCGACGAGCCCATGCTGGCGGGCGTCGCGGCGGGCGTCGCCAGCTACGTGTGGGAGTCCGAGCACGAGACGGAGCGCGCACTTCAGTGCGCCCGCCGGATGCTCGCCGCGCTGGGGCCGCTCGGCAATCCGGCCATTCAGTTGCTCGGTCATGGGCGGATCAGCGAGTTGTGCCTGCAGTCCGAGCGTGGCGCGGAGGCGTACGACCATCTGCGGGCCGCGCTGGACGCGCTCGATGAGTTCGGCGACTGGTCGGACTCCGTCGGCGTCCACTGGGGGCTGGCGCACGCCTGTCTGCAGCGCGGGGAGTTCGACGAGGCGGAGTACTGGCTGGGACTCGCGGCCCCGGATCAGCAGCCGGAGTCCGCCCAGCCCTACGCCGGCGATCTGCCCGCCCGGGCGGAGATCGCGCTGGCCCGGGGGCTCACCGAGGTCGGGCTCGGGCTGTGGCGCCGGGCGGTGGAGCCGATACAGGAGGACAGCCGGCTCCAGGCCGACGACCCGTTCGTGGATCAGTGGTCGCTTCAGGTGCAGTCGGCGGCGCTGGCGGCGCACGCGCAGCATGGTCGGCTGGAGCCGGTGGCCGGGCTTGCCGGGCAACTGCGGGAACGGCTGCTCGGGATGCTGTCCGGTTCCTCGGACGACAGGTCTCCGGTGGAACTGCCGGTGTACGGCACGGTCCTGCTGGCGCTCGGACTCGCCGGGCTGGCCGGTGGCGACACGGCGGCCGTACGGCTGGTGGCGCTGACGGAGCGGATGCCGGTGATGCGGGGGTTCCCCACCCTGTTCTCGTCCCGGGCCCGGCAGGCGGCCGAGGACGCCGACAGGGCGGCGTACGCCGAGGCGAGGTCGGCGTACGCCGCCCTGGGGCGGGAGGAGCTGCGGGCCGCGGCGCTGCGCGAGCTCACCGCTGCGGCCCGTGGGTGACGCGGCTCACCGCCGCGGCCCGTGGGTGACGCGGCTCACCGCCGCGGCTCGCGGGTGAACTGCGCCTTGGACCACAGGTGGCCCAGCAGGGCCAGCCCCAGGCACCAGGCGACGGCGAGCACCGCGTTCGTGGTGCCGATCCCGCTGCCCAGCAGCAGCCCGCGCAGGGTCTCGATGACCGGCGAGAACGGCTGGTACTCGGCGAACCAGCGGAACCAGCCCGGCATGGCGTCCACCGGCACGAACGCGCTGGACAGGAGCGGCAGCGCCATCAGCGGCAGCCCGATGTTGCTGGCCCCTTCGGGGTTGGGACTCACCAGGCCCATGCCGACCGCGATCCAGGTCAGAGCGAGGCTGATCAGCGTCATCAGCCCGGCCGCCGCGATCCACTCCACCGGCGTCGCGTCGGGCCGGAAGCCGATGGCCAGTCCGATGCCCAGCACCAGCACCAGGGCCAGCAGTGTCTGGATCACGCTGCCGAGCACGTGGCCGACCACCACGCAGGCGCGGGAGATCGCCATGGTGCGGAACCGGGCGATGACGCCCTCGGTCATGTCGGTGGCCACCGACACCGCGGTGCCGAGCGAGGTCATGCCCACGGTCATGACGAGGATGCCGGGGACCAGGTAGGCGATGTAGTCGGCACGGTCCGCGGGACCGCTGGTGATGCCTGCGCTCATCACGTCGCCGAAGACGTACACGAAGAGCAGCAGCAGGACGACCGGGGTGAGCACGACGTTCAGGGTGAGGGAGGGGTAGCGGCGCGCGTGCAGGAGGTTGCGCCGCAGCATGGTGAGGTTGTCGCGGAAGGCGTGGGTGGCGGCGCTCATCGGACGGCCTCCTTGTCGGTGGACTCGGTGGACTCGGTGGTCTGGGCGGGTACGGGGCTGCCGGTCAGGGCGAAGAACACGTCGTCCAGGTCCGGGGTGTGCACGGACAGCTCGTCGGCCTCGACCCCGGCGGCGTCGAGCCAGTCGAGGATGGCGCGCAGCTCGCGCTGGCTGCCGCCGCTGGGGATCTGGAGGGTGAGCGCCTCGTCGTCACACGTGGCCTCGCGCAGCGCGGTCGCCGCCCGTTCGTGGACCACCGGGTCGGAGAAGCGCAGCCGCACGTGGCCGCCGGGGACGAGCCGCTTGAGCTCCCCGGCACTGCCCTGGGCGACGAGCTTGCCGCCGTTGAGCACCGCGATGCGGTCGGCGAGCTGGTCGGCCTCCTCCAGGTACTGGGTGGTGAGGAGGACGGTGGTGCCGCCGGAGACCAGTTCGCGGATGATCTGCCACATGGTGTGGCGGGAGCGCGGGTCGAGGCCGGTGGTCGGCTCGTCGAGGAAGATGATCCGCGGGTCGCCGACCAGGGTCATGGCGAGGTCGAGACGGCGCTTCATGCCGCCGGAGTAGGTGGAGGCGGGCTTCTTCGCGGCCTCGACCAGGTCGAACCGCTCCAGCAGCTCGGCGGTCACCCGCCGGCCCTCTCCACGGGAGAGGTGGTGCAGGTCGGCCATCAGGAGCATGTTCTCCTCACCGGTGATCAGGCCGTCCACGGCGGAGAACTGGCCGGTGACCCCGATGGCCGCCCGGACCGCCTGCGCCTCGGCGGTGAGGTCGTGCCCGGCGATCCGTGCCTGTCCGCCGTCGGCGGAGATCAGGGTGGACAGGATGTTGACCACCGTGGTCTTGCCCGCGCCGTTCGGCCCGAGCAGCGAGAAGACCGTGCCGGCGGGCACGTGGATGTCGATGCCGTCGAGGACGGTCTTGTCCCCGTAGGACTTGCGCAACCCGGTGGCTGCGATCGCGGGTTCCCGATGCGTCGTCGTCATGCCGCAGAGCGTGCGGCCGAGGCGGTTCAGAACGGCTTCAGCCCGGTTTCAGCCCGCTGGAGAGGGCTTCGGAGAGCTGAAACGCGCACGTCAGGGACACCCCGCTCGCTCGGATATCGGTGGCCGCTGCTTGGATGTCTCGACCACCCCCCGCGCCATCGCACCGTGTGTTCCATGGCGCGGCAGGCGTTTCTCGAAGCCATGTGGACGTACGACGAGGAGGGACCCATGGGTGCGAAGGAGCCCGACGGGAACAGATCGGTGCCGGAAGGATGGCGGACCGGGCCGGCGTGGCGTGAGCTCGACGGGCGGGCCGCACGGCGGCGCCGGGTCCTCCACGGGGTCGGAGTGGTCGCCGCCGTGGCCGTAGCCCTCGTCGCGATGAGGCCCGAATGGGCGCTGTCGCACCTGCCCGGCGAGCTGAAAGACCGGTTCGCCTCCTCCTCCGAGGACGTGGAGGCGGCCTCCGCCCCCCCCTGCCGCCCGAGAC
>NZ_POTZ01000016.1 GCF_003236365.1 Streptomyces sp. NTH33
GGCCGGTGCGCCGCGGGGCAGCCGCCGTGGGTGAGGTGCCGGTCGACGTCGTCGGCGAAGGCACGCAGGGCGGAGGCGGCGAGGCGGGCGGCACCGTCGGGGTGGTGACAGGCACCCCGGCCCGGCAGCAGACCGGTCCGGCGGTGCAGCCGGGACAGCAGGTCCGGATCGGCCCGTCCGGCGGCCAGGGCGGTGAAGTCCTCGGCCACGGCGGGCAGTCCGAGACGGCAGGGGCCGCACTGGCGGGCGCTGTGGGCGGCCAGGTAGGCCAGCATCCGTGCCGTCTCGGTCAGCCCGCAGGCCGTGCGGGGAAGCGCGACGAGCACGCCCGCGCCGGGTGCGGCACCCAGCGGGGCCAGGTCGCGCCGGGTGAGGGGCGTGTGCGTATGGGCCCTCGGGAGCCAGGTGCCGGCGAAACCACCGAGCAGGACTGCCCGCAGGGGTTCCGCGGGACCTCCGGCGCGGTCGAGGACCGTGGCGAGGGGCGTGCCGAGCGCGACCTCCAGGACACCCGGGGCGGTGACGGCGCCGGAGACGGTGACGAGGGCGGTGCCGGGCTCGTCCGGGGTGCCCGCCTGCCGGAACCAGTCGGGGCCGTGGCGGGCGATGAGGGCGAGGTGGGCGAGGGTCTCGGCGTTGTGGACGAGCGTGGGGCGCCGGGCGACGCCGCGTTCGTGGGTGCGAGGCGGGCTGCCCTGCGGGCGGGTCGGGCCCCCGTTGAGCCAGCGCACCAGGGAGGTCGACTCGCTGGAGACGTAGGCGTGCGGAAGGGCGTGCAGACACAGCCGTACGGGATCGACGCGGGCGCGTCGGCGCTCGTCCAGGGCGGCCCCGAGCCGCCGGTACTGGTCCGAGCGGTCGCGGGGCAGGCACACGTGGACGGTATCGGCGCAGGCCACGGCCGCGGCCAGGACGGCGCCGTCGAGGACGAGGTGGGGTGCGACGGCGAGCAGGAACCAGTCCTTGCGGCTGGCCGGCTCGCTCTCCATGGCGTTGACGACGACCACGGCGCGGCCACGGCGCCCCGCGACGGCGCGCAGCTTGCGGGCGGTCGGGAACCCGGCGCCTCCGCGTCCGGTGAGCCCGGCCGCCTCGACGGCCTCCACCAGGGGCGGAGAGGTACGGCTGTCGACCGCCGCGGTGACGGGGGGCGGCCCGTGACGTTCGAGGTGGTCGGCGAGAGTGGCCGGTCGCCCGGTGGCGTACCAGCCCGCCAGCAGCCGGGCGGTGGTGGCGTCGTCCGGTCCGGGCGCGAGGTGGTGGGGCGCGAAGGGCGCCGCGGCCGAGGAGTTCACCGTCCACCCCCGAGCAGGACCGCCGTCGTGGCGGCACGCTGCGCCCAGCCGGGCTGGAGCGGCCCGGTGGCGAGGAACGCGGACAGCACCACCGGTGCGGCGGTCGCGGCCACAGCGGCCACCAGGCGTCCGGTGACCCGGCCCGGTCCGGCCTTCGCCAGCCGCCACCACACGGCACCGACCACCGACGCCAGGCACCCGGCGTAGAGCCACAGCTGGAGGGGGAGCCGGGTGTCGGTGCCGGTGCCCACGCCGTGGAAGAGGGCGAGCGGCCAGGCCGCGTACGCCAGCCAGTGCACGGCCTTCCAGCGGCGTACCCCCAGCCGCAGCCGCAGCGCGGCCAGCGGGGTGCGCAACTGATGGGAAACGTCCGCGATCACCGCCCGGTGGCCGTGCACCAGGGCCTCCGTGCGGGCCGCCATGGTGTTGAACGTGGCGGCCAGACGGCGCACCTCCGGCGGCCCGCCGGCGACGTCGGCCCGTTCGCCGAGGGCGCCCTCGCCCAGCCGCCGGGCGGCGGCGTCCAGCGTCGACAGGGGGCGGCCGACCCAGTGGGCGAGGCGGACGGACAGGAGTACGGAGGCGGCGAGCCCTGCCGCGCCGATCGCGGCGGACCAGCCCCAGATCGCGGTGACACGGGCGGCGAGCGGGGCCGCGGAGCGGGCCAGGACGACCGCGCCGGAGGGCTGCCGGACCTCACCGGCCGGTTCCGCGGCCAGCAGCCGGCCCTCGTTCTCCGGTGGCTCCGGCTCGTGCCCGCCCAGCACCCGCTCCACCAGCTCCTCCGCCTCCTCGCCCTGGGCCGCGGTACAGGGCGTACTGGCCACCAGGCGTGCGGAGGCGTCGTACACGGCGGCGCAGTCCCCCGCCCGGGCCGCGGCTGCCAGCTCCTGGCGCATGACGGTGGCCGGCTTGTGGTCGGAGAGGTGCTCCTCGGCCGCCGCGGCGATCACGCGGGTGGCCGCCCGCTGGCTGTCGCGGTAGGCGACACGCTCGCGCGCCGTCATCGACACCGCCAGCGGTACCACCGCCAGCACCAGCAGCACGGAGGTCAGGATCGTCAGCGTCCAGGCGATCCGGCGGGTCACGACGGCTCCCCGGCCGCCCCGAGCCGGAACCCGTGCCCGTAGACCGTCTCGATCAGTCCCGGCACGCCGAGCTTGCGGCGCAGCGCCGCGATGTGCACGTCCAGCACCTTGGTGGGGCCGTACCAGTGGGCGTCCCAGGCCCGTTCCAGGATCTGCTGCCGGCTCACCACCCGGCCGGGGTCGGCCGCCAGGCACTCCAGGATGCCGAACTCCTTCGGTGTCAGCGCGATCGCACGCCCGTCGACGGACACCTGACGGGTGCGCAGGTCGAGCGTCAGCGGCCCGTGCCGCACGGTCTCCGGCCCGGCCGGACGCCTGCGGCGCAGCACCGCCCGGATCCGCGCCAGGAGTTCGGCCAGCCCGAACGGCTTGACCAGGTAGTCGTCGGCCCCCTCGTCCAGGGCCACCACCCGGTCCGCCTCCTCACCGCGTGCGGTCACGGCGATGATCGCGGCGTCCGACCGGGCGCGCAGCCTCCGGCACACCTCGACACCGTCGATGTCGGGCAGTCCCAGATCGAGCAGGACGACATCGGGGGACGCGGCAGCCAGGGCCGCCCGGCCGGTGCGGACGCCCTCGACCGCGTATCCGGCCTGCCGCAGCCCGCGCACCAGGGACTCCGCGATGCCGCGATCGTCCTCCACGACCAGCACCCGGGTGTCCTCCGACGGACTCGCCGTCTGCCCGCTCATGTGTGTTGCCTGCCTCCCGGACGATGGCGCCGACTGCGCCGGCCTGCGCTTGTCCTCCAGCCTGCGTCGTCGCCCGGGTGGACGGGCAGGGGCCGTTCGGCCCGATGCGCTCCCCCGTAGGGTGGCGGAGGCCGGAGGGGCTCAAGGACGCGGTTGCGGACCGGCGGCCGGCCGGCTGTGCGGCAGTCACGGTGTGCGAAGGAAGGATGTTCCATGGTGAATCCGGTGGTCGTGGGAGTGGACGGCTCGTCCTCGAGTCTGGAGGCGGTGGAGACCGCGGCGCGCGAGGCCTCGCTGCGTGGGGTCGGGCTGCGGCTGGTGCACGCCTTCGGATGGCCGTCGCTGCACGTCCCGCCCGGTATGCACCCGTGGAACCCGAACACGGCGGGGCTGCGCGAGCTGGTGGACGGCACCCTGGCCGAGGCCGAGCAGCGGGCGCGTGACGCCGCACCGGGCGTGGAGATCACGCGCGAGGTCACCGTCGGCGAGCCGCTGATGGTGCTGGAGATCGAGTCGCGCACCGCCTCGCTGGTCGTGGTGGGCAGCCGTGGGCTGGGCGGGTTCGGCAGCCTGCTGCTGGGTTCCACCGCCGTGCACCTCGCCGCCCACGGCCACTGCCCGGTGCTGGTGGTGCGCGGCAGGCCGGACCCGGCCGGTCCCGTACTGCTCACGGTGGACGGCTCGCCGGCGGGCGAGGCGGCCGTCGAGTTCGCCTTCGCCGAGGCGGCGCGGCGCGGCGCCGACCTGGTGGCGCTCCACGTGTGGAACACCTGGAGCGAGCACGCCTACGAGGGTCCCGGTGATCCTCTGAACGTGGTGGCCGACGTCGAACGGCTCCAGGAGGAGGAGCAGCGGCTGCTGGACGAGGCGGTGGCTCCCTGGCAGGCGCGCCACCCCGAGGTCGCCGTGGAGCGGCGCCTGGTGCGTTCCCGGATCCGCCCGGCCCTGATCGAGGCCAGCCAGGAGGCACAGCTGCTGGTGACCGGCGCCCGCGGCCGCGGCGGCTTCACGGGCCTCCTGCTCGGCTCCGTCAGCCAGGCCCTGCTGCACCACGCGCACTGCCCCGTCACCGTGGTCCGCGGCAAGGAGTGAACCCGACCGGCCGGGCGGTCCGCGGTCCGCGGTTCGCCCGGCCGGTCCTGCCGCACGGGTGGTCTGCCCGGTGCGGGGCGGTCAGCGCAGCTGGTCGAGCGCCTTCTGGAAGGCGGCGGCGTGCTTGGCCTCGTCCGCGGCGGTGTCGCGGAAGTAGCGGGCGGCGGTGTCACCGACGGCGGTGGCCCGCCTGGCGAACCCCGGGTACACCGTGGTCGCCTCGTTGCGCTCCCCGGTGATGGCCTTGCGCAGGTTCTCCCTGGTCGTGCGCACCAGACCGGCCAGCACCGCCTCACCGGCCAGGTGCTCGTGCAGCTCGATCCCGGCCGTGCCCTCCCACAGGCGGGCCAGCGCGGCGTTGCCGGTCTGCCGGGCGTGGGCGGCGAAGAGCATGTACTTGGCGTGGGCGAGCGCCTCGCCGTGCAGGGCGGTGTCGAGGTTGGCCCTGGTGCGGGCCGCCTTCACCTTCGGCAGCCCGGCGGGTACCGCCACCACGTCGGCCTTCGGTGGTGCCGGGATGGTGCCGCGGCCGGTGGTCACGGCCGCGAGGGCCGTGCGGAAGGCGTCGCGGTGGCGGCCCTCGTCCGCGGCGATCTCGGTGAAGAGTTTCGCGGCCTCGAGGTCCCCGTCCGCGCGGGCCTGCTCGGCGAAGCGGCGGTACATGACCTGGTGCTCGTAGGTCTCGCCGTTGATGGCCTGACGCAGGTTGGCGGCGTTGCCGCCGGCCAGGCCGGCGAGGGTGGCCGCCTCACGCAGGTGCTCGTTCAGCTCGGTCCGCGCCGTGGAGCGGAGGAGCCGGCCGACGGCCGGAAGGCCCTGGCGGTCGGCCTCGGCGGCGAAGAGGCTGTAGGCGGCGTAGGCGTACGCCTCGCCACGCATGGCGGCGTTCAGGTCGGCGAGCGTCTGCGCCCGCAGGGTCCGGGCGGTGGCGTGCGGTGCCGTGGACGCTCCGGCCGGGTCACCCCCGGCCAGGGCCGGTGCCGTCTGCGAGGCTGCGGTCAGCGCGCACAGGCTCACCAGGAACACGCGTATCGAGCGGCGGAACACGATGTCCTCCTTTTGGGGGCCTCTCGGGTGACGGCGCCCCGCCCTATACGACCCGCACCTGTACTCCTTTGCTCCCTTGGAGTAACCCCTTCGGGTGACTGACGGAACGTAGCCGGGATTCGGCGTGCGGCATGTCCCGCACGCGTGCTATCGCTCCACTTCGCAGGACCCCGGAAGAAGCCGCTCCGCACCGGTTTTCCGCCGACGGCCCCCGCCGCGGCGCCGTCACCGAGGCCCTGCGCATCGGCCGTTCGAGTGATGAGCCGGGCACCCCAGTTCTTTTGCCGCGCCGGTGGCGTGCGCGTGCCGGGACGGTGCGAGGCGGCATGCTGGGGTTCATGGCGACTGTCGTGGCGGTGGTTGCAGCACTGGCCGCCGCCTGCTGCTTCGCCGTCGCAGCCGTCATGCAGCAGGCCGCCGCGGCCTCGGAACCCGAGAACGCGTCCCTGCGCCCGCGCCTGTTCCTGGGCCTGCTGCGCAGACCGCTGTGGCTGGCCGGGGCCGAGATGTAGGTCCTCTCCTACGTCGTCCAGGGCGTCGCCCTGGCGTTCGGTTCGCTCGTGCTCGTGCTGCCGCTGGCCGCGATGGACCTCGTCTTCGCCCTGTCCCTGGTCGCCTGGCGCCGCAGGAAGCGCCTCACCCGCAGGGAGGCGGTGGGCGCGCTGTGCACGGCGGGAGGCGTGGCCGCCTTCCTGGCGGTGCTGCCGCCGTCCGCGGGAATCGTGGCGCCGGATCTGCGGGACTGGCTTCCCCTCCTGGCCCTGGCCACTGTCTGCGTGTGCGTCCTCGTACCGGTCGGGCTGCGCAGGCCGGGCCGCACCCGCACCGCCCTCTACGCGGCGGCCGCCGGCGTGCTGTTCGCCCTCCTCGACAGCCTGACCAGGAGCGTGGCCGGCCTCTTGCGCGACGACGGCATCGGTGTGCTCGCGCACTGGGAGCCGTACGGTCTGCTCCTCGTCGGAGGCACGGGCATGCTGCTCGCCCAGAGTTCCTTTCAGGCCGGCCCCCTGACGGTCAGTCTGCCGATCATCGACACCCTCGAGCCGATCGGCGGCGTCCTGATGGGCGCCCTGGTCTTCCAGGAACGCCTGGCCACGTCCGGGGCACTGGCCGTCCAGGGGCTGGGAGCCCTGACAGCCGTGGCGGGCATCATCGTCCTCGACCGGTCACCCTGAGCACGCCCACAACCGCCTCCGGATCCCGTCGCGGACCGGGCGGACGCCGCCGCTTTCGAAAACGCCCCGGCCGGGGCGGGACCCGAAGGCCCCGCCCTGTCGGGCGCGGTCTTCGCTACGCCCGCCCCGGTTCCTCGCCGACGACATCGACGGCCGCGTCCTGTTCGACGTCGCCACCGCCCGCCGCCGCGTTCTCGACGCCGGCCGCGCCGACACCGGCGGCGTGGCCTCGCTCGGCAACATCGTCGCCGTACCCCCGGTCCGCGCCGCCCGCGACGCCGGACTCCTCACGGCGAAGCCGATGTTCACCCAGCTCACCACCACCGGCGTCCAGTGGGCCGACGGCAGCTGGGCCGCGGCGGACGCGATCATCTGGTGCACCGGTTTCCGACCTGCCCTTGCTCACCTTGCCCCGCTGGGTCTGCGCGGGCCGCGTGGCCACATCCCGACCGCGGGCACCCGGGCCGTCGCCGAGCCGCGCCTGCACCTGCTCGGCTACGGCGACTGGACCGGCCCCGCTTCGGCCACCCTGATCGGTGTGGGCCGCCCAGCCCGGAACGTTGCCGGCCACATCGCACAACTTCTGCGCGGCCAGCCGTGCAGAACGACCGTCGGGCCGGCATCCACCTGGCGAGATGGGGTGCCGGCCCGACACGGTCCCAGGTGCGTCAGTGGCTGGCCGTGAGTTCGCCGCTGAGCCTGCCGTGCAGGTGGGCGCTGGAATCATTCAGGCCGGTGATCTCAACGGTTTTGCCGCGCTGGGCGTACTTGGTCTCGATGGCGTCGAGGGCGGCGACGGAGGAGGCGTCCCAGATGTGCGCCGCACTCAGGTCGATGACGACCCTGTCGGGGTCGCCTGCGTAGTCGAACTGGCCGACGAGGTCGTTGGAGGAGGCGAAGAACAGCTCGCCGGTGACCCGGTAGACGACCGTGCTGCCGTCGGGGTCGACCACGGCGGTGACCTCGGCAATGTGGGCGGCCCGCTTGGCGAAGACGACCATGGCGGTGATCGAGCCGACGACGACGCCGATGGCGAGGTTGTGGGTGGCCACCACACACGCGACGGTGATCACCATGACGGCGATCTCCCCGGTGGGCATCCGCTTGAGGGTCTTCGGGGCGATGGAGTGCCAGTCGAAGGTCGCGAACGACACCATGACCATGACGGCGACCAGGGCGGCCATGGGGATGTCGGAGACGACCGGGCCGAAGACGATGCACAGCACCATGAGAAACACGCCGGCGAGGAAGGTGGACAGGCGGGTGCGGGCACCGGAGACCTTCACGTTGATCATGGTCTGGCCGATCATGGCGCAGCCGCCCATGCCGCCGAAGAAGCCGGTGACGATGTTGGCGATGCCCTGGCCGATGGACTCGCGGGTCTTGTTGGAGTGGGTGTCGGTGATGTCGTCGACGAGCTTGGCGGTCATCAGCGACTCCATCAGCCCGACCAGCGCCATGGCGAACGCGTACGGGGCGATCGTCGTCAGCGTGTCCAGCGTGAACGGCACGTCGGGCAGGCCCGGTACGGGGAGCGAGGAGGGCAGGGCGCCCTTGTCGCCGACGGTCGGCACGGCGATCCCGGCCGCGACGGTGATCACGGTCAGGATCACGATGGACACCAGCGGCGCGGGGATCACGGTGGTGACCTTCGGGAAGAGCACCATCAGTGCCAGACCGGCGGCGATCAGCGGGTAGACGGCCCAGGGAACGTTCCGCATCTCGGGGACCTGGGCCATGAAGATCAGGATCGCCAGGGCGTTGACGAAGCCGACCATCACCGAGCGGGGGATGAACCGCATCAGCTTCGCCACCCCGAGGGCGCCCAGGACGACCTGGAAGACGCCGGCGAGGATGACGGCCGCGATCAGGTAACCCAGGCCGTGCTCGCGGTTGAGCGGCGCGATGACGAGGGCGATGGCGCCGGTCGCGGCGGAGATCATCGCGCGACGGCCGCCGACGATCGCGATGGTCACGGCCATGGTGAAGGAGGCGAACAGCCCGATCGCCGGATCGACGCCGGCGATGATCGAGAACGAGATCGCCTCGGGGATCAGCGCCAGGGCGACGACCAGGCCGGCCAGGACCTCGGTGCGCCAGACCTTCGGGTCTGACAGCCAGTCGGGCTTCAGGCCACGCAGGCGCGCGGCCGGGGACACAGCGGTGGAGGACAAGGGTGAAGGAACCTGTCGTGCTCGGGCACGCCCCCTGCGGCAGGCCGGGGCGTGCGGGAAGACGCGGAAGGGCCGGGCCGGCACCCCGCGGGCGGCCCCGCGACGCGGAACCGGAAGTCGAAGAGAAGGACGGAGGCAGGGCGGCACGCGCGGCGGGCTCACGTCCAGGAGCGAAGCGTCACGGCGGGCAGGCGGCGGCGCCGGGCGTCATGGGCTCGCGCACGCTTGTCTCCTGCGAGAATCGGAACTTCGCCGAGGGCGACGTCGGCCCCGACACGGCAACGGCAGGGCAGCAGCAGACTGCCCTCACCACCAGCAACTCTACCCTAACGTTAGGGTAGAGATCGGCGGCTCGAACGGGTACGAGGTACCGCAACGACGGGAAGGCCAGGAGCAGGGACATGGGCGACAAGCACATGCAGATCGGCGAGGTCGCCGCGCGCACCGAGCTGTCCTTGCGCACCATCCGGCACTACGAGGAGACCGGCCTGGTTGTTCCCTCCGCCCGTTCACAGGGCGGCTTCCGTCTCTACACCGAGAACGACGTCGCCCGCCTCATGGTCATCCGGCGGATGAAGCCGCTCGGCTTCACCCTGGACCAGATGCGCGACCTGCTGGACGCCACCGACCGCCTCGACGCATGCGACGAGCTCGGCCCGGATGAGCGCGAGGCGCTCCTGGAGCGCGTGCGCGGGTATGAGCAGGCCGCGGCGGAGCAGGTGGAGAAGCTGCGCGTCCAGCTCTCCCGCGCCGAGGAGTTCGCCGCCACGCTGCGCGCACGGCTGCCCGAGAGTGAGCCGACTCGACCCTGACCGCATGGGCGTCGGGAGGACTGCTCCTCGCAGGAGTCAGATGATGGCGGGGCTGCGGCGTTCCACAAGGACGACGTCACGCCAGCGGCCGTGGTGGCGGCCGATGCGCTCGCGGACGCCGATGACGCGAAAGCCCGCACGTTCGTGAAGGGCGATGCTGGCCGTGTTCTCGGGGAAGATGCCGGACTGGAGGGTCCAGATTCCGGCTGCCTCGGTGGAGTCGATCAGCGCCTCCAGTAGTGCGGAGGCCACGCCGCGGCCCCTGGCGTCCGGGTGGACGTACACGGAGTGCTCCACGACACCGGCGTACGCGCAGCGGTCGGAGACCTTCGTCGCGGCCACCCAGCCGAGCACCACCCCGTGCTCGTCCAGGGCCACGAAGCGGTGCTCGGGCAACTTGGCGACGTCGAACGCCTGCCAGGTGGGCGCGGCAGTCTCGAAGGTCGCGTTCCCCTCGTCGATTCCTGCCTGGTAGATCGCCAGGATCTCGTCGGCATGTGCGTCGGTCATCGGCGCGACGGTCACGCTGGTCGGACTGGACATGGAGGCGTACCCCCGTTCCCGTCGGCCGGTCAGGCCGCGGCAGGAGTGATGGTCAGCAGCTTGCCCATCGCGGCCAGTACCGACGGCTCGACCCGGTAGTACACCCAGGTGCCGCGCCGCTCCGAGGTCAGCAGGCCGGCTTCCTTGAGCTTCTTCAGGTGGTGGGAGACGGTCGGCTGCGAGACGCCCACGTCGGAGATGTCGCACACGCATGCCTCGCCGCCCTCGTGAGAGGCGACCGCGGAGAAGAGCCGCAGGCGTACCGGGTCGCCCAGGGCTTTGAACATCCGCGCGGCCGTCTCGGCCTCCTCCGCGGTGAACGGGCGCTCGGTGAGTGGCGGGCAGCACGGCGCCACGGCGCCGGACGCCTCGGAATCGAGCAGCGGCAGCACCTTCGTGTTCGACATATATCTATGTTGACATGTGTCGAATCAAGGAGTCGAGGGGCGAACGACTCAGTCGTGGGTGAGACGGGTCACCAGACGTCGCGCAACACGGGCGGCGTCCCGTCCGACTCCGCGCAGGGAGTTGGACGACAGGCTGCGCTGCCATTCCAGCCCGACGAACGCCAGATCCGGGTGGGTGAGCTGTGCCGGGCGGGCGAGAACAGGGTCAGGCTGTCGTAGTAGCGCGGCCAGGATCCCGCCGGCTGCTCGGACGCCTCCAGTACCACCGGCCTGATTCCCTGCTGTCGCAGGGCGTGTCCCGCAGCCAGCCCGGACTGCCCGCCGCCGATCACCACCACGTCGACGTGATCACGGTCCCCGGCCCACGCCCTGGCGCTGCGAGCCCCATGGCCACCACCTCCGCCACACCCCACCCAACAGGCCGGCGGCAGCAGCTCAGTAGCTCGTAGCCGCCCATTTCTGCTGCTCGCCGCCGCGTTCACCTTGAACGGCTTCGCGATGCACGCCGTCGTCATCGCCCTTGTCCCCCTTTCGCAAGCTGACCCCAGCATCGCAGAGCCCGGCCACCGTGTCGGCGAGCTGCCGCACGCGGCCTCGGCGGACATGACGAAGGCGGGACTCCGGACAGAGTCCCGCCCACATGTCACAACACCCCGAACCGGCTCAGGGCCACACCAGGCAGTACGGCTGGTGTCCCGCCTCGTGCAGGCGGTGGCTGAAGTCCTGCCACTCGTGCAGCAGTTGGTACACGTTGAACGCGTCCCGGGGGCCGCCGCGGTCCGGGACCGTGGACCAGATGAAGGCGGCCGCGCCGACCGCTTCCTCGCCGATGTCGCGGAGGGGGTCGACGACCGTCATCGGGAGCTTCACGACCGCGTAGTCGGGGTGCAGGACGACCAGTTCCAGGGGCGGCACCTTGTGCAGGGGCACGCCCTCGATGCCGGTCAGCACCATGGCGGCCATCGTCTCCGGCTTGATCTTGGTGAACATGCCGTTCATGCCGAGCTCGTCGCCGCCGAGTTCCTCGGGACGCATCGAGATCGGGACGCGGGCCGCCGTCGCGCCGTCGGGCGCGCCGAAGTACTTGTACGTCACCCCCACCCGACCACCATTCCTGCTCCCTGCCCCGAGACGGTCGGCCCGCCGGTCGGCCCGTCGGCCGAACCGCTCGGGCTCCCTCGGTAGGTCCCTTGCCTGATGTGCTTCGGCCGCTTCCTCAACCTCGCGCCGGTGCCTTCCCCGCCGGGCTCGTCGAGGACCCAGGCCGTCAGTCCCCTCGCCCAGTCCGCCACCGCGATGCATATCTCCACCCGACTGCTTTTCTAGGGCGCGTGTCGCCCGCCGCGCAACCCGATCATCGTGACAGTGACCTCCCCCACGGCCGCTCGCCGAAACGTGCGCCGAACCATCCGCCCGCGGGAGCTCGCGGTCTCCGACACGATCCTTCGCCTTGTACGTACGGTTCATACGTACGCGGAGCCCAGTTTCGCAGATGGGCGGGGCGGAATCCTCGGATCCGTGGTTCGGTGCGCCCGGAGCGGTGCAGGGCGGGCCCCACCGCCCCGGACTGCCGCCCCGGACCGCCGGCGCCGCTGGCCTACCCTGAACAGGTCAGTGCCCACCGGATCCGGAGATTCACCGAGAACCCCCCGAGAAATCGGAGAAGTCGCAGGTCATGAGCGAACTGCCATATCCATACGAAGCCCCCGTCTCGCAGGCGCTGTTCGACCGTGCGGCGGCCGTCACGCCCGGCGGCGTGAACTCGCCGGTGCGTGCCTTCCGTGCCGTGGGCGGTACGCCCCGGTTCATGGTGTCCGGCAGCGGTCCGTACCTGAAGGACGCCGACGGCCGGGAATACGTCGACCTGGTGTGTTCCTGGGGGCCGATGATCCTCGGGCACGCGCACCCCGAGGTGGTCGCCGCCGTGCAGGAGGCGGTGGCGCGCGGTACGTCCTTCGGTACGCCCGGCGAGGGCGAGGTCGCGCTCGCCGAGGAGATGACCGGCCGGGTCGGGCCGCTGGAGCAGGTGCGGCTCGTCTCCAGCGGGACCGAGGCCACCATGTCCGCGATCCGGCTGGCCCGCGGGTTCACCCGGCGGTCCAAGGTGATCAAGTTCGCCGGGTGTTATCACGGGCACGTCGACTCCCTCCTCGCCGCCGCCGGGTCCGGGGTCGCCACCTTCGCCCTGCCCGACACCCCGGGCGTGACCGGTGCCCAGGCCGGTGACACGATCGTGCTGCCGTACAACGACCTCGACGCCGTACGCGCCGCCTTCGCCGCCCACCCGGACGAGATCGCCTGCGTGATCACCGAGGCCTCGCCCGGCAACATGGGCGTGGTGCCGCCGCTGCCCGGGTTCAACCAGGGGCTCAAGGACCTCTGCGCGGCAGGCGGCGCCCTCTACATCTCCGACGAGGTCATGACCGGGTTCCGGACCAGCCGTGCCGGGTGGTACGGCGTCGACGGGGTCGTGCCCGACCTCATGACCTTCGGCAAGGTGATGGGCGGCGGCTTCCCCGCCGCCGCGTTCGGCGGCCGCGCCGACGTCATGGCGCACCTCGCCCCGGCCGGGCCCGTCTACCAGGCCGGCACCCTGTCCGGGAACCCGGTCGCCACCGCCGCCGGACTCGCCCAGTTGCGGCTGCTCGACGAGGCCGCGTACACCAAGGTCGACGCCGTCTCGCAGCGGATCCAGGCCATGGTCTCCGAGGCGCTGACCAAGGAAGGCGTGGCGCACACCGTGCAGAACGCCTCCAACATGTTCTCCGTCTTCTTCACGGACCGCCCGGTGCGCGACTACGGCGACGCCAGGGCGCAGGAGTCGTACCGCTTCACCGCGTTCTTCCACGCGATGCTGGCGAACGGCGTCTACCTGCCGCCCTCGTCCTTCGAGTCCTGGTTCGTCTCCACCGCGCACGACGAGACGGCACTCCAGCGGATCGCCGACGCCCTTCCGGCGGCGGCCCGGGCGGCGGCGGAGGCGACGGCGTGAGCGACACCGGCGAGAAGACCGACGGAAAGAACGACGACATCACCGTCGTCCACCTCATGCGGCACGGCGAGGTGGAGAACCCGGACGGGATCCTGTACGGGCGGCTGCCCGGCTACCACCTCTCCGAGCTCGGCCGGAAGATGGCCGAGCGGGTGGCCGAGCACCTCGCCCCCCGCGACATCACCCACGTCGTCGCCTCCCCGCTGGAGCGGGCGCAGGAGACGGCGACGCCGATCGCCAAGGCGCACGGGCTCGACCTCGCCACCGACGAGCGGCTGATCGAGGCGGCCAACATCTTCCAGGGCAAGACCTTCGGCGTCGGCGACGGCGCGCTGCGCCGGCCCGCCAACTGGAAGCACGTGGTCAACCCGTTCAGGCCGTCCTGGGGCGAGCCGTACATCGACCAGGTGGTGCGCATGATGGGCGCGCTGGACGCGGCCAGGGACAAGGCGCGCGGGCATGAGGCGGTGCTGGTCAGCCACCAGTTGCCGATCTGGATCGTGCGCTCCTACGTCGAGCGGCGGCGGCTGTGGCACGACCCGCGCAAGCGGCAGTGCACGCTCGCCTCGCTGACGACGTTCACCTACCGGGGCGACCGGATCGTCTCCGTCGGCTACACCGAGCCGGCCCGCGACCTGGTCCCGGCTCATCTCCTCGCGGGCGCCAAGCCGGTGAAGGGGAAGGGGCAGGGGCAGGGCAAGGCGTTCGGTGCGTAGGGCACGGAGCGCAGAGGTACGTAGAGCACGGAGCGTAAAGAGGCGGTAAGTTCCCGGTCGCGTGCGGACAGTTCCGCAGCACTTGTCGCGAAATTCATATCGGCTCGCGGAACCTCCCGCGTTCGTCACGGCCTCTGAGTGGGTGACCACCAGAGGACGTGACGGATCGGGGATTTTCATGCGCACCTTCTCCCGAAGGGGAATACTCGGCCTCGGCGCGGGCGCCGCGGCCGCCGTCGGGCTCGCGGGCTGCGGCAGTCTCAAGTCGTCGGACGGCCCGAGCCGCGTCGAGGGTTCCCGGCGCGCGAGCACACCCGGTGCGACACCCTCCGCCCCCTCCGTGCGTCCCATCGGCGACGGCTCGACCTCCTTCACCGGCAAGCAGCCGCGCCAGCCGGCGGGGCCGGTCCCGCTGGAGCCGGGCCAGACCCCGCCGCAGTTCGTCATCTTCTCCTGGGACGGGGCCGGCGAGGTCGGCAACGGCCTGTTCCCCCGCTTCCTGGACCTCGCCAAGCAGCACGACGCCCACATGACCTTCTTCCTCTCCGGCCTCTACCTGCTGCCCGAGTCGAAGAGGCGCCTGTACGACCCGCCGAACAACCCGCGCGGAGCCTCCGACATCGGCTACCTGACCGACGGCCACATCAAGGACACCCTGGTCAACCTCCGCCGCGCCTGGCTCGAGGGCCACGAGATCGGCACCCACTTCAACGGCCACTTCTGCTCCGGCAACGGCTCGGTCGGGGGCTGGACGCCCCAGCAGTGGCGCAGCGAGATCGACCAGGCCAAGGGCTTCGTGAAGCAGTGGCGGACCAACACCGGCTTCAGCGACCTGCCCGCCCTGCCCTTCGACTACGACAAGGAGCTCGTCGGCGGCCGCACCCCCTGCCTGCTCGGCCAGGACCGGCTGCTGCCCACCGCTCGCGAGCTCGGCTGGCGCTACGACGCCTCCTCGCCCGGCGGCCGCCAGGTGTGGCCGGAGAAACGGCTGGGGATCTGGGACCTGCCGTTGCAGCAGATACCCTTCCCCGGCCGCAGCTTCCAAGTGCTCTCTATGGACTACAACATGCTCGCCAACCAGTCGGTCAACTCCACCAGGGCCCCCGCCCACCACTACCCCGGCTGGCGCGAGCAGTCGGCGCAGGCCTACATCCAGGGCTTCAAGCGGGCGTACGAGACGAACAGGGCACCCTTCTTCATAGGCAACCACTTCGAACAGTGGAACGGCGGCATCTACATGGACGCCGTCGAGGAGGCCTTCAAGCACATCGCGCGGGAGAAGGAGAAGGGCGAGGACGTGCGCCTGGTCTCCTTCCGGCAGTTCGTCGACTGGATGGACGCGCAGAGGCCGGAGGTGCTCGCCAGGCTGCGCACCCTCGAGGTCGGGCAGCGGCCGGCCGGCGGCTGGAAGGAGTTCCTGCGGGATGCCGGCGGCAGCACGGGCACGCAGAGCGCCGAGGGCACGCCGGGCGCGGCCTGAGGGACGGTTTCCCGGCCGCGAGGGGGGTGCCCAAGATCCCCGGAACGGGCATGCGAAACTTTTCACATGAGTGCCGTCAGTCGCGCCCCCCAGTGCTCGAACCGGGCGAACCGTACGCCCCGTCCGCACCGCACACACCCGAGCCGCGTCCGTCGCCGCGCCGCCCTGCTCGCCGCCGGGACCGCCGTCGCGGCACTCACCCTGTCCGCGTGCGGCTCCGGAGGCACCTCCGGCGGCTCGGGCAACACCAACTTCATCACCAGCACCGACGGCATCGCGACCGTGAAGAAGGACGAGCGCAAGCCCGCCCCCGACCTGTCCGGCGAGACGCTCGACGGCAAGCAGCTCGACATGGCCGCCTACAAGGGCAAGGTCGTCGTCCTCAACATCTGGGGCTCCTGGTGTGCGCCCTGCCGCGCCGAGGCGCCCAACCTGGTGAAGGTGGCCGAGGACACCGCCGCCAAGGACGTGCAGTTCATCGGCATCAACACCCGCGACACCAGCACCCAGCCGGCCATCGCGTTCGAGAAGCAGTACCAGGTGCCGTACCCGAGCCTGTACGACCCCACGGGCAAGCTCATGCTCCGCTTCGAGAAGGGCACCCTCAACCCGCAGGCCATCCCGAGCACGATCATCGTCGACCGGGACGGGAAGATCGCCGCGCGTGCCCTGCAGGCGCTCAGCGAGGAGAAGCTGCGCAAGATGCTCGACCCGGTCGTCGCGGAGAAGTGAGCAGCCGTGCTACTGGCCGCGGTCACTGATCCCAACCAGACGGTGTTCAGCGGAGCACTGCTGCTCGCGCTGCCCATCGCCGTGCTCGGCGGGCTCGTCTCCTTCTTCTCCCCGTGCGTGCTGCCGCTCGTCCCGGGCTACCTGTCGTACGTGACGGGCGTCACCGGCACCGATCTGGCCGAGGCCCGGCGCGGGCGGATGGCCGTCGGCGCCTCGCTCTTCGTGCTCGGCTTCACCGTGGTCTTCGTCTCCGGCGGGGCGCTGTTCGGGTTCTTCGGGCAGTCCCTGCAGGACTACAAGGACGTCCTGTCCAAGGTGCTGGGCGTGCTCATGATCCTCATGGGCGTCTTCTTCATGGGCCTGATGCCCTGGCTGACCCAGCGCGAGTTCCGCTTCCACCGGCGGCCGACCACGGGCCTGGTGGGCGCGCCCCTGCTCGGGGCCCTGTTCGGGATCGGCTGGACCCCGTGCATCGGCCCGACCCTCTCCGCGGTCCAGACACTCTCCTTCCAGCAGGCCAGCGCCGGGCGCGGCGCCCTGCTGACCGTCGCCTACTGCGCCGGACTCGGCATCCCGTTCGTGCTCACCGCGATCGCCTTCCGCAAGGCGCTGGGCGCCTTCGGCTGGGTCAAGCGCCACTACGTCTGGGTGATGCGCATCGGCGGCACGATGATGATCGTGACCGGTGTGCTGCTGCTGACCGGCGCCTGGGACCTGCTGGTGCAGAAGATGCAGACCTGGTCCACCGGCTTCACTGTGGGGATCTGAACATGAGCAAGACGCCGACCGGCAGTACGACCACCGACGGGACCCCGGCGGTGGTGCCCCCCGGTGAGGAGGAGCTGGGCACCGCCGGCTCCCAGCTGTCCACCGCCCCCGCCGAGACCGCCGTACCCGGATCCTTCGGCGGCAACCGCGCGCCCGGACTGACCGGATGGCTCACCTGGACCGGCCGCGAGATCCTCGGCTGGGTCCGCTGGTTCTGGCGGCAGCTGACCTCCATGCGGGTCGCGCTGCTGCTGCTGTTCCTGCTCTCCCTCGGCGTCGTCCCCGGCTCGCTGATCCCGCAGGACGGCACCGACGCCATGAAGGTCGAGGCCTTCAAGCAGGCGCACAGGACGCTCGGACCGGTCTACGACAGGCTCGGCCTGTTCCACGTCTACAGCTCGGTGTGGTTCTCCGCGATCTACATCCTGCTGTTCGTCTCCCTCATCGGCTGCATCGTGCCCCGCACCTGGCAGTTCGTCGGCCAGCTGCGCGGCCGCCCGCCGGGCGCCCCCAAGCGACTCACCCGGCTGCCCGCGTACGCCACCTGGCGCACCGCCGCCCCGCCCGAGGAGGTCCACGAGACCGCGCTGAAGGTGCTGAAGCAGCGCCGCTTCCGCGCCCTCCTCCACAGCCTTAACGGCGTGGGAGGTGCCCCCACCGCCGGTGACGCCGTCGCCGCCGAGAAGGGCTACCTGCGCGAGGCCGGCAACCTCGTCTTCCACATCGCGCTGATCGTGATGCTGGTCGCCTTCGCCTGGGGCCAGCTGTACAAGACCGAGGGCAACAAGCTGGTCGTCGAGGGCGACGGCTTCGCCAACACCCTCATCCAGTACGACGACTTCAAGTCCGGCAACCTCTTCAACGACGACGACCTGGTCCCGTTCAGCTTCACCCTGAAGAAGTTCACCGGCACCTACGAGCGCACCGGCCCGCAGAAGGGCACCGCGCGCGTCTTCAAGGCGGACGTCACCTACAGCGTGGGCGCCCACGGCAAGGACCGGAAGGCCACCATCTCGCCCAACCACCCGCTGGCCGTCGACGACGCCCGGGTGTACCTGGTCAGCCACGGCTACGCCCCGACCGTCACCGTCCGGGACGGCAAGGGCGACGTGGTCTACCGGCAGGCCGTGCCGCTGCTGCCGGTGGACGCCAACATCACCTCGCAGGGCGCGATCAAGGTGCTCGACGGTTACCGGAACGCCAAGGGAGAGACCGAGCAGCTCGGCTTCTCCGCGTTCTTCGTGCCGACCTTCGCCGGCGCCGGCAAGGGCACGATGTTCTCCCAGTTCCCCGCGCTGGACTTCCCCGTCCTCGCGCTGACCGGCTTCCACGGCGACCTGGGCGTCGACTCGGGCCTCCCGCAGAACGTCTACCAGCTGGACACCAAGAACCCGAAGCTGCAGCAGTTCAAGGACGCCAAGGGCAACATCGTCGCGGCCCGGCTGCTGCCCGGCGAGACGATGACGCTGCCGAACGGCGCCGGCTCCATCACCTTCGACAAGGACATCAAGGAGTGGGCCGGCTTCCAGATCGTCCAGCAGCCCGGCACCGGCTGGGCGCTCACCGGCGCGATCGCCGCGATCGCCGGCCTCGCCGGCTCCCTGTTCATCCAGCGCCGCCGCGTCTGGGTGCGCGCCGTGCGGGGCGCCGACGGCGTGACGGTCGTCGAGATGGCGGGCCTGGGCCGCAGCGAGTCCGCGAAACTTCCCGAGGAGCTCGGCGACCTGGCCGCCCTCGTCCACGACAAGGCACCCGCACAGACCGACGCCGACCCCGACCGGGAGCCGGACGCCGACACCCCCGTACCCGCCGAAGGGGCTGAGAAGAAATGACTCTCGCCGCCGCGAACGCGCTAGCAGCCGCGACCAACGAAAACCTCGCGAGCATCAGCAACACGCTGATCTACTCCGCGATGGCCGTCTACACCCTGGCCTTCTTCGCGTACATCACCGAATGGCTCTTCGGCAGCCGCAGCAAGGTGGCCCGCACGGCCGCCGCGCTGACCGCCGACTCCGGCGGCGCGGCCGGGGCGAAGGGCCCGGCGGTGACGGTGAAGTCCGCCGGGGGCACCACCGTCCTCGAACGGCCCGAGGTCGTCGTACGGTCCTCGGCCGGTGCCCGTGACGTGCCCGACGGGCCCGGCGCGCACGGCGGCGACGAGCAGGGCGACCTGTACGGCCGGGTCGCCGTGTCCCTCAGCGTGCTCGCCTTCGTCATCCAGGTGGGCGGCGTGATCGCCCGCGCGGCCTCCGTGCAGCGGGCGCCGTGGGGCAACATGTACGAGTTCAACATCACCTTCTCCGCGACCGCGGTCGGCGTGTACCTGCTGCTGCTCGCGCTGAAGAAGAACGTGCGCTGGCTCGGCCTGTTCCTGACCACCACGGTCCTGCTCGACCTCGGCCTCGCGGTCACCGTCCTCTACACGGCGAGCGACCAGCTGGTCCCGGCCCTGCAGTCGTACTGGCTCATCATCCACGTCTCCACCGCGATCTTCTGCGGCGCGGTCTTCTACGTCGGCGCGGTCGGCACCCTGCTGTACCTGTTCAAGGACTCCTACGAGAGCAAGCTCGCCTCCGGCGGGAAGCCCGGCCGCTTCGCGACCTCCGTCCTGGAGCGGCTGCCGGCCTCGGCGTCCCTGGACAAGTTCTCCTACCGCGTCAACGCGGCCGTCTTCCCGCTGTGGACGTTCACGATCATCGCGGGCGCCATCTGGGCCGAGTCCGCCTGGGGCCGCTACTGGGGCTGGGACCCCAAGGAGACCTGGGCGTTCATCACCTGGGTCGCCTACGCCTGCTACCTGCACGCCCGCTCCACGGCCGGCTGGAAGGGCCGCAAGGCGGCCTACATCGCGCTCATCGCCTTCGGCTGCTGGCTGTTCAACTACTACGGCGTCAACCTCTTCGTGACCGGCAAGCACTCGTACGCGGGCGTCTGAGCAGCCGCTCGGGGACACTGGTGCCATGACCGGATCCATCGAACAGGGCACCAGCCAGACCCACGGGAACACGCACATCCTCGCCTTCCTGGTGCGGCTTCCCCAGCCCATGGAGAAGGTCTGGCCCCAGCTGTCCACACCGGAAGGACTCGCGCGGTGGTTCACCGACGCCGACGAGCTGGAACCCCGGCTCGGCGGCGCGGTGACCCTGCGCGGGCTCGGCAGCGGGCGGATCACCGCGTGGGACGTGGACCGGGTCGCCGAGTACACCGTGGAGGGCGGCGGCCGGATCCGCTTCCACCTGGAGCGCCACGGGGACGACGGCGCCACCCTCCGCTTCACCCACGAGTTCCAGGGCGAGACGGAGTCGGAGCAGCGCTGGCGGGTCCGCTTCGAGCGCTTGATCGAAGCGGTGACGCCCCGATGTCCTCGTTCCACAGGTCCGGACGCTTCTCGATGAAGCCCCGCATCAGCTCGGCGCACTCCGGATCGTCCAGCACCACGACCTCCACACCGTGCTCCGCGAGCCAGTCGTGCCCGCCCCGGAAGGTGGCCGCCTCACCGATCACGACCCGCGAGATGCCGAACTGGCGGACCAGGCCGCTGCAGTACCAGCAGGGCGAGAGGGTCGTCACCATCGTCGTACCCCGGTAGGAGCGCTGCCGGCCCGCGGCGCGGAACGCGGCCGTCTCCGCGTGCAGGGAGGGGTCGTCGTCCTGGACGCGGCGGTTGCGGCCGCGGCCGAGAAGGGTGCCGTCGGCCGCGTGGAGCGCGGCGCCGATGGGGACGCCGCCCTCGGCCAGCCCGGCGCGGGCCTCGGCGAGGGCGGTGGCGAGCCATGAGCGTGCCTGTGCGTGATCCATGCGCTCACTGTGCGGCCCGGCGCAGCCGCATGGCAACGGCATCGCACCCTCTGGGTACCCTGGCCCGACCGTCGCCGCGTGTGCGGCAGCTGGACCCGGGTGGGTGGGAGGGGAACGGTCATGGTCGCTGCTCCGGTCCTGGAGGAGCTGCGGGAGGTCTGCCAGCCGCGGGCGAAGCTGGCGAGCCGCAACGGCGAGCACTGGGCGGGCCGCCTGTACATGCGGAAGATCTCCCTGCGCCTCACCCGGCAACTGGTGCGCACGCCCGTCACCCCCGACCAGCTGACCTGGACCATGGTGGTGTGCGGGATCGCCTCCGGGGCCGCGCTGCTGATCCCGGGCCTGACCGGTCCCGTCCTGGCCGCCGTGCTGATGCAGCTCTTCCTGCTCTTCGACTGCGTGGACGGCGAGGTCGCCCGCTGGAAGGGCCGGAACAGTGCCACCGGCATCTACGTCGACCGGCTCGGCGCCTACCTCGCCGACGCCGCCCTGATGGCGGGCGCCGGCTTCCACGCGGCCCGCTCCGGCTTCGGCGGCTGGGTGTCCCTGGGCCTCGCGACCGCCCTCGGCGTGGTCCTGCTGAAGGCCTCCACCGACCTGGTGGACGTGGCCCGCGCCCGGCGCGGCCTGACCGTCGTCGACGACGAGTCGACCCGGCCGCGCTCGCAGGGCGTGGCCGCGGTCCGCCGGCTGGCCGCCGCCTTCAAGCTCCACCGCCTGACCAACGGCATCGAGGCGTCCCTGCTCCTGCTCGCCGCGGCGGTCGGCGACACGATCACCGGCGGCGCCGACGTCACCCGCTGGGCCCTGATCGCCCTCGCCGCCATCACCTGGGTGATGGTCCCGGCCCACCTGCTGTCGATCCTGTCGTCGTCCCGGCTGCGCTGAGGAGCGCCGAGGAGCCCGGGAGGGATCAGCTGTCCTTCGGCTCCTCGCCGTGCTCCTTGCGGCGCAGCTCCTCCTCGCGGCGGCGCAGGTCGGCCTCCCAGTTCTTCAGGAGCTGCTCGTCCTTCTCGTTCTCCTCGGCGAGGGACTTCAGGAACTCGGGGTTGTCGTCCGGGGCGACGTACTGGGTCCGGTGGTTGCGGTGCCACTCCGAGGGGGTGCGGCCGTTCGCCGCGAGCTGCCGGTCCTTGCCCGCGGCGAGCCAGACGATCGAGCCGACGATCGGGAAGAGCAGGATGATGAAGACCCAGGCGACCTTGGGCAGGTGCCTCACCTCGTCCTCGGGCGTGTTCAGGCAGTCGATGAACGCGAAGATCGTCAGTGCCAGCGGCACGAGGATGGTCAGCACCCTGAGCATGTCGAGAAATCCCCTGGAGAACGACGGCGGGGCTCTGCGACGACGGCCCCGGTGACGGGGCCAGAGTAGCCGGTGGCGAAAATACGGGTCCGGCGGTCAGCCGTCAGGCCGTCAGATGGTCAGACCGTCAGGGGGAGGGGCCCGTGCATCCGGCAGCCGTCGAACAGAACTTCCGTGTCCGCGCCGAACGTCTCACCGGCTGGGGAGCCGTGCTCCTCGGCGTCACCATGCTCCTGTGGTGCTACGCGGCCTGGCAGGTGTTCACGTCCGACCGGGACTGGCAGCGGCCGGTGACCGCCCTGGTGCTGGCCACCCCCCTCGCCACCGCGGGCGGCGTCCTGCTCGCCACGGGCATGACGGCCACCCGGCTGCGCCGGCACCACGACGACCTGGAGCGGGCCGCCCGGGACTGATCCGCGCCGTCCGGCGGTACGGGGCGGCCGACGGTACGGGGCGGTCGCGGGCGCCACAAGTGCCTCGGCGATACTGGGACACATGGCTTACGACGATCTTCGCTCCCTGCTCAGGGCGCTGGAGCGCGAGGGTGACCTCAAGCGCATCAAGGCCGAGGTCGACCCGTATCTGGAGGTCGGTGAGATCGTCGACCGCGTGCAGAAGTCCGGCGGTCCCGCACTGCTCTTCGAGAACGTGAAGGGCTCCGCCATGCCGCTGGCCATGAACGTCTTCGGCACCGACCGGCGCCTGCTGAAGGCCCTCGGCCTGAAGTCGTACGGCGAGATCACCGAAAAGATCGGCGGGCTGCTGCGGCCCGAGCTGCCGCAGGGCTTCGTGGGCGTGCGCGAGGCCTTCGGCAAGCTCGGCGCGATGACGCACGTACCGCCGAAGAAGGTGAAGTCGGACAGCGCCCCCGTGCACGAGGTCGTCCTGCACGGCGACGACGTCGACCTCGACCGGCTGCCGGCGCTGTTCACCTGGCCCAAGGACGGCGGCTCCTTCTTCAACCTGGGCCTCACCCACACCAAGGACCCGGAGAGCGGCATCCGCAACCTGGGCCTGTACCGCCTGCAGCGCCACGACAAGCGCACCATCGGCATGCACTGGCAGATCCACAAGGACAGCCGCAACCACTACCAGGTGGCGGCCCGGCGCGGCGAGCGGCTGCCGGTGGCCATCGCCTTCGGCTGCCCCCCGGCGGTGACGTACGCCTCGACCGCTCCGCTCCCCGGCGACATCGACGAGTACCTGTTCGCCGGCTTCGTCGCGGGCAGGCGGATCGAGATGGTCGACTGCAAGACCGTGCCGCTGCAGGTCCCGGCGAACGCCGAGGTCGTCCTGGAGGGCTGGCTGGAGCCGGGCGAGATGCTGCCCGAGGGGCCCTTCGGCGACCACACCGGCTTCTACACCCCGCAGGAATCCTTCCCGGCGCTGGCCATCGACTGCGTGACGATGCGCAAGCGCCCCCTGCTGCAGTCGATCGTCGTCGGCCGGCCACCGACGGAGGACGGTCCGCTCGGCCGCGCGACGGAGCGCTTCTTCCTCCCCCTGCTGAAGATCATCGTCCCGGACATCGTGGACTACCACCTCCCCGAGGCCGGCGGCTTCCACAACTGCGCGATCGTCTCGATCGACAAGAAGTACCCCAAGCACGCCCAGAAGGTGATGCACGCCATCTGGGGGGCACACATGATGTCGCTGACCAAGCTGATCGTGGTCGTCGACGCCGACTGCGACGTGCACGATCTGCACGAGGTCGCCTGGCGGGCCCTGGGCAACACGGACTACACCCGCGACCTCACGGTCGTGGAAGGCCCCGTCGACCACCTCGACCACGCCTCCTACCAGCAGTTCTGGGGAGGCAAGGCGGGCATCGACGCGACGAAGAAGCTGCCCGAGGAGGGCTACACGCGCGACGGCGGGTGGCCGGAGATGGTGCTGTCCGACCCGGAGACGGCGGCGAAGGTCGACCGCCGCTGGAAGGAGTACGGATTGTGAGTTCGGCGTCCGCTGCACTGCCGCAACCAGGACGTACCAGGGCCTTTCTGCGCCTGGTCATGATCGAGCACTCGATCTTCGCGCTGCCCTTCGCCTACATCGCCTCCCTCACGGCGATGTACGAGGGGGACAGGACCATCCACTGGGGCAGGCTGCTGCTGGTCACGGTCTGCATGGTGGGTCTGCGCACGTTCGCCATGGCGGTCAACCGGATCATCGACCGGGAGATCGACGCCCGCAACCCCAGGACCGCGCACCGCGAGCTGGTCACCGGCGCCATGTCCGTCCGCCACGCGTGGACCGGCGCCCTGATCGCCCTGGCGGTCTTCCTGGGGGCGGCGGCCCTGCTGAACCCGCTGTGCCTGGCGCTCGCCCCCCTCGCGGTGATCCCGATGGTGGTCTACCCCTACGGCAAGCGGTTCACGAACTTCCCGCAGGCCATCCTGGGCCTGGCCCAGGCGATCGGCCCGGTCGGCGGCTGGCTGGCGATCTCCGGCGCCTGGTCCTGGGAAGCGGTGATCCTGGGCCTGGCCGTCGGCATCTGGATCGGCGGCTTCGACCTCATCTACGCCTGCCAGGACGTGGAGACCGACCGCGAGATCGGCGTCAAGTCGGTCCCGGCCCGCTTCGGCATCCCGGCCGCCATCCGGGGGGCGAGGGCCTGCCACCTGATCACCACGGCCCTGTTCGTCTGGTACGCCCTCGCCACCGGCGCCGGCGCCTTCTTCTGGCTGGGCCTGGTCGTCGTCGCGGGCGCGTTCGTCTACGAACACACCATCGTCCGCCCCCACGACCTGTCCCGCCTGAACCGGGCGTTCTTCAGCGTCAACGGCTTCATCGGCATCGCGCTGTTCGTGTGCGCGCTGCTGGATCTGCTGGTGCGCGGGCTGACGGTGTAGAGCGCCGGGTGCGCGTCGGCGCGGCCCCGTAGAGTGCGGCCGACGACTGCGGGCGCCCGGCCACCAGGAAGGCGATCCCTGGCCGACGGCGCCCTCCCGGGCACCGTGGCGAGGTACTGACGTGCGACGCATCCTGCTCACCCTCGGCACGGCGGTGGCCCTGACCGGCTGCTCGGTCTTCGGCCAAGCCCCCGTGTGCACCTTGATGGACATGGACTCGGGGGTCTCCGTGGTGTGGCGGCCCGCCGACTTCGGCGGCACGGACGCGGCGACCGTCCGCGTATGCGTGGAGGACAGGTGCGTGGAGCGGGCGTCCGGCGACGCGGACGTCCCGTTCGCGCGGGTGTCGGTCCGGCTTCCGGACGACATCGGTGCCACCACCGTGCCGGTGCGGCTGAAGGTGACGGCGGCGCGGGACGGCCGCGTCGTCGTGGAGGACAGCCGCCGCATGCGGCTGGCGAAGCAGCAGCCCAACGGTGCCTCCTGCCCGCCCACGGTGTGGACGGCGGCCTTCCGCGCCCACCCCGCCAAGGGGCTCACCTCACCCAAGGGCCTGTCCCTGCGGTGAGGCGACCCGGGCGCCGGAGCCGGCCGCTTGGCGCCGGGGCTCTCGTGAAGGTGTCCGGCCGGTCCTGAGTTCGGCCCGCTTCGCCGGTAGGCTCGACGTGTGAACGTAGGAGAAACGCAGCGCGTGCCTTGGATCGTGGGGGTGTCCGGGGCTTCCGGCACCCCGTACGCGGCCGCTGTGCTGCGGGCGCTGATCGACGCCGGTCAGAGCGTCGACCTGGTGGTCAGCCGGGCCTCGCGGCTCACCCTGCTCGACGAGACCGGCATCTCCTTCCGGGACGCCCACTGGCAGGACGACCTGCGGGAGTGGCTGTCCCGGGGGGCCGACGGCAAGCCCGGCACGTTCGACGTGGACGTCACGGGGGTACGGCACTGGAGCGCCGGTGACCTGGCGGCCGGGCCGTCCTCCGGGTCGTACCCGGCGAAGGGCATGCTGATCGTGCCCGCCTCGACGGCCTGCGTGGCGGGGGTCGCCCTCGGACTGTCGAAGGACCTGCTGCAGCGGGCGGCGAGCGTGACCCTCAAGGAGGGCAGGCCGCTGGTCGTGGCCGTACGGGAGACCCCGCTGCACGGCCAGACGCTGCGGCACCTGGTGACCCTGGACGACGCGGGCGCCACCGTCCTGCCCGCCTCGCCCGCCTTCTACGCCGGAGCCACGCACATCCAGCACCTGGTGGACTTCGTGGCCGGCCGGGCCCTGGACGCCGTGGGCGTGCCCCACCGCCTCTACCGCCGCTGGGAGGGTGAACTGGGCGGCGGCTCCCCACCTTCGTGAGCGACAGGCAGCAAGAGCAACACCGTTAACACCAGTACGACTTGACACACTTCAGGAACTTCTCGGGGTCCCTCACCGGATCTCTTCAGCGGAAGGCTTCGATCGCATGGACGCGGTGGACAGGCAGCTCATCCAGGCCCTGAGGGAGAACGGCCGGGCCTCGTACGCGGAGCTGGGGCGCCTCGTCGGCCTGTCGGGACCGAGCGTCACCGACCGCATCAACCGGCTGGAGGCGGCCGGTGTCATCACCGGCTACCGCGCCACCGTGGACGCCGCCTCGCTCGGCCTCGGCGTCACCGCCCTGGTCGGCATCTCGCTCTCCGACGCCGCCGACCACGAGGACGTGGCGCAGCGGCTGAAGGACCTGCCCGAGATCGAGGACTGCTGGTTCATCGCGGGCGACGACTCCTTCATGCTCAAGGTGCGCGCGCCGGACGTCGACGGACTGGAGAGCATCATCCGGAGGCTGTCCGGCACCAAGGGCGTCTCCCGGACCCGTACCACGATCGTGCTCTCCACGAAGTGGGAGAACCGGGTGGGTGAGCTGCCCGAGGAGGTCTAGCCACCCGGGCGTACGGTTGTCGGAGTCTTTGAGGAAAGAGGTAGGGGCATGGACGTCGGGCTCAAGCGCGAGCTGGAGGAGAAGGTGCGGGTGGGCGTCCGCCTGACCCGCGAGGACGGCATCGCGCTGTACGAGTCGGACGACCTGGCGTGGCTCGGCGGCCTCGCCCACGAGGTGCGCACCCGCAAGAACGGCGACGTGGTGCACTTCAACGTCAACCGGCACCTCAACATGACGAACGTGTGCACCGCGTCCTGCGCCTACTGCTCCTTCCAGCGCAAGCCGGGCGAGAAGGACGCGTACACGATGCGCATCGAGGAGGCCGTGAAGCTGGCCGGGGCGATGGAGTCGGAGAACCTCACCGAGCTGCACATCGTCAACGGCCTGCACCCCAATCTGCCGTGGCGTTACTACCCGCGCTCCCTGCGGGAGTTGAAGGCCGCCCTGCCCGGCGTGTCGCTGAAGGCGTTCACGGCCACCGAGATCCACCACTTCGAGACGATCTCCGGGCTGAGCGCGAGCGAGATCCTGGACGAGCTGATCGAGGCCGGGCTCGAGTCCCTGACCGGCGGCGGCGCGGAGATCTTCGACTGGGAGGTCCGGCAGCACATCGTGGACCACCGGACCCACTGGGAGGACTGGTCGAGGATTCACCGGCTGGCGCACGAGAAGGGGCTCAAGACCCCCTGCACCATGCTCTACGGCCACATCGAGGAGCCCCGCCACCGTGTGGACCACGTGCTGCGGCTGCGTGAGCTGCAGGACGAGACCGGCGGCTTCCAGGTCTTCATCCCGCTGCGCTACCAGCACGACTTCGTGGACATGAAGGACGGCAAGGTCCGCAACCGCCTCCAGGCCCGTACGACGATGGCGACGGGCGCCGAGGCGCTGAAGACCTTCGCCGTCTCCCGGCTGCTGTTCGACAACGTCCCGCACGTCAAGGTCTTCTGGGTGATGCACGGCGTGCAGACCGCGCAGCTCGCGCTCCAGCATGGTGCCGACGACATGGACGGCTCGGTCGTCGAGTACAAGATCACGCACGACGCGGACAACTTCGGCACCCCGGACAAGCTGACCCGCGACGACCTGCTGGAGCTGATCCGCGACGCGGGCTTCCGCCCGGTGGAGCGCAACACGCGGTACGAGATCATCCGGGAGTACGACGGCCCGGACCCCGCGCGCCGCGAGTCGCCGCAGCCCATGCGGGTGTGAGCCGGCGCGGGCCGTGACGCCGGTGGCCGGGCGGGTACCCGTCCGGCATGGCCACCACGAAGCCGAAGGCCGCCGGGGCGCCCGGGGAGCCCGAGGACGCCTACACCGCCGAGCCCTTCGTCCCGGCCCACGCGGACCTGGCCGCCCTGCGCGAGGCGGCGGCCGGCTGCCGGGGCTGCCCGCTGCACCGGGACGCCACGCAGACCGTGTTCGGCGCCGGGAACGCCGGCGCCCGGGTCATGCTCGTCGGCGAGCAGCCCGGGGACCAGGAGGACCGGCGGGGCAGGCCGTTCGTCGGGCCGGCCGGGAAGCTGCTGGACAGGGCGCTGGCCGAGGCGGGCATCGACCCCGACGAGGCGTACGTCACCAACGCGGTCAAGCACTTCAAGTTCACGCGGGCCGGACCGGGCGGGCGCCGTATTCACAAGGCGCCCACCCTGCGGGAGACGAGGGCGTGCGGGCCCTGGCTGGCGGCCGAGCTGGCGCTCGTCGGGCCCGAGCTGATCGTCCTGCTGGGCGCGACGGCCGGCAAGGCGCTGCTGGGCTCGTCGTTCCGGGTGACCGAGGTGCGCGGGACGGTGCTGGAAGAGGAGATCCACGGGCGTCCGGAGCGGCTCGTCCCGACCGTGCACCCCTCGTCCGTGCTGCGGGCGGACGACCGGGAGGGGGCGTACCAGGGGCTGGTCTCCGACCTGAAAGTGGCTGCGAGGGCACTGGCGTAATAGATACTATGCGTCAATGCCCCTTACGTTCACCCTTGATCCCGCCGTCGATCCCGCCCTGCGCGACGGCATCCTCGACCTGTGGACCGACGTGTCGAACGCGGGCGGTGCCGTGGGCTTCGTGCCGCCGGTGACGCGGGAGGCGATACGGCCCGAGCTGGTGAAGCAGTTCGCGACGCTGGCCGAGGGACGCGCCCGGCTGCTGGTCGGTCACGACGAGGAGGGGCGGGTCGCCGCGACGGCCTTCCTGACCTTCAACACCCACCGACTGATGACCCACTGGCTGTGGCTCTACACGGTGATGGTGCATCCCCGCCACCAGGGCCGGGGCTACGGCCGGGAGCTGATGGCGGCCGCGGCGGACGCGGCCCGCGGCTTCGACGGCATCGAGGCGATCCGGCTCGCCTGCCGGGGCGGGCTCGGCCTGGAGCGGTTCTACGCCTCCTGCGGCTACAAGGAGGTCGGCCGGGTGCCCGGCGCCGTCCGGGTCGCGCCGGGCGACGACCGCGACGACGTGACCATGCTGCTGCCGCTGCCCTGAGGCCGCTGACCTGACCTGAGACTTTGCCTCCCCTTGGTACCCCCTTTCACGGTCGGGTGCCGGCCGTGCTTCACTGGACGTTGCCCTAGTGGAAATGTCCGGAACGGAAGAGTGGATTGAGATGCTCCGCTACACGCTGATGCGCCTCGGGATCTTCGTGGGCTGCCTCGGGGTCGTCTGGGGCCTCGTCTACTCCGGCATCGCCCCGCGCGGCCTCGGCAGCTCCAACGGCCTGTGGATCCTCCTGCTCGCCATGGTGATCTCGGCCCCGATCAGCTTCGTCGCCCTGCGCAAGGAGCGGGACCGGGCATCGGAGCAGGTCGCCCGGCGGGTGGACCGCATGAAGGCGAACTTCGACGCCAGCGCCGGCCAGGAGGACGCGGCCGACGACCGGGCGCGGGCGCAGGGCCAGGCGTCCTGATCCGGTAGATCCGGTTCCGGTCGGCCTGTTCGGCCCGGTCGGCGGGCCTGGGCAGCCTCGTGGAGGGCCGGGCCCGGACCCCGTCCGCGGTCCGAGGGTCAGGTGAGCAGCGGAAGCACCTCGCCGGTCAGGTGGGTCCGCTGTCCTGGGACCCTTCCCGAACCCGTACGAACTCCTCATGAGGGCGCCGTACGATCCCGCTTGCAACCGGCGGTAACACCCGCGGGCGCGTGCCGCCGGTGAACGACTCGGTGCGCACAGCGCGTACACCAGACGCATCGGGCGCCCGGACGACGACGGGTATCCCCTGATCACGGCGGGCGTCAAGAACGTGGCCCCGACTCCCCTGGAGAACTGGCTGCGCTCCCCTCCCCTGATCTCCCCGTGCAGGGTCCTGGGCGACGGCCGCCCCTACGTCTCCGCCCTGATCACCCTGGACCCCGAGGGCATCACCCACTGGCGCCGGATGAACGGCAGACACCCGGTCCCCGCCGAACTCCTGGCCGGTGCCCCCGACTTGCGTGCGATCCTGCAGCGAGCCGTGGACGAGGCCAACCAGCTGGTCTCCCGCCCCGAGTCCATCCGCCGCTTCACCGTCCTCCCCGCGGACTACGGCTTGTGGGCCGTCAGGAACGCGTGCGGGGACGACTCCGCGACCGTCTCGTCCCGCTCTCGTACGGTGCTGGAGCGGAGGGCGAAGCCGGCCGCCGTCAGCAGCTCGGCGATCCGCTCCGGGCGGCGTCGCCGGAAATCCAGGGAGACCGGGTGGCCGAAGGGCTCGGAGAGGTGGCGCGGCTCGTCGCCGACCTGGAAGGCGAGCAGCAAGTGGCCCCCCGGCGCCAGGACGCGGTGGAACTCGGCGAAGAGGCCGGGCAGGCGGTCGAAGGGAGTGTGGATCGTCGAGTACCAGGAGACGACGCCCGCCAGTTCTCCGTCCGGGAGGTCCAGGGCCAGCATCGAGCCCTGCTCGAACCGCAGCCCCGGGTTCTCCCTGCGGGCCACGGCGAGCATCGACGCCGACAGGTCCAGACCGAACACGGACAGCCCCAGCGAGTCCAGGTGCGCGGTGACCCGCCCGGGCCCGCACCCGAGGTCGGCCACCTGTCCGCCCGCGCCGACGAGCTCGGCGAAGGCCGCGAGCAGGGCGCGCTCCAGGGGCCTGGCCGCGAGGTCCCCGCGGAAGTGTTCGGCGTAGTCCTCGGCGATGGCGTCGTAGAAGGTCCGGGTGGTGGTGAGGAAGTCGGTGCCGGAATCCGTGTCGGGGTCCGTGTCTGTTCCGGTGCCTGTGCCTGTTCCGGTGCCTGTGCCTGTGCCTGTGCCTGTGCCCGTGTCTGTGTCTGTGTTGGTCATGGCCGTGGACGTTAGCGGGGCCCGCTGACGGCGGGCGGGGTTCGCGGGTCATTCAGGCCACCTCTGCCGCGGCCCGCCATTCCTTTCCGGGAGCGTATGGGGGAGTTCGCCGGGAATTCACCGGACCGTATGCGGACAAAGGCAGGAGCCCCGCCGCCGGACGGCGCGGGGCTCCTTGGGTACTGCTCTCAGACCGGGGTGACGTTCTCCGCCTGCGGGCCCTTCGGACCCTGGGTGACGTCGAAGCTCACCTGCTGGTTCTCTTCGAGGGAGCGGAAACCGCTCGCGTTGATCGCGGAGTAGTGGACGAAGACGTCGGGGCCGCCGCCTTCCTGGGCAATGAAGCCAAAGCCCTTTTCGGCGTTGAACCACTTCACGGTTCCGGTAGCCATAAGCCCTCCCTGGGCTCAAAGGGTCGCCCTGCTCCAGAACCTGCAAGTGTGAAAACGAAATCGCCGCACAACTGCATACGTCTGAAAACGACCAGAGCCCGCGGTCACATGCTCCGCAGGCTCTGTACTGCAAGGGAAACCAAACTGCAACTTGCTTGCGAGCCTAGCATGCGGGCAGCCGAACGCAATAGAGGTCAAGATCACGTCACCCGGATGTTTGAAGGTTCTGGTGAGAGGTTGACGCAGAGAGAGCGGATCGGCCCGACAGAAGAATGGCACGGAATCGGCCAATCGAGGCAACCGGGTGGGCGCGGAGGCGGAGAAGGGGGCGGCGGCAGGACCACGCCGGGGAGGGTCTAGTCTCGCGATGTGGACAATTCTCGCAACCGGCCGCGCGTCGGCCACATTCAGTTCCTCAACTGCCTTCCCCTGTACTGGGGGCTCGCGAGAACGGGCACGCTGCTCGACTTCGAGCTGACGAAGGACACCCCGGAGAAGCTCAGCGAGCGGCTGGTGCGGGGTGACCTCGACATCGGGCCGATCACCCTCGTCGAATTCCTCAGGCACGCGGACGATCTGGTCGCCTTCCCCGACATCGCCGTGGGCTGCGACGGCCCGGTGATGTCGTGCGTGATCGTCTCGCAGGTCCCGCTGGACCGGCTCGACGGCGCCCGGGTCGCCCTCGGGTCGACCTCCCGCACCTCCGTCCGCCTCGCCCAGCTGCTGCTGGCCGAGCGGTACGAGGTCGCGCCGGACTACTACACCTGCCCGCCCGACCTGAGCCTGATGATGCAGGAGGCGGAGGCGGCGGTGCTCATCGGCGACGCGGCCCTGCGCGCCAACCTGCACGACGGCCCGCGCTACGGCCTCGACGTGCACGACCTGGGACAGCTGTGGAAGGAGTGGACGGGCCTGCCGTTCGTCTTCGCGGTCTGGGCGGCACGCCGCGACTACCTCGAGCGCGAGCCGGACATCACCCGCAAGGTCCACGAGGCCTTCCTGTCCTCCCGCAACCTGTCCCTGGAGGAGGTCGGCAAGGTCGCCGAGCAGGCGGCCCGCTGGGAGGCGTTCGACCAGCAGGTCCTCGAGCAGTACTTCACCACCCTCGACTTCAGCTTCGGCGGCCCGCAGCTGTCGGCGGTCGCCGAGTTCGCGCGGCGGATCGGCCCGACGACCGGGTTCCCGGCGGACGTGAAGGTGGATCTGCTGCGGCCGTAGAGCCGCGGCGCACTACCCTGCTGTGAGACGTACGGGGGCGTACGGGGGAGGGGTGGACACCATGCACCCGCTGGAATCCGACGAGCCCACCGCCGTAGGCCCCTACCGGCTGCTCGGCCGGCTGGGCTCCGGCGGAATGGGCCGCGTCTACCTGGGCCGCAGCGCGGGCGGCCGCACGGTCGCGGTGAAGATCGTGCACCCGCACTTCGCGCTCGACGAGGAGTTCCGCGCCCGCTTCCGCCGTGAGGTCGAGGCCGCGCGCCGGGTGGGCGGCGCCTGGACCGCGCCGGTCCTGGACGCCGACCCCGAGGCGCCGGTGCCCTGGGTCGCCACCGCCTACGTGGCCGGCCCCTCCCTGACGGCGGCGGTCGCGGAGACCGGTCCGCTGCCGCCGCACTCCGTACGGGCCCTGGGCGCCGGCCTCGCCGAGGCGCTGGCGGCGGTGCACGAACTGGGCCTGGTACACCGCGACGTGAAGCCCTCCAACGTCCTGCTCACCGTCGACGGCCCCCTCCTGATCGACTTCGGCATCGCCCGCGCCACCGACGGCACGGCCTCCCTGACCTCGACCGGCGTCTCGATCGGCTCGCCCGGCTACATGTCGCCCGAGCAGATCCTGGGCAAGGGCGTCACCGGAGCGGCGGACGTCTTCTCCCTGGGCGCGGTCCTGGTGTACGCCGCGACCGGCGCACCCCCCTTCCCGGGCGACTCCTCGGTGGCGCTCCTGTACAAGGTGGTCCACGACGAGCCCGAACTGGACGGGCTGGACGGGGACTTGCGGGAACTGGCGGCGGCCTGCCTGGCCAAGGACCCGGCGGCCCGCTGGGTTTCAGCAAGGTCTCGGTGGAAGGCCCGGCGAGCTCCGCGAACCCCGTCCCGGCGAGCTCCGCGAACC
>NZ_POTZ01000170.1 GCF_003236365.1 Streptomyces sp. NTH33
GGTCGGGCGGCGGGACCACCGGTTCGACCCAGCCGTGCGACCAGGCCAGCAGCAGGGACGCGGCCGACAGCAGTCCGGCGTCGTCCAGGGCCAGGAAGAGGCAGTTGCGCGTGGTGCCGGGGCGCCGTCCGGTGCGGCCCAGGCGTTGCAGGAACGAGGCCACCGTCGCGGGGGCGTCGAGCTGGATCACCCGGTCCAGGTCGCCCACGTCGATGCCGAGTTCCAGGGTGCTGGTGGAGACGATCACGCAGTCCCGGGCCTCGGCGAAGGCCGCCTCCGCGCGCCGTCGTTCGTCGGTGGACAGCGAGGCGTGGGAGAGGAACGTGGTCACGCCGCGCAGCCTGAGCTGTTCGCCCAGTTCCTCGACGGTGCGCCGGCTCTCGCAGAACACCAGGCGTTTCTCGCCCCGGTGCAGCGCGGCGATCACGGTGGCCGCGTTGGCGACGGAGCCGACGTAGTCCAGTTCGACGTCTCCCGGCGGCGGGGGCGCGGGCGCCCCCTTCGCCAGGGACACCGACTGGCCGCCGGACCCGGCCCCGGGCTCACCCTCCGGCAGGGACACCGACGGCCCACCGGACCCCGGCTCGGGCAGCGTCACGCCGGGCGCCACGACCCGGCCCGGGCGCCGGCCGCGGCCCGACCCCTGCAACCAGTCCAGGAGCTGACGCGGATTGCCGACTGTGGCCGACAGCCCGATCCGCTGCACCGGCCGCCCGGCGACCTTCTGCAGGCGCTCCAGCACGGCCAGCAGGTGCCAGCCCCGGTCGTCGCCGGCGAAGGCGTGCACTTCGTCGACGACCACGCTGTGCAGGCCCGAGAAGAACGCCCGGTGGTCCACGTTCGCGCTGACGAGCATCGCCTCCAGCGACTCGGGCGTGGTGAGCAGCAGGTCCGGGCGCTCGGCGAGGATGCGGCGGCGCCGGGTGGCGGCGATGTCCCCGTGCCACAGCCCGGCGGTACGGCCCACCCAGCCCGTGTACGTCTCCAGCCGCGGATGCAGGTTGTTGAGCAGCGCCTTCAGCGGGGTGACGTAGACGATGCCCGTGCCCTTCCAGCCCTGCCGCTGCGCCCGGGTCAGCAGCGGGAAGGCGGCGGCCTCGGTCTTGCCGCCGGCGGTCGGCGCGAGCAGGACGGCGTCCTCCCCGGCGAGCACCGGCTCGATCGCCTCCTCCTGCAAGGGCCGCAGGGAACGCCAGCCGAGCGAGTTGACGACGTGGTGGACGAGGATCGGGTCGAGGAGGTCCAGCGCGTCGGCGCTCACGGCAGGTCCAGCTCCACGTCGCCGGCGCTCGCCGCCGCGTTGCGCTCGACCTCGTCGAGTTCGGCGCTGTCGACCGTGAGCGTGTAGTGCGCCCGGGGGTCGAAGTCGTCGAACGTGTCGATCCGGTCGAGGACGTCGGCGACCAGTTTGCGCAGGTACAGGCGGGGCGCGATACCGGCCTTGCCGCCGAGCGAGCCCGTCACCGCCCGCGCCAGCTCGTCGAGGTAGGCGTCGTCGGCCCGCGCGGCGATCCGCTCCGGGTTCCTGGCCGTCGCCGTGTACACCTCGCGCACCTTGCGGCCGAGTTCGCCGAGGGAGGCCAGGTCGAAGCCGGAAAGGCGGAGTTGGACGGCGCGCGGGGAGTCGAAGCGCGGGTCGGTGGTGAAGTCGGTGGCCAGCCGCTGCGCCAGCGGCGCGAGGCGCTGCACGCCCTGCTGCCCTTCGTAGAAGGCGGGGGTGCCGGTGATGACCAGGAAGAGTCCCGGGAACCGGCCCGCGTCGATCTCGTCGAGGAGCTGCCGCAGCGCGTTCAGCGACTTCTCCCGTACGTCGCCGCGCACCCGCTGGAGCGTCTCCACCTCGTCGAGGACCAGGAGCAGCCCGGGGTGCCCGCAGTCCCGCAGCACGGTCAGCAGCCCCTGCAGGAAGCCGAGGGCGCCGAAGTGGTCGAGGTCGCCGCGCACTCCGGCCGCGCGTTTGGCGGCGGCGGCCACGGACCTCTGCCCGCCGAGCCAGGCGATCAGCGCCTCGGCGCGCGCCCCGTCACCGGCCGCCACCGCGTCGCGGTAGCCGCGCAGCGCCGCGGAGAAGGCGGGGGTGGTGCGGGCGACGTCCGCGAGCCGCCGCTCCAGCAGCTCGTCCACGGCCCGGCCGAGCCCCTGCTCGTCGTCCTCCTCGGCCTCCCCGGCGTCGAGGACCTCCTCCTCCAGCGCGTAGAACCAGGAGTCGACGACGGCCCGCAGGGCGGACGGCGGGTGGGTGGCGGTGGCCAGGCGTTCGGCGAGGCGCCGGTAGACGGTCTCCAGGCGGTGCAGCGGGGTCTCCGTCTCGGAGATCTGCACCTCGCTGACGGCCAGCCCGCGCCGCTTGGCCCGCTCGGCGAGCCAGCGGGCGAAGAACGTCTTGCCGGAGCCGTACTCGCCGCGCAGCGCGTGGAAGGCGGAGCCACCGCGGGCGACGGTGTCCAGGTCGTCGTCCAGGGCGTCCGCGAACCGGTCGAGGCCCACGGCGAACAGCCCGAGCCCCTGCTGCGGCACGGTGCCGCGACGCAGCGCGTCGACGACGTCCCGGGCCCGCGCGGCGCTGACGCCGGGTGCCCCGGAGCCGCCCGGGGTGGGTGCGGCGGTGGTGCTCATGAGGTGGTGCCTCCGGTGAACTGCTGCCGCAGCAGCTCCTTGTCCAGGTGGACGGTGCGCCCGGACTCCGTGAGCTGGAGCACCGGGTAGCCGTCGATGTTCAGCAGCCGCTCCAGCACGGTGACGAACCGCTCGGGGTTGCGCTGCGACTTGCCGGTGGCGGCCTGCGCGGCGGCGGCGACCGCGGCCGGGGAGAGCCTGCCGCCGGCCGCGAGCAGGGCGTCGAGGGCGGCGGCCACGGCCGTGTCGCCCGGCGGCAGCCGTACGAAGTCGCGCTGGGCCCGGTACGGCGCGCTGCGCACCGTCTGCTCGCCGAGGCTGCCGTGGCCGTCCTGCGGGAACAGGCTCTCGGTCTGCGGTTCCGCCTTCCTGCCCCGGCCGCGGGCCGCCGGTTCGGGCGCCTGCGCGGGTGCGGGTTCCGCTTCGGTGCGCCACCACTCGGGGACGGTGTCCTCGGCGGGCAGCACCGTCCACCCCGCGGGGATACGGCTGTCGGAGGGGACGAAGGCGAGGACGGGCACGGTGACCTCCGCGAGGGAGGCGCCGCCGTGGTAGCCGGCCTGCCGGGAGGTGTAGCGCAGGTCGTCGCGCCAGGCGGCGGTGATCCGCCCGCCGGCCGCCCGGACCCGGGGCCCGGCGAGCCCGACCTCGCCCGGTCCGGCCGCGCCGGTCCGCCAGCGGGCGCCCTGGACCCCCTCGGCCACCGTGGGCCCCGCGTCGCGCGGAGTGCGGTCCAGGACGTGCCCGTGGTCGGACACGAGCAGGACGGGCCGTCCGGTGCCGCGGGCCGCGTCGAACAGATCGGCGAGCTTGGCGATGTCTCCTACACCCCACCGGGCCCGCCCGCTCTCCCGGCCGTCCGCGAGCGCGTCGTCGATGGTGTTCACCACGACCCCGACGACCCGTTCCTCGTGGGCGAGTTCCTCCAGCAGGGCGGGCGCCAGCCGGTGTCCGGCCGTGCCCTCGTAACCGCCCTTGTGGAAGAGCACCGCTTCCCGTCTGCGCTTCTTCCAGAAAGCCGTGAATCCGGCGCGCTCCACCTCCTGCCCGCCGTCGGCCGCCGCCCCGCAGAGCAGCGAGGCCCGGCTGACGCGCGTGACCGTCGGCAGCATGGCGACGGCGGCCAGACGTCCGGGCGACCGCCCGCCGGAACCGGCCGGAACCGGAACGATCTCCGTCCAGGCCCGCCGGCCGAGCCCGGCCGCCAGCTCCACGGCGACGTCGGCGCTCATCCCGTCCAGCACGAGCACGAGCGGTCGCCCGCCGTCCCGGGCGAGCGGCGCGGCGGCCTCCGCGAGCACGTCCTCGATCAGCAGCGCCCCGCCCGGCGCCTGCTGGGAGGCGGCCTCCGCCCAGGTGGCCAGCACCGACGCGAACTGCTCGTCGAGGAGCCCCCGCCGGGCGCGCACGCGGCCGATGAGCCGGTGGTACGCCTCCCCGAGCACACTGTCCCGCGAGGCGTCGCCCTCGGCGAGGACGCCGACGGCCAGGTCCACCCACCCGGTGGACGCGAGATGGTGCCGCACCCCCTGACCGACCGAGTCCACGACGGGCGCCGGGGCGTCGAGCCAGCGCAGCAGACGTACGGCGGTACGGGCCCGCTCGGTGGAGTCGGCGTACAGGGCGGCCAGCTGATGGTCCCCCAGCTCGCGCAGGGCGGCCTGGGCGGCGGCCGGCCGCCCGTCGAGCGCGGCGCCCAGTGTCCGCAGCCGCGTCCGGTACCCGGAGGGCAGCAGCCGGTCCCCGGCGAGCAGCCCGGTCAGCCGCGCACGGTCGGCGAGCTGGTCGGCGCGTTCCAGTACGGCCAGGACGCGGGCGCGCGCGTCGGCGCCCGCCGGGCCACCGGCCTCCGCCTGCGCGATCCACCGGGTGAGCACACCGGTGGCGGCGGCCGCGTAGGGCGCGAGCGCGTCGAACGAGCCGAGCGCGCTGCCGAAGAGCGTGCCGAGCGCGAAGCCGGTGTCGGCGGCGGCCGGGCAGCCCAGCGCCGCCGCGGCGAGCGCGCCGAGCGGCAGGGCGTCCGCGCCCCGCCCGTCGGTGGCCAGCGCCAGCAGCGTGGGCGCGGCGGGCCCGGTCACCTGCGCCAGCCACTCGGCCAGACCGGCCCGCTCGGCTTCGGGCAGCTCGGCGAACCGGCGTGGCCCGGCCGGGTTCCGGCTCCAGTCGAAGAGGGTGTCGGCGTCCAGGTCCAGGGAGTCGGAGCCGGTGTCCCCGAGCCCCACCCGTGCGGCCAGCAGGGCCCGCAGGGCCCGGTCGCGGGTGAGGACGGCGCCGACCCGCGGCCAGCCGCCGGGCGGCTCGGCCTCCAGCAGCGCGTCCAGCAGCCAGTGCTCGCGCACCATGCGGGTGTCCAGGTCGCCCGCCCCGAACAGCTGCTTGACGATGTCGGCGCGGTCCACGGCCAGCGGGCGGCGGCGCACCGCGTGCCCGCGCAGGTCCCAGCCGATCTGGTCGGCGGGCACCGTGCCGGTGACCACGAGGACGCTGTCCCCGCCGGGGTCGGTCTCGGTGGTGTGGTGCCTCCAGGCGTCGGCGATGCCGAGCGGCGAGTCCTGGTCGGTGACGTGCACCCGGCGGGCGGCACCGTCGACCTGGACCGTGAAGCCCCGTTCCGCGTCGTCGCCGGCCCACACGGCGTCGACCAGCACGAGCCGCCGCCCTTCGGCACGCGGCAGCTCGGCCTCCAGCAGCACTTCGACGGCACGCCGCCCCGCGGCGGGCCGCGCCGGCATCAGCGGGCCCCGTCGGGGTCGTCGACCGACTGCCAGACGATCTCCACGGCCGCGTCGGGATGTGCGGCGCGGAAGGCCCGGATCTCCTCCTGCACGGCGGCCAGCTCCACCGCGAGCTGCTGCTCCAGCGCGGTGACGTCCCCGTCGGCGGAGATCAGCCGGCGCCCGGATCGACGCGGCCGCGTGGATCCGCCCGCCTCAGTACCCGGCTGGGCGTCGCCGCCCGCCGCCCTGGTCCCACCGGCCGGGGGCACCTGCTCCATCTCCGGCTGTCGCGGCGGTACGACACCGGTCCCGGCCTGCGGATGGCGGGTGGCCACCTCCGGATCGGTGACCCGTACGTCCTGCGCCTCCACAGTGGTCCGCCGCTGTTCGGCGAACACGTTCTCCACTTGGAGGGCCGCGTTGATGATCGCGTTGGCCTGGTCCCGGACCCCGTCCAGCACCTGCACCAGCGACCGCTCGAACTCGGACGCCCGCGCGGCCTGCGCGATCTCGGCGAACAGCCGCCGCGCCCGGTCGCCGACGCCGTCCTCGCGCGAGGTCAGCCCGTGGACGTTCCTGAGCGCGGGCCAGTCCGTGCCGTCCAGCGCCCGCAGCACCTCTCCCGCGCTGCCCATGGCGGTGTTCAGGTCCCGCTCCCCGGCGGTCAGGGACGCGGCGGCCAGCTCGCGCACCAGCGCGGTGGCGTCGCCGCCGTGCCGGGTGAGCCGGGCCAGCAGCCCGGCCGCCTCGCGCAGGATCGCGGTCCGCGGCGCCGCCTCACCGGGCGTGTCCAAACCGAGCAGCGGCGCGTGCCGCTCCAGTGAGGCCCGCACCCCGGCGACGTCCTTCTCCCACGCCTCCGCCCGGGCGCGCAGCTCGTCGGCGAGCCGGTTGACGTTGCGCGCGTACAGCGCGGGCTTGACGGAGACGCCGAACAGCCGCGCCGCCCGTTCCCGGGCCGCCGCGTACTCCTCCTCGCCGGGCAGCGGCTGCGCCCGCAGCGACCAGCCCGGCCCGATCTCGCCCAGCGCGGGCGCCTCCCGCTCCGGACCGCCCTGGAACACCCACGCCCGGTCGTCGAGCAGCGCGTACGCGGCGATGAGCAGGTTGCCGGTGAGCTTGTCGAGCCCGCCGTACCCGAGGTCCTTGGTGATCCAGCCGCGGACGTCCTCGACGGCGAGGTCGCCGCGCTGCTGGTGTGCGGCGGCGGCCTGGTTGATCCGGGTCCGCCAGTCCTGCCGCATCACGAGCGGTCCGTCGTGGACCGTGCCGAGCTCCAGCGGCTCCACGATCCGCTTCACCGTCTTCAGGTGGTGGCTGTCGACGTTGTTGGCCCGGCCGCCCTCGTCCATCGCCCGGGTGATCCACTCCAGCGCGGTCCGCAGCTCCCCGGCGGTCACCGCCTTGCGCTGCCCGTTGCGGTCCGGCCCGAAGTCGGGGTGCTTCGGGTACAGCGCGGAGAACATGCCGTCGGCCAGGTGCAGCACGTTGGCCTCGAACCCCTTGCCGCCCTCCTCTCGCGGTTGCGCGAACTCCGGCTGCAGCGACAGCACGTGGCGCCCGTCGGGCACCTCGGGCCCCGGGTTGGAGTCGGTCGGCCGGGCCAGCCCGTACACCTCGGCGAGTGCCCCGGTCAGCTGGTCGGTGAGGGTGTCGCGGGCCACCTCCAGCTGCCGCTTGACCTTGGCGCGGTCGTCGGGCGGGAAGTTGCCGGTGTAGTCGGCGAGCCGGTCGCGTTCCAGCAGGAAGTTGATCCGCATCAGCCGGCCGAGCTGCGCCCGCCGCTGGTCGGAGAAGAAGTCCGTCAGCCACACCAGCGTGGGCGCGGTGACGCCGTCCTTCCGCAGCTGCTCGACGCGGTGGTAGTCGTCGCTCGGGTAGTGGTCACCGTCGTCGAAGGGGTAGTCGACGACGAACCGCACGGTGCCGGACGTGGCGGGCGTGAACTGCTCGTCGGGCAGGTCCGCCCGGTCGCGCACGTTGCCGAAGACGAACTCGGCGATGCGCCGAGTGCCCCGCCAGACGATCTCCTTCTCGGCGACGAACTGCCCGTCGCGGACCCCGACCGCCTCCCACAGCCGGTCCCGCAGCCACACCCGCCGCACCCCGGCCTTGTCCTCCTCGGCCACCGCGTCGAGCAGCGGCTCGATGTCGAGGTCGGACAGGTGCAGCGAGAACACCGGGTCGGCCTCGCCGTCCGAGCGCACCTCGGAGGGGAACGCGGCCTGCAGGTCCCGCATCCGCCGTACGACGACGTCACCGGCGGGCACGGTACGGGACCGCACCGACCCGTGGTTCAGGGCGGCGAGCCGCGCCCCGGTGAGCCGCCGCAGCGCGGGCACGTCCGGCGCGAGGGCGCCCAGCAGCAGCGTCTTCACGAACCGGTCGTCGGCCCGGAAGTCGGCGTGCGTGTCGGAGCCGTACTTCTCCAGCAGGTGGCCGCGGGCCTTGGCGTAGAACTTCACCGCCGCCTCCGACTCCCGCTTGAGCTTGTCGGTGAAGGCGGCGCCGGTCCCGTCCACCAGCACGTTCCACAGGTCGCCGAGCGGGATGAGCTGCCCGACGGCGGCGTCGGCGTTCTTCTCCAGCAACTGCTGCACGAGCTTCAGACCGGTCCGCTCCCGCTGCAGCGCGCCGGACAGCGCGACCAGCACGTTCAGCAGGGCCGGGGAGAGCGGGTAGACGGCCCGGAAGTCCGTCCAGTCGGCGTGCGTGGCGCCGCTGCCGTCCAGCAGGATGTCCTTCACCTGCTGGCCGGTCCGGTCGATCCTGGCGAACTCCGCCTCCAGCACCGCCTCCTTGCCGGGCAGCGGCTTCAGCACCCGCTCCTTGATGATCTCCGGCAGGTTGCGGTCCTCCAGGTCGATGGTGTCGAACCGCTCGTTGAGGTACTCCAGCGCCTGTTCCATCGCCTTGACGTCGGCGCCGAGCACGTCGGTGCCGACGAGCTGGGACAGGTCGCGCTGGCGGGAGATGAACGACACGATCGGCACCGGCCGGTCCGCGTCGCCGGACTCGATCAGCTTCACCAGCTTCTGGATCTCGCTGTTGACGAAGGTGCGCTCCTTCATGTGCGCCTGGAGCCACAGCACCAGCTCGTCCAGGAACAGCACCACGCCGTCGTAGTCGAGCGAGCGGGCGTGCCGGCTGATCGCGGACAGGCCGTTCTCCAGCGGCACGTACTTGGCGGCGTCCCCCCGCGCGCTCTCCGCGTAGGATCGCATCGGCCCGGTGAGCAGCGCGGACTCCAGCCGCTCGCGGCGCGGGTCCCCGGCGGGCGCGGTGAACGCCTCGTCCAGTTCGGCCGGGGTCCACGCCCCGCCCGCGCCGATCACCTGGAGCTCGTCGTCGTCCTCGTCCGCTCCCGTGCCGCTGCCGCTGTCGTCGGGCAGCAGCCGTACGAACGCGTGGTCGCCGAGCTGCTCCCGCATCCGCCGGGCGTCGGCGAGCATGGCGTCGGACCGGAACACGGTCGGGGTCGGCGCGTCCGGGTGCAGCTCGCGCACGGTCCGCACGTACCCGCCGAGCAGCGCCTCGTCCAGGTTGGCCGCGCCCACCAGGTGGTACGGCACCATGAGGAACCGCTTGCCGCGCAGCCACTCGTCGTGCTCGGCGATGACCTCCCGCAGCCGCGGCTTGGCCCGCGCCGCCGCGTCCCCGTTGAGGACGGCGTGCAGCACGGTCAGGAAGTGGCTCTTGCCGGCGCCGAAGGAGCCGTGCAGGTAGGCGGCGTACGACGCGCTCTTCCGCACCGCGCCGCGCACCAGCTTCAGCGCCTTGTCGAACTCCTCCCGGAGCTGCGGGGTGACCACGTACTCCTCGACCCGCCCCGCCGAGCGCCCGCTGAACCCCTGGGACAGCTCGACCTTGAAGTCGCCGGCGTAGACGTCCTCCTTGATGTCGAGCACGTCCCTCAGTACGACGGTCCCGCCGCTCCTGGCCATCAGCCGCTCCCGCTCCCCACAGCACACGCCCGGCCACCCCCGCGGCCGGGCTTCCTCGGGGGCCCGCGCCGGTGAACCCGTGCCCCATACAACTCCTCCATATCGTGCCAGCTCGGACCGGGGCAATGGGCCGGGGTGCGCGGGACCGGGCCGGTTCCCGAACGGGGGTTCAGGTCGCGGACGCGCTGCCCTCGGCCTCCGGTGGCCGCCCTCCTCCTACGGCGGCGAGGTCCGGGCCGGCCTCCATGGTGGGCGCGATCACCGCCCAGACCGTCTTCCCGGGCGCACCCCCGGCCCGCTCGCACACGCCCCAGTCCACGGACAGCGCGGCCACCAGGAGCAGCCCGCGCCCGCCGTCCGTCTCCCCGCCGGCCGGCCCCGTGCGGGGCCGTCGCTCACCGCGGGTGTCGCTCACCTCGACCCGTACGCGTCCCTCGCCCTCCCTGCTCAGCCGCAGCTCGGCGTCCCGGCCCGGGACCAGGCCGTGGGTGACGGCGTTCGCGGCCAGTTCGGCGACGACCAGTTCCACGGCGTCGTGGACGGGCGTGCCGTAGGCCCAGCCCCAGGCGTCCACCTGGTGGGAGGCGAGACGCCGGGCGAGCCGGGCGCCGCGCGGGGAGGCGGTGAAACGGAGGGTGAGGACCGGCTGCTCGGCGGCCGGGGGCAGCGGCGGACACTGCCGGTTGGCGGAGAACGTCATGGACTGAAGATCCCGTGCGGTAACCCGCCCTGACCAGGTACGACGCTGATACGGGCGCGTTTTGTCGGGGTGGGGCGCCGCCGCGTAGGGATTGTCGGGGCCGAGCGTTGCGCGTGACAGCAGGCGAGAAGAAGGAGAGCCCCCGGCCCGCCCCATCCAGGGGCGGGCCGGGGGCTCTTCGGTGTTGCCGAGCCGGCGGGAGCCGAGGCGCAGTTCGGTCAGCCGAAGGGGCCGAGGGGGAAGCCGGCGCTGCTCCACCAGGCACTGGCCATCGAGACGGTGCCGCTTCCCAGGCCGAAGATCAGGCCTCGGACAAAGATCTTGCGCTTGCCCAGGGTGGCGAGGTTGAGCGGCCACCGGTTGAGCGAGCCGTCCTCGGCGCGCGGCTGCGGGGCGCTCGCGATGGCGCGGCCGCACCGGCAGACCTCGGCCGTGGCGGCCACCGGCGCGTTGCTGTAATCTTCGGCCGGCTTCTGCCGACCGCTTCCGCTGGGAGTAAGGCGTGCCTTATCCTGCATGGTGCTCCACGTCCTCTGCTGGCGTTGGGCAGGTGAGGGGAGCCCCTCCGACAGTGGCCTAGGAACCGGAGTCGGAACCAACGGGCTCCCCTCTTGAACGAGGAACTCCGGCCAATCACGCGCCTGCGACTCGCCGTTGAGTCCTCGTTACCAAATCACTCTGCGGCACACATAAGCATCTGCGCGCTGGTAGCTGGGTCCCGTAATCGCCATGATTTCTTGTGTTGACCCTACAGAGAACCTGTCTCAATGTTGGGTTGACGCCGATTTTCAGGAACCGGCTAGTCGGTCAAATGAGACATCCGTCACATGGCGAACGGGCGCCCTTGACGCTTCATCAGATAGCCAGCAGCTTGAGAAGGTTGGAAGCCCTGGTGACGCACTGGGCCGCATGCGGGGGAACGCCTTGTCCGGAGCCTTGGGGCAGCCCCTCTCGCTTCCGTCGGCGGCGGGTATGGAGGGTTCCTACGAACCGGTGGTCGCCATGCCGGGCCACCGCCGGTCGGTCGGCGCGAACCTGAGAGGGAGGTTCGTGAGTTGATGTCCGCTTCTGGGTGAGGCTGGGGCAAGGCTTACGTCCGCTGGTCGGCCTCGTCCATCAACTCGTCGAGGGCCGCACGCGCGAGAGGAACAAAGCGCCGCTGCATGTCGTCCACGTGAAGGCCCGTTTCCGCAGCTGAGGAGCGATAGCGATCCTTCTGCTCACCAGTCAGCGGCCCCCTGCTCAGTTCCATCAGGTATTGAATGGGCGGGTGGATGTGCTGATCGATGGCTTCTGCGTACTCGGCGCCGGCCTGCGCCACAGCAGCGGGTCCTTCGAGCTCAACCGTGTTGGCAGCCTGCCGAGTTGCCCGTACCGCATCGATGGCTGCACCACGCCATGTGTCATAACGATGCTGGTCATAGGGCTCCAGGGTCAGCCGTGACAGTTGCCAGATAGCCCCCTGCGCTTCATGAGCTGCATCCATCAAGGTTTTGTAAGCAGCTTGGCGGCGGTCCCGGCGCCACTTCTGGTGCTCAACCCGCAACTCACGAAGCGCAGTGCGATCTTGTGCGGCCTCTTGGCGTATCTGCTGCCGCTCCAGAGCCTCATTCTTCCGCCGCTCAGTCCGAGCGGTTACAAACGCCGTCAGTGCGCTGCCCAGCAGCGTGCCGACAATCGCAATGGCCGTGGTCATCCAGGTGCTCGTCACAGGGAGACATTGTGAAGCACGACCTCGCACCCATCCGGGCGATCAGCGCAAAGCCCTCCTCGGTTCAAGCAGCCCTCGGCAGGAGGCTGTACTCGAGCCCGTCCTCCCCTGCCGATGCCCTTGCACTCCGAGAACAGATCCCGAGAGGAGGTTCGTGGGTTGATGTCCGCTTCTGGGCGGGGCTGGGCCAAGGCTGCTGGTGTCGGCTACTGCTTCCTGGTGAAGATGCCAGTGTCGGCTTCGGTGAGGATGCCCAGCTTGACCAGGCGTTTCAGCTTGGCCCGGGTGCCTTCGATGTTCTTCGGCAGCAGTTCGTGGTCGAGGGATTCGCAGACGTCCTTGGCCCGCAGCGGTCCGGTCGTGTCGTTGAAGACGGCGAGGATGCGGGGGTAGTCCGGGTGCTCGGGCAGGTCCGGCGGGCCGGCTGGGAGCAGGTCGGTGAGGCCGGTGACGGTCTTCCGAGTGATCGCGAGGTGCTCGAGATGGGTTTCGGCCTCCCGTAGGCGGGTCTGCAGTTTGCCGATCTGCGTGCGGAGGTCGTCGGCCAAGGCCCGGGCGGCGTCCTCCTGGATGTTGAGTGCCTCGAGCAGGGGCTGGATGTTCACGCGGCCGCCGTCTGCGGGTCGCGCCACGTGGGGGTGTTCGCGTCGGTGAGACGGCGGGCCATGACATGGGTCATGGCCCAGTAGACGCGGGAGACGGACGAGGACGGGCGGTGCTCGTAGTCGCGGACCAGGCGCCGGTGCAGTATCAAGATCCCGTAGGTCTGTTCGACGACCCACCGCTTCGGTTGCGGGACGAACCCCTTGTCCTGCGGGTTGCGTTCGATGATCTCGACGTCGATGCCGAGGCGGGTGCCGTGGGCGACGACCTGGTTCTTGAAGCCCTGGTCGACCAGTGCCTTGCGGACGGTTCCGCCGGCGTTCTGGGCGACATGGTTGAGCAGGGCGATGCCCGCCGCGTTGTCGTGCGCGCTCGCAGCCAGCACGGTGACCGCGATGACCAGGCCCAGCACGTCCACGGCCAGGCCCCGCTTGCGGCCCGGCACCCGCTTCGCCGCATCCCGGCCGGTCGTGGCAGTGGGGACCCCGGCGGCCGCGTGAACACTTTGGGTGTCCAGCACCACCAGGGTCGGGTCCTCTAATCGGCGGGCCCGCTCGCGGACCTGGCAGCGCAGGAGTTCATGGATGGTCTGGTCGGTGCCGTCGTCGCGCCAGGTGGCGAAGTAGTAGTACGTCGCGCTCTTCGGTGGCAGGTCGTGCGGGAGGTAGGCCCACTGGCAGCCGGTCCGGCCCTGGTACAGGATCGCGTTCACGATCTCCCGCATCGCATAGGCGCCCTGGTGG
>NZ_POTZ01000171.1 GCF_003236365.1 Streptomyces sp. NTH33
CGGACTCGCCGTCTTCGGCATGTACTCGGCCCACGTCGGCCCCGACGTGACGGTCGGCGGGCCGGTGGGGTTCCTGCTGGAGACGGCGCGGGGCCGCTCCTCCGCCCTCTTCGCGGTGCTCGCCGGCGCTCCCGAACCACTCGTCGACTGCGTGGTGTTGCTGAGCACCGAGCCCCCCTGCGACCGCTTGATCTCCTCCATGCGCTCGGTGGCCTCGGCCGCGCTGACACTGCCGTCCGCCACCTGCCCCGCCAGCTCCTGCAGCAACTGCACCCGCTGGACCACCGCCGGATTGCCGATCTTCGCGCGCTGCCCGCTCATCAGCTGCGACAGCATCGGTGCGGACAGCCCCAGCACCCCCGCCAGCCGGGCCTGGTTGAGCCCGAGATCGTCTATGAGCTTGCGGAAGAGCGCCCCCAACGGCTCCCCGTACCAGTTCCGCTGCAGTTCACGCGCTCTTGCGGTGGCTTCCTGCTGTGCGGCGTCCATTGCGTCTCCCCATCGCTTCCCCAAGTACCGCGGTTCGCTGTAGCGAACCCCGCCGAGCATCTTACGGAGAGTGGTCGGCCACGGGGACCCCCAATCCTTTTGCGGAATCCGGGGGGTGACCCGGTACTCTGGTCTGCGGCACCCGACCGGCAGACCGATCTCCGGCCGGACGCTCCTCTTCCGGGGCCTTAGCTCAGTTGGTAGAGCGCTGTCTTTGCATGGCAGATGTCAGGGGTTCGACTCCCCTAGGCTCCACGGACACGCACACGCCCGTCACCACGGACGTGGACGCGAAGAAGAAGCTCCCCCCGACCTGTTTCCCGGGTCGGGGGGAGCTTCTTCGTGCCACGCCTGCCGCCGGCCGCGCCACCAGGAGACGGTCAGCCGCGTTTGTCGCGGCCCGCCTCCTCCTCGGCCCGCTTCGCCTGCACCTCCGGGTCCAGTACGGACTGGCCGCTGCCCTCCACCGAAGACAGCCCACCCGACTCGGGCACCTCCGTGGCGGCCGGCGGTTCCACCAGCCAGTCGGGGTTGGCCTGCTTGTCCCACCACTTCCAGGCGGCGAAGGCGCCGGTGGCGAGCACGCCCGCCACCGCGAACATCTTCGCGGCACGGCCCGCCCGGCACCGCCGCTGCTGCCTGCGGGCCAGCTTCTGGATCTTCTGCGCCGGGACCTGACCGCGCAGCGCGACCAGCGCGGCGGCACCGCGCGCGGTGGCCTCGTCCGCGACCGGCCCCGCCGCGGCCATCGCCTGCTCGATCCTCGGCCGGGAATACTCGGCGGCCTGCCGGGCGGCCCTACGCGTCCGTTCGGCCGCCTGCTGGGCGGCCAGGTCGACCTTCGGCGGCACATGGGCCATGGCCTGGGCATAGGCCTGCTCCAGCCGGGGTGCGACATGGGCGCCGTACTGGACGCGGGCCTGGTCGGCGGCCAGCGACACCTTCGGCGCGAGCCGTACGCGTGCCTCGTGTGCGTAGTGCGCGGCCCTCTCCTTGGCCGTGTCGGCGTAGGGCGCCACCACTTCCGCGGCGTGCAGCACGCTGTCCTTCGCCGAGCCGGTCGCGGCGCGCACGCTGTCGATGCGGGTCACGGGTTCCTCCTCCTCGGTGGCGTACGGTATTTCGACTTTCCACCCTTTTACGGATCATGCCTGTCCGCGCGTCCGGGAGCATGCGATGCCGGGCATCCGGGTCACGAGCCGTGTCTCCGGCGACCACAGCGGCCCTTCCGGACGGGAGCCCGCCGCGAGACGGTGACGCGCGACAGCGGATGAATGCGGAGCAAAAGGAGCTTGCCGTCGACAATGCCACGGATCGCCGCACCGCGCTCATGACCCGGGAGGACCGGCCGGGCATCACGCGACCGAAACCGGCGGACGTTCGCCCGGAAACCGCCGCCGGGCGACGCGCGGCACCGGCCGTGCGAGGATCGGGGAGTCACAGGAAGACAACGGAAGGCAGATCGTGGCTGAGCAGCTCTACGCCACCCTGAAGACCAACCACGGCGACATCGAGGTCCGGCTCCTGCCGAACCACGCCCCCGAGACGGTCCGGAACTTTGTCGAGCTCGCCCAGGGCGAGCGCGAGTGGACCCACCCCGCCACCGGCGAGAAATCCACGGCGAAGCTCTACGACGGCACGGTCTTCCACCGGGTGATCAGCGGTTTCATGATCCAGGGCGGTGACCCGCTGGGCAACGGCACCGGCGGTCCCGGCTACCAGTTCAAGGACGAGTTCCACCCGGACCTCTCCTTCGACCGGCCCTACCTGCTGGCGATGGCCAACGCCGGCCCGGGCACCAACGGCTCGCAGTTCTTCATCACCGTCGCCGCGACGACCTGGCTGAACCGCAAGCACACCATCTTCGGCGAGGTCACCGACCCGGCCAGCCAGAAGGTCGTCGACTCCATCGCGGCCACGCAGACCAACCCGCGCACCGACCGCCCCGTCAACGACGTCGTCATCGAGTCCGTCGTCGTCGAGACCCGCGAGGGCTGAGCCCGAGGGCCAGGCCCGACACCTCCCCGGGGGAACCAATCGCCCCGCTCGTCCGTAAGGATGAGCGGGGCGGTGCCTTGCCCGAAGGAGCCGCAGCCGCGCACCGCCCAGGACGAATCGAGGGGACCCCCATGGACCAGGCACCAGGCAGCCCGCAGGGCCCGACCGGCCAGGGCCCGACCGGCCAGGGCCCGACCGGCCAGGGCCCGCAGGACGCCCACCGCCTGCCCACCTGCCACCGCCACCCGGACCGCGAGACCGGCATCCGCTGCACCCGCTGCGACCGGGCGATCTGCCCCGAGTGCATGGTGAACGCCTCCGTGGGCTTCCAGTGCCCGGACTGCGTCCGGGGCGGCTCCGGCACCGGCCACTCACCCGCCGCGAACCGGCCCCGCACGCTGGCCGGCGGTTCGGTCGCCGCCGACCCCCGGCTGGTCACCAAGGTGCTGATCGGCCTCAACCTCGCCTTCTTCCTGGTCCAGCTCTCCGTCGGAAACCAGTTCACCGACCGGTTCGACCTCGTCGGCCGGGCCTACGTCCCCTCACTCGGCTCCGTCGAAGGGGTCGCGGACGGCCAGTGGTACCGGCTGCTCACCGCGATGTTCCTGCACGGCAGCTACATCCACATCCTGTTCAACATGCTCAGCCTGTGGTGGATCGGCGGCCCGCTCGAGGCGGCTCTCGGCCGCGCCCGCTACCTCGCGCTCTACTTCACCGCCGGGCTCGCCGGCAGCGCGCTCACCTATCTGCTCGCCGCGCCCAACCAGCCCTCGCTCGGCGCCTCCGGCGCCATCTTCGGCCTGTTCGGCGCCACCGCCGTGCTGATGCGCCGGCTCAACTACGACATGCGGCCGATCATCGTCCTGCTGGTGATCAACCTGATCATCACCTTCGGCTGGGGCAATATCGCCTGGCAGGCCCACATCGGCGGCCTGGTCGCCGGTGTGATCATCGGATATGCGATGGTCCACGCCCCGCGCGAGCGGCGGACCCTGATGCAGTATGGGACCTGTGCGCTGGTGCTGGTGGTCGTCGTGGTGCTGACGCTGCTCAGAACGGCTCAGCTCGCCTGAGACCGCGGCCGAAAACCCCGCGGTCCCCCTGTTGTCCACAGACAGTGGCGAGACCTGTGCATAGCGTGCGGGAACACGTGTGCCCCCTACTGCCTGCATTTGCGCAGGTCAGGAAGGGGGCGGGGGGTGCCGCGGGGCGGTGCGACAGTCGTACCGGCGTCAACGGTGGAGTGGTTATCCACAGATCGAGGCTTTTCCCCAACTACCTGTGGACGCAATGCGCCAACCTGTGGATAACTCAGCGAACAGCCATGGGCAGAGCTGCGTCACCGGGACGCCGGCGTCACTTCCACTGCGTGGAGACGGCGAATCCGGCGGCGATGAAGCCGAAGCCCACCACGATGTTCCAGTTGTCCAGGGCGTCGACGGGCAGCGAGCCGTCGGTCACATAGAAGACGACGATCCAGGCCAGACCGATGAGGAACATGGCCAACATGACGGGCGCCACCCAGCTGCGGTTCTCCAGCTTGATGCTCGCGGACTGCTTGGCGGGCGGCGGGGTGTAGTCGGCCTTCTTGCGGATACGTGACTTCGGCACGAGGGTCTCTCCTGTCGATGCGCTGCGTGGCCGCGCAGGGAACTGGGCTGGCTCCGGGGCAGCGTACAAGGGGACACTGAGTACTCTCCCGGGCGTCCGTTAGCGTAGTGCTTCCACGGCGCCGAAGGAGATAAGGGTACGTTGAGCAATTCCGCCGACTTCCCCACGACGGGTGACGGCCCGGCCCGCCCGCGCCGTCCGAAGCCCGTGCGGATCCTCACCGTGGCCGTCTTCGCCCTGGCCGGGCTCATTTTCTTCACCAGCTTCAACACGGCCAAGGGCACCAACATCCGCACGGACGCGTCCCTGCTGAAGCTGTCCGACCTCGTCCAGGAGCGCAGCCGCAAGAACCAGGAGCTGGACGAGTCCAACGCGGCCCTGCGCGGCGACATCGAGTCCCTCGCCCGGCACGACGACGGCGACGTCGACGGCAAGGCCCGGGGCGACAGGCTCGCCGGCCTGGAGGAGAGCGCGGGCACGCGGAATCTCAGGGGCACGGCGATCACGGTCACCCTCGACGACGCCCCGCCGGACGCCACCGCGAAACTCCCCGGCTACCCCGAGCCGCAGCCCGACTACCTGGTGATCCACCAGCAGGACCTCCAGGCCGTGGTCAACGCGCTGTGGAACGGCGGCGCCCAGGGCGTCAAGGTCATGGACCAGCGGCTGATCTCCACCAGCGCGGTGCGCTGCGTGGGCAACACGCTGATCCTCCAGGGCCGCGTGTACTCACCGCCGTACAGGATCACGGCGGTCGGCGACCCGGAGAAGCTGCGCAAGGCGCTCGCCGACTCCCCGGCGATCCAGAACTACATGGTGTACGTCAACGTCTACGGCCTCGGCTGGAAAGTCGCCGACGAGGGAACGGTGACTCTTCCGGGCTACTCGGGCACAGTGGACCTGCACTACGCGGAGCCCGCGGAGTAGGTGACGCCGACGGGCCCCGCGGAACCGTGCCCACCGATGTCGAAGTGATCGCCCCCGTGCCACGTATGTCCGGGTACACGGGTCCGGGACGGTCCGGGACGTCATCTCCGCCCAGCCCCGTGGAGGCCGGGAAACCCGGGGCGCCGCGCCGTTAGTCTGGTGGCGTACGGCGTGAGTCTGGTGCCGTGGGAGACGGAAGGGACGGCATGTACGGCTGGATCTGGCGGCATCTGCCGGGGAACGCGCTGGTGAAGGCGCTGATCTCACTGGTGCTGGTACTGACCGTGGTCTACGTCCTGTTCCAGTACGTCTTCCCGTGGGCCGAGCCGCTGCTTCCCTTCAACGATGTGACGGTGGACAACCAGTGAGTGCGCGGATTCTCGTCGTCGACAACTACGACAGCTTCGTCTTCAACCTGGTCCAGTACCTGTACCAGCTGGGGGCCGAGTGCGAGGTGCTGCGCAACGACGAGGTGTCGACGGCGCACGCCCAGGACGGCTTCGACGGGGTGCTGCTCTCGCCGGGACCGGGCACGCCCGAGCAGGCCGGTGTCTGCGTGGAGATGGTCCGCCACTGCGCCGCGACCGGTGTTCCGGTCTTCGGGGTGTGCCTGGGCATGCAGGCGATGCAGGTGGCGTACGGCGGCGTGGTGGACCGCGCGCCCGAGCTGCTGCACGGCAAGACCTCGCCGGTGGAGCACGGGGGCAAGGGCGTCTTCGCCGGTCTGCCCTCCCCGTTCACGGCGACCCGCTACCACTCGCTGGCCGCCGAGCCCGCGACCGTGCCCGCGGAGCTGGAGGTGACGGCGCGTACGCCCGACGGGATCATCATGGGGCTGCGGCATCGTGAACTTCCCGTCGAGGGCGTGCAGTTCCACCCCGAGTCGGTGCTGACCGAGCATGGGCACCGGATGCTGGCCAACTGGCTGGTGGAGTGCGGGGACGAGGGGGCCGTGGCGAGATCGGCGGGGCTGGCCCCGGTGGTGGGCAGGGCCACGGCGTGACCGCGCTGCGCCCCGAGCGCGAGTCGGACCCCTCGTACGGGCAGCAGCCGTACGAGGGGTCGGGCACGTTCGGGGAGTGGTACGGCGTGGGGGCGCAGGGCCCGCCTCAGGAGCCGTACGCGGCGCCTTACGCGGCTCCGGTGGTGCCCCAGGCGGGTCCGTCGGGTCCGGCGGGGGTGCCGTACGAGCCGGCCGGTGACGCGGCGACGGCGTATGCGCCGCCCGCACCACACCCCGGTCCGCATCCTGGTCCGCCCGCCGTCGACGAGGAGACGATGGCGCTGCGGATCCCGGATCCGCCGCCTGAGGCGTCTTCGGCCACGGGGACCACCGAACCCCCGACGGGTGGGCGCGCGGCCCGCAGAAAGGCCGCCAGGCGCCGTCACGGCCGTCGTGGGGCCGTCGGGGAGGCGGTGCCTGAGGGGGGCAGTCCGGCGGAGCGGCCGTCCGCGCCGCTGTCCCGGGTGGAGGCGCGTCGGCAGGCGCGGGCGCGCAGAGCGAGCCCGGGTGTCGTCGCCAGCCGGATCATCGGTGAGGTGTTCATCACCACGGGTGTGGTGATGCTGCTCTTCGTCACCTACCAGCTGTGGTGGACGAACGTGCGGGCGCACGCCCAGGCGGGCAGTGAGGCGAACCAGCTGCAGAACGAATGGGCGAGCGGCAAGCGGAACCCGGGGGCGTTCGAGCCGGGGCAGGGCTTCGCCCTCCTGCACATTCCGAAGCTGGACGTGGTGGTGCCGGTCGCGGAGGGCATCAGCAAGTCCAAGGTGCTGGACAAGGGCATGGTCGGGCACTACGCGGAGGGCGCCCTCAACACGGCGATGCCGGAGGCGAAGACGGGCAACTTCGGGCTCGCGGGCCACCGCAACACGCACGGCGAGCCGTTCCGGTACATCAACAGGCTCTCGCCGGGCGACGCGATCGTCGTCGAGACGCAGGACACGTACTTCGTCTACAAGATGGCGTCGATGCTGCCGGTGACGCCGCCGGCCAACACGAGTGTCCTCGACCCCGTCCCGAAGGGTTCGGGTTTCACCAAGCCCGGCCGCTACATCACACTGACCACCTGCACACCGGAGTTCACCAGCAAGTACCGGTTGATCGTCTGGGGCAAGATGGTCGAGGAACGGCCGCGCAGCAAGGGCAAGCCGGATGCGCTCGTCAGTTAAAGGGCGGATGAACAGTGGCAGCGACCACGGACGACACGGCAGAGCACAGCTACGGCGGTGGAAGGCGCGGTGACGCGTCGGCTGCCGGTCCCCGGGGACGCCGCCGCGGGCCCGGCCCGCTGGCTCTCGCCGTCAGCTTTTTCGGTGAACTCCTCATCACGGCGGGTCTGGTCCTCGGCCTGTTCGTCGCCTACTCCCTGTGGTGGACGAACGTCCTGGCGGACCGCGAGGCCGGCCAGCAGGGCAACAAGATCCGTGACGAGTGGGCCCAGTCCGCTCCCAGCGGCCCCGGCGCGCTGGACACCAAGGACGGCATCGGCTTCCTGCACGTGCCGTCCATGCACAACGGCGAGGTCCTGGTCAAGAAGGGCACGTCGGACGACGTACTGAACAACGGCGTGGCCGGCTACTACCTGGACCCCGTCAAGGCGGCCCTCCCGACGTCCGGCAAGACCGGCAACTTCTCCCTCGCCGCCCACCGGGACGGGCACGGGGCGAAGTTCCACAACATCGACAAGGTGCGGGTGGGCGATCCGGTCGTCTTCGAGACGAAGGACAAGTGGTACGTCTACAAGGTCTACGGCATCCTCCCGGAGACCTCGAAGTACAACGTCGAGGTCCTCTCCCCGGTCCCGAAGGAGTCGGGCGTCAAGAAGCCCGGCCACTACATCACCCTGACGACGTGCACGCCGGTGTACACCTCGCGGTACCGGTACATCGTCTGGGGCGAGTTGGTCCGGGTGGAGAAGGTGGACGCCGAGCGGACGTTGCCGGAGGAGCTGCGAGCAGGCTGACTGACCTCCTTTGAGGAGGGCAGTCCCCTAACATGTGAAAGGCCCGAAGCCGCAACTTCGTCTTGCGGCTTCGGGCCTCGTGCTGTCAGGGCTGTTGCAGCACCTTGAGACGCGAGTCCGCGCTCCACGCCTCCAGCTCTTCGAGGTTCACCGTGATGATCCCGCTCAGGTCGGCGATCGCCTGTGCCTCACTGCTGTAGTTGCACGTGGCCACGAAGAGCGGAACGTCCACGTGGAGCACGGCCCGTGCGGCGCCCGCGAACTTCTGCATGGCGGCGCTGGAGATGACCCGGTGGCCGGTGTACTTCTTGCACTGGACAGCCACGGTGCGGCCGTCAGAGGTGCGTGCGGTGATGTCGATGCCCCGGTCCCTGTTCCTCTGCCTCACGATGACGTCCGTACAGCCGTCACGGCGCAGGAGACCGGCGACGTGATGTTCGAGTTGCTGCCAGGTCATGGACTTGAGCAGCGTCCTGACATGTCCTGTGGGGGCTTCCCCTTCCAGGATGCTGATGCGCGTCGATGCTGCTGGCACAGCCTGCGTTTGACGTTCTCGACGTCCTGGCGGAGTTCGATGAGCTCGCGGCGGTGTTCGCCGGAGGTGGCGATGAGCGTGTTGAACATCGGGACGACGGTCTTGCCGAGGATGTGGGTGATGCGCTGGTCGATGCGGTCGTCGGGGGAGAAGGCGGGCGGCTGCGGTGAGTTTTCCACAGGCTGTGTGCGAGCCAGGTACTCCATGTCGAGGAGGTAGACACGCACCTGACGTGCGACTTCGCTGTCTCGGAGCAGCATGGCGACGTTGAGGACGGCCCGGCGGGAGAAGAGGGCGAGGGACCGGGTGCGTGACTGGATGCCACTGAGTTGCTTGAAGTAACTCAGTTCTGAGCCGGTCACGACTCGATACCCACTCCCTTCCAGTTCCGCGCGATGGTCATGCACCAAAGCGCGGACGGTCTCCACCGTGACGCTGAAATACGCCGCCACCATCGCCGTCGTGACGTGCATTCCGTCCGGCAGCAGCGACAGAGCCTTCACCCTGTCGAGGACGTCCGTACGGTCCAGCACGCTGTTGCGCATGCTCTTCGATTCCAGGAGCACCGACTCGTTGATCACGTTCTGCCCTTTGTTCGTGTGCGGCCACATGGCCGGGGCAGAGCGTTCCGATTCCCCACCCCAACCGATCAACGAGTGGTGACATATGAAGACACGATCGGATTGCGTACAGGTTTGTGGTGGCGTGGGACGGCGGTACGACGGAGCCCCGGCTTCCCTCCTGGGAGGGGGCCGGGGCTCTTGTCGTCAGGGCCGGGAGGCGATCGGGTCAGCCGCCTCCGCCGAAGAAGCCTCCGTTGTCGCCTCCGCGCCTGTCCATGGTGGTGAGGTTGATCCGATCGCCCGGGTTGACCGGCTGGCCCGGTCCTGGGGCGGAGCCGGTGACGATGGCGTTGTCGTCATTGGGGCCGTTGATGTCACCGGCCTGGAGGTTCGCCTCCTCGAGCTTCTTCCTGGCGTCCTTGAGCTTCTTCCCCAGGATGTCCGCCGGCACCGGGACCTGGGTCTGCTCGGCCAGCTTGCCGATCCGGATGTCCACCCGGGAGCCCCTGTCGACCTGCGCGCCGGTGCCGGGGTTGGTCCCGATGACCTTCTGGTCCTGGTTGGGGTCCTGGACGGGCTCCTCGTTGCAGTCGCCCGGGACGAGGTTCTGCTGCTGCAGCAGGGCCTTGGCCTCTTCGCAGGACCTGCCCACGACCTCCGCCGGGACCGTGACCTTCGCGAAGGGCTTGGCGACGGTGAGGGTGATCGTCGAGCCCTTTTCGACTTCATCGTCCCCCGAGGGGTCCTGGGAGATGACGATGCCCTCGGGCCGGTCGGACTCTTCGGTCTTCTGCTCGACCTTGAAGCCCTTGTTCTGCAGATCGGACTGGGCCTTGTCGATGGAGATGCCCGTCACGTCGGGGACGAGAACCTTCGGCGCCCCCGTGGACAGCACCAGGTTGACGGTCGTGTTCTTCTCGACCCGGCCCCCCGTCTTGGGGTCCTGGGAGCAGACCTTGCCCTTGGGCTGGTCGTCGCAGGTGTCCTGGGTGAAGGCCAGTACCAGGTCGGAGTTCTCCGCCGACTGCTGGGCCTCCTTCTTCGTCTGGCCGACGAAGTTGGGCACGGGCACCATGTTGTTCTTGGCGCCGTCGCCGCTGAAGATCCACATGCCGATGAGGACGGCGCCGATGAGGACCAGGGCGCCGGAGACGATCAGCATGATCGTGGAGGTGCTGGACTTCTTCTGGCGCCGCCGGTCGGGGCGGTCGTCGTAGCCGTAGCCGCCGTCGTCCGGGTTCATGGGCGGCAGCATCGTCGTGGCGCCGGCGGCGGGCTCGGAGCGCAGGGCGGTGGTCGGCTGGTCGTCGGGGTAGGCGCCGTAGCCGACCGAGCCCATGGCGGCCGTGGCCGCGACCGGCTGGCCGTCGAGGCAGGCCTCGATGTCGGCGCGCATCTCGTCGGCGGACTGGTAGCGGTAGTCGGGGTCCTTGACCAGCGCGCGCATCACGATCGCGTCCATCTCGGGCGTGATCTCGGGGTCGAAGACGCTGGGCGGCTGCGGTTCCTCGCGGACGTGCTGGTAGGCGACCGCGACCGGGGAGTCGCCGACGAAGGGCGGGCGGACCGTCAGCAGTTCGTAGAGCAGGCAACCCGTCGAGTAGAGGTCCGACCGCGCGTCGACCTGTTCGCCTTTGGCCTGCTCGGGAGACAGGTACTGGGCGGTGCCGATGACGGCCGAGGTCTGGGTCATCGTCATGCCGGAGTCGCCCATGGCGCGGGCGATGCCGAAGTCCATGACCTTGACCTGGCCGTTGCGGGTCAGCATGACGTTGGCCGGCTTGATGTCGCGGTGGACGATGCCGCTGCGGTGGGCGTACTCCAGGCCCTGGAGGATGCCGATGGTCATCTCCATGGCCCGCTCGGGCAGCAGCTTGCGGCCGCTGTGCAGCAGTTCACGGAGCGTGGAGCCGTCGACGTACTCCATGACGATGTACGGGATGGAGACCCCGTCGATGTAGTCCTCGCCCGTGTCGTAGACCGCGACGATCGCGGGATGGTTGAGCGAGGCGGCCGACTGGGCCTCCCGGCGGAACCGGGCCTGGAAGGAAGGGTCGCGCGCCAGGTCGGCGCGCAGCGTCTTCACCGCCACGGTGCGGCCCAGCCGGGTGTCATGCGCGAGGTACACCTCCGCCATGCCACCACGGCCGAGCACATGGCCCAGCTCGTACCGGCCGCCGAGGCGACGCGGCTCTTCCATAGTTCCCTACCAGCCCTCTCCGTCGGTCCCGACCGGCACCATGTGTGCCGCCGGAGGCTGCTGTCCGGGCCTACCGTACCCGGCTCGCTCTGTGTGACCTGGCCAAGCCCGTCACCCGATACCGGACCGGTATCCCAACGTGCACCGATGTGAAGGGGGTGTGACAGGGGTCACTGCCTTGAGTTGATGACCGCCTGCATCACGCTCTTGGCGATGGGTGCCGCGAGGCCGCCGCCGGAGATGTCGTCGCGGTTGGCGTTCTCGTCCTCGACGACCACGGCGACCGCGACCGGCGAGCTGCCGTCGCCGGTCTTGGCGTAGGAGATGAACCAGGCGTACGGCTTCTCGCTGTTGTCGACGCCGTGCTGGGCGGTACCGGTCTTGCCGCCCACGGTGACGCCGCTGATCTGCGCGTTCCTGCCGGTGCCGTCCTTGACGACGGTCTCCATCATCGACTGCAGTATCTGGGCGTTCCTCGACGACAGCGGTCGGCTCAGTTCCTCGGGCTTGGTCTGCTCGAGGGTGTCGACGTTCGGTGACTGCAGCTTGTCGACCATGTACGGCTTCATCAGCTTGCCGTCGTTGGCGATCGCCGAGACGACCATGGCCATCTGCAGCGGGGTCGCGGCGGTGTTGAACTGGCCGATCGAGGACAGTGCGGTCTGCGACTCGTTCATGTCGTCGGAGAACACCGAGGCGTTGGCGCGGACCGGGACGAACTGCTCCTTGGTGAAGCCGAACTTCTTGGCCTCCTCGAGCATCTTCTCGTTGCCGAGGTCCGCGCCGATCTTGCCGAAGACGGTGTTGCAGGACACCCGCAGCGCCTCGCGCATGGTGGCGTTCTTGCAGGGGATGTTGCCCTCGTTCTTCAGCTCGGTGGTGGTGCCGGGCATGACCCAGGGAAGCGGGGAGTCGGTGGACTGGTCGGCCGACGTGTACAGGCTGTTCTCCAGCGCGGCGGCCGCGGTGAGCACCTTGAAGGTGGAGCCGGGCGGGTAGGTCTCGCGCAGCGCCCGGTTGAGCATCGGGTCGCTGGGGTTGTTCTCCTTCTGCAGCTTCTTCCAGGCTTCGGCGTCCTTGTTGGAGGTGCCGGCGAACGACGAGGGGTCGTACGACGGGTAGGAGGCCAGTGCCAGGATCTTGCCGGTGGACGGTTCCAGGGCGACGACGGCGCCCTTGCCGCGTTCCTTCAGCCCGCTGTACGCCGCCTTCTGCGCGGCCGCGTTGAGTGTGGTGACCACGTTGCCGCCCTGCTTGGGCTTGCCCGTGATCATGTCCAGGGTGTTGCGGAAGAAGAGCCGGTCGTCGTTGCCGGTGAGGATGCCGTCCTCGATGCTCTCCAGCTGTGTGGCGCCGTAGGACTGGGAGGTGAACCCGGTGACGGGCGCCCACATGGGGCCGTTCTTGTAGGTGCGCTTGTACTTCAGGTCGTTGAGCCCGTTGCTCTTCGTCTCCGTCGACCCGGTGATCGGAGAGCCGCCGACGATGATGTCGCCGCGCGGGGTGGCGTAGCGGGCGATGGTGACGCGGCGGTTCTTGGGGTCGTTCTTGAGGCTGTCGGCCTTGGCGTACTGGATCCAGTTGTCACGGATGAGCAGGGTGAGGATCAGGAGGCCGCAGAAGACCGCGATCCGGCGCAGGGGCTTGTTCACGGGCGGACCACCTGTGTCATCTCGGCGTCGGGGTCGGAGG
>NZ_POTZ01000172.1 GCF_003236365.1 Streptomyces sp. NTH33
GGACATCCGGACCTGGATCGCCGACTGGAACGACAACCCCAGACCCTTCGTCTGGACGAGGACCGCTGACGAGGTCTTCGAACGCCTCGCCGGATATCTGAACCGAATCAAGGACTCAGGACACTAGTGTGCTGCGCCAGAAATTGCGAGCCTAATTACCTAGCGTTTATCGGTGTCGGGTGGAGCGATCTTGTTGAGGTAGTCGGCGAGGGAGTTCAGGATCTCGTCGGCGGTCCTCGTCCAGGTGAAGGGGCGGGGGTCCTCGTTCCAGGTGTCGATCCATGCCTTGATGTCGTTCTCCAGGGCTTTCACGGAGGTGTGGACGCCGCGGCGGATGAGTTTGTCGGTCAGCAGGCCGAACCAGCGCTCGACCTGGTTGATCCAGGAGGAACCGGTTGGCGTGAAGTGTGAGGGGCCTCGCGTTTTTCGGACAGGGAGTTCGACCGATTAATTCATGCGGCGAGTCGCAGATCTTCGAATTCGGCATGCACTTCACGCGGAGGGCGATAACCCACTGCTGAATGAAGGCGTTTGAGATTGTACCAGAACTCTATGTACCGGGTAATGTCCCGCCGGGCCGCCTCGCGGGTGGGGTAACTCATGCGGGATACGCGTTCGCTCTTCAGGGCGCCGAAGAAAGATTCGGCCATGGCATTGTCGAAACAGATTCCGGTGCGGCCGGCCGACCGGCGCAGCCCGAGTTCTCTGAGGACGCCTGCGTACTCGGCCGACATGTAGTTCCCAGGTTCAACCAGTCGTTGCAACACCCCTGATCAGAGGAGTGTGTTGTGGGACGACCAGCGGGTTGGATGACGGAGTTGACAGGGCGGTCGCCCATGAAGTCACCGGGACGGCCCTCGACGCGGCGGGAGATCGAGAGACTGTTCTGGCGAGAGATAGCCAAGGGACTGACCAGCGAGGATGCAGCCGTCGCCGTCGGGGCGGCACCGGCGGTGGGCACCCGGTGGTTCCGGCATGCTGGCGGGATGCCGCAGATCGATCTTGCCGTCTCGGGCCGCTACCTCTCGTTCGCCGAGCGGGAGGAGATCGCCCTGTTGCGCGTGCAGGGCGCCGGAGTACGGGAGATAGCCCAGCAGCTGGGCCGGGCACCCTCGACGATCTCCCGGGAGCTGCGGCGCAACGCGGCCACCCGCGGTGGCCGGCTCGAGTACCGGGCCTCGGTCGCGCAGTGGAAGGCCGACCTGGTGGCCCGGCGGCCCAAGGAGGCGAAGCTGGCCGGGAACGAGCGGCTGCGGGAGTATGTCCAGGACCGCCTGCTGGGCGTGATCCGAGCCCCGGACGGCACGGTACTTCCCGGGCCACAGGTTCCCGAGTGGAAGGGGCGCAACAAGCCGCACCGCAAGGATCGCCGGTGGGCGAACGCCTGGAGCCCGGAGCAGATCGCGGCCCGCCTGAAGATCGACTTTCCTGAGGACGAATCCATGCGCATCAGCCACGAGGCGATCTACCAGTCCCTCTACGTCGAGAGCCGCGGCGGCCTCAAACGCGAGCTCGTGGCCTGCCTGCGCACCGGCCGCGCCCTGCGCGTCCCACGGGCCAGGTCCCGCAACAAGCCGGGCGGCCACGTCACCGAGGAGGTGGTGATCAGCCAGCGGCCCGCCGAAGCGGCCGACCGCGCCGTGCCCGGCCACTGGGAAGGAGACCTGATCATCGGGCTGAACCGGTCGGCGATCGGCACGCTCGTAGAACGAACGACCCGCTACACCATGCTCGTTCACCTGCCGCGGGCCGAGGGCTACGGCACCGTCCCACCGACCAAGAACGGACTCGCACTGGGCGGCTACGGCGCCGTGGCCATGAAGGACGCCCTGGCCACCACGATGACCATCCTGCCTGACCAGCTCCGCCGGTCACTGACCTGGGACCGCGGCAAGGAGCTGGCCGCTCACGCCCAGCTCACGGTCGAGACCGGACTGCCCGTCTACTTCGCAGACCCGCACGCTCCCTGGCAACGGGCCACGAACGAGAACACCAACGGGCTACTGCGCCAGTACTTCCCCAAGGGCACCGACCTGTCCCGATGGAGCGCCGACGAACTGTCCGCCATCGCCGCGGTCCTCAACTCCCGTCCCCGTAAGACCCTCGGCTGGAAGACACCCGCGGAAGCCCTCGACGATCATCTACGATCGGTGCACGCCGGTGTTGCGACGACCAGTTGAATCCGCCTTCGCTGCCGCGGCCGGTTCTGCCACTCGGCCATGCCGTCCAGGACCTTGTCCGTGATCGTGGAGATGGTCTGCCGGGAGACCTCGGCGCCATAGACCTCCGCGAGATGGGCCTGGACCTCACCAGTGGTCAGGCCCTTGGCGGCCAGCGAGATCACCATCTCGTCGACGCCGGTGGGTCCCGTGCGGAACTGGCGCGGTTCGCGGTCCCGGGCGGCCTGGACCAGGGGGCGCAGCGTCAGGCAGTCGTCGGCGGTGTGGGTGTGGACGGTGGACCGCAGGGTCACCGGGCGGGGTACGGTCCGGCCGGCCATGGCCGAGGAGAGCTCCTGGGGGTCGAAGTCCGCGATGCGGGCGGCGAGGACGAAGCAGGGCGGCTTCACGTTCTGCGCCTGGAAGCCGACGAGATGCCGCACCGCCGCCTCGGCGGTCGTGCGAGAGCGCGGCGCGCGCCGGAGCTGACGTTCCGGAGTGGTCCGGTTGAGGGCACGGATGCCGAGCACGGGAGGGTTCGCCCGGGTGGCCACGGCACGAAGGGACCGGGCCTTGCGGACAGAGGGTGTCCGCAAGGCCCGGTCCGCTCCCGGCGGGTGCCGTCGCCGGCGTCAGACGCCGATCAGCTCGAAGGCGATGGCCTGGGTGCCGCCGAACCGCTCGCCGAAGGTACGCACCTTCTTCTCCAGGAATCCCCGCGCGTTGGCCATCGGGTGGCCGGGGCCCAGGTCGTCCAGGTAGTCGAGGTACGAGCGGTGGGCCTCCAGCGCGGCGACCCCCTGGTCCATGAACCCCGTGACGTCGACCGCGTGGCCGGCGAACGGGGAGCCGCCGACCGCCACGTAGCGGACGCCCTTCCACGGTTCGAGGCCCTCAGCGGTCAGTTCGGGGAAGATCCAACGGTTGCCCGCGTCGCTCGCGGCGTCCAGGAGCGCCCGCCCGACGTGGCGGTGGTCCGGGGAGTTCCAGTCACCGCCCCGCCAGCGCTCGTGGAAGTTGAGTGTGACCAGGATGTCGGGGCGGTGCCTGCGGATGGCGGCGGCGATGTCCCGGCGCAGCGGCAGTCCGTACTCGATGGTGCCGTCGGGGTGATCGAGGAACTCGATCTCCTTGACGCCGACGAGTGCGGCGGCCCGGATCTCCTCCTCCTCCCGGATGCGCCCCGCCTCGTCGGGCGTCAGGGTGTCCATGCCCGCCTGTCCGCGGGTCACCATCAGGTAGGCCACCTCGCGGCCGGCCGCGGTCCAGGCCGCGACGGCCAGCGCGGGGCCGTACTCCAGGTCGTCGGGGTGGGCGACGACGGCCAGCGCGCGCTGCCAGTCGTCGGGCATGGGTGCGTAAGGCTCGGCCACCGCAGGATCAGCCGTTCGTCTCGGCGGGCGTCCATTGCGGCGTGTAGTCCGCGTGGTCGATGCCACGGGCCCAGGCGGCCTCGAAGGAGTCCGTGCACATCTTGGCGATGGCCGGGTCCTCGTTGAGGGTGTGCGGGCCCCACGAGCCGTCGCCGTGGAACTCGGTGAAGCGGACCAGCTTGCCGTCGAACACCCAGAAGTCGTTGCCGGGGAACAGCAGGTCCGACACCCGGCTGCGGGGCAGCCAGCGCACCTGCTCGCCCGCGGGGACGTTGACGATGGTGGTCGTCTCCCACTCGTACTGGATGAAGTCCGTCACCGGCTCGGACACAATGCGCAGCCGCCGCCATTCGACGCCCCGGGCCAGGGTCTCCTGCACGAGTTCGACCCAGTCGAGGTGCCGGTCGTACTCGATCGGCTTGCCGGCCTGCCAGTCCACGAACACCGGGCCCTTCGGTGTGTACGTGTCTCGCATCTCCAGGTGGATGGCCGAGTGCTTCGCCTGGCCGATCAGTTCCTTGAATGCGGGAAGATTACTGGACATCGCTGACTCCTCTGCACGAGCCGGACCCAACCGGCTGCCGGGGGCTCATTGTCGCGGCGCCGCCGTGCTCGGGACGCCTTTCAGATTGCTTTCTTCGGCGGCTTCCGCGGCGGGCACGCGGGTCCTGACCGCCCAGCGCGTCACGGGGCCGCTGAGGGCCAGCGAGCCCATGAAGAGGAGGGCGAGCAGCAGCCAGCCGACCGCTCCGAGGCGGTCCGGCGCGGTGGTCACCAGGACGGGACCGGCGATCACGGCGAGGGCGTCACCGGTGGCGAACACGCCGCCGTACTGGCCCTGCGCGTTCTCCGGCGCGAGTTCGTAGCGCAGTCCCCAGCGCGCCGCCTCGCCCCAGATCTCGCCGAGCGTGAAGAGCACGGTGGCGACGGCGAGGGTGACGGCGGCCGCCCAGGCGGGGATGTCGCCGGAGAACGCGGCGACCGCGCAGGCGACGGCGAGCACGAGGAACGTCCACTTCTGGAGGCGGCTCGCGCCGGCCACGGTGTCAGCGTCCCGGGCGACGTAGACCTGGAGGAAGACGACCATCAGGGTGTTGATGAGCATCAGCCAGGCGGCCATCGCGCGCGGTGCGTCGGTGTGGGTGACCAGCCACAGCGGCACGCCGAGGGCGAGCACGGTCGGGCCGATGCGGGCGAGTCCGGACACCTGGGCGACCATGATGTAGGGGACGTCGCGAACGGCCGACCGCTCGCGGCGGCCGCGTGGCTGCCGGGGCTGCGGGGGTACGTGGGGCAAACGCGTGTAGAGCCCGGCGACGAGCACCATGGCGATCGCGTTGCCCCAGAACAGCGCGAGATACAGGGAGCGCGAGTCGACCGCGATCACGAAGCCGGCGGCGAGCGAGGCCAGGGCGAAGCCTCCGTTGAAGACCGACCTCATGTAGGCGGAGAGCTTCACCCGGCCCTCGCGTCCCATGACGCCGGACACCAGCGCGCCGCGCGCGACATGGCCGGTCTGCTCCGCGGTGCCGAGGAGCGCGGCCATCACGAGGTACAGGGCGAAGGAGTCGACGAAGACGGCGAAGACCAGCATCGCCGCCTTGCAGAGGGCGAGGACGGCAGTCGTGCCGCGCGGCCCGAAGCGGTCGGCGATGAAGCCGACCGGGACGCCGAGGACGAGCGCCATCACGCCGGCGACGGAGAGCCCGATGCCGATCTGCCCCGGGGACAGTCCGACGACCCGGGCGAAGTAGACGGCACCGCCCGCCATGTAGAGGCCGTTGCCGAGGCTCGCCACGGCCGTGCACAGTACGAGGAGCCGCCCGGGCCCCGGTTCCGGCAGCAGGGCGGAGAGGAAGGACCGCCGGGTCTGCCGGGTCCCCTGCGCGGATTCAGTCATCGTGGCTCCCGGTGCGTACGAGGATTGACCTGGCGTCAGGATGCGGGCATGATCGGGAAAAATCATTACCTTTCCGGCGAAAGGCGACTCCATGCCGCATGTGTTCGTGCCCATAGGCGTCGTCCGTGGCTCGCGTCAGGGGACCAGGCAGGACAACTGGGGGGACGTCGAGTGCCGGATCGAGCTGAGCCCCGAGGAGCTGGAGCCGGAGGCGACCCTCGGGCTGTCGGACTACTCGCACGTGGAGGTCGTCTTCACCTTCCACCTGAGCGACCGGGTGTGTCGCGGGACGCAGCACCCACGCGGCAACCCGGACTGGCCCCGGGTCGGGATCCTGGCGCAGCGGGCGCCGAACCGGCCGAACCATCTCGGGGTCACCGTCTGCGAGTTGCTCGTGGTGGACGGGCTGACCCTGACCGTGCGCGGTCTCGACGCGCTGGACGGGAGCCCGGTGCTCGACGTGAAGCCGTATCTCCCCGAGTTCGCCGCCCGGGGCGCGGTCCGTGAGCCGGACTGGTCCCGTGAGCTGATGAGCAACTACTTCTGAGCCGCCTCCCGGGCCGCGCGGGCCGCGGGCCGGCGCCGTGCGCGAGGTCGCGCCGCTCATCCGGCCGCTCCCCGGGCCCACCGGTCCTCCGGGGCCGTGTCACCGGGCCGCCTCCCGGCCGTGCCGACGCACCGGGCGACGAGGTCCGCCCGGCCGGCGGCCACGAGGGTGTCGGCCTCGTCCTGCGGCAGGTCGCCGTCCGCCAGCAGGACCACGGGCAGCACTCCGGCCGCGGTGAGCTCCTCCGCCCGGCGGGTGCGGGAGATCCGGCCGGCGCCCGGCTGCGCGGGCACGGCGAGGAAGTCGAACCCCCGGCCGGCCGCGTGCCGTGGCAGGGCGCCCCCCTCGTCCACGCCGGCGTCGTCCACGATCAGCCCCACCGCGGGGGCGCCTGCCGCCCGCCAGGCGGCCGGGTCGGCGGTCGCGTCCGCGAGGGGGCAGCGCACGGCGCCGTCCGCGGTGCGCACGACCAGGACGCCCCGCCCGCCACCGGGACCGGCGGCGGAGCCGGTCTCGGCTGCGAAGACCTCGGCATCCGCGAGCCGGCTGCTGAGGGTCAGCGCGCCGACGACGGCGGCCACCTCGGTCGGGGCGGCGGCGGTCGGTCCGCCCGCGAGGCGGGCGAGCGTCTGCCCGGTGAACCGCGGGTCGCGCTCACGCAGCCGCGCCCAGGTGTTCATCTGCCGTCGGCTGCGCAGCGCGAAGACCGTGCGGTGCCCGTCGACACGACCGCGCCGGCAGAGGGTCTCGAACCACTCGACGCTCTCCGCCGCCTCCGCCTGCGCGGCCTCGACCACGGGCCTGCGCTCCTGCTCGTAGGCGTCGAGCGCCGCCGGGACGTCACCGGCGGCGGCGAGGGCGCGAGCGAGGCAGAGGGCGTCGTCGACGGCCAGGCTGGTCCCGGACCCGATGGAGAAGTGCGCGGTGTGGGCGGCATCGCCGACGAGCACGCACCGCCCGTCGTGCCACCGGGAGTTGACCACGGTGCGGAACGGCTGCCAGCGCGACGTCTGCGCGTGCAGCGGTGCTCCGCGCAGCTCGTCGGCGAAGATCACGGCGAGTTCCTTCTCGGTCTCCGCCAGGGTCCTGTCGCCGCCCAGTCCGTGCGCGGCGAGGGTGGCGGGGTCCGCCTCGACGATGAAGGTGCTCTCGTCGGCGCCGTGCGGGTACGCGTGGACGACCAGCAGCCCCGGGCGCAGGTCCTTGAGAACGAACTGGGGATCGAGGCGCACCGGCGCGGAGGCCCACAGGAAGTGGGTACGCCCCTCGGTGACGGTCGTCCCGAACGCCTCGGCGCGGGAGCGGCGCAGTGTGCTCCCGGCGCCGTCGGCGACGACCACCACATCGGCCCGGGCGGGCACCGAGGCGACGGTGCCGCGCACCGCGCGCACCCGCGGGCCCGCTTCCGCGAGCGCCCGCGTACGGGCATGGAAGGCCCGCCGTCCGAGGCCCACGGTCCCGTAGGCGCCGGACCAGATGCGCTCCTCACCGAAGCGGGTCAGGGTGCGGTCCCAGGTGCCGGTGGCGTCCGGTGGCAGGTCGAAGACGTCGGGGAAGCCGCCTCGGATTCGGTCCATGAACTCGGTGGACATCACGATGCCGGCGCCCGGCCCCCGGCTGTCGCGGTCGTGGAGGTCGATGGTCACGTCCGGTCTCAGGCGCGACAGCTCCAGGGTGAAGAACGCCCCTGCCGCTCCCGCCCCGACCACGGCGACATGGCGCAGCGGAGTGCCGGTCATCCCCGTGTCCCGTCCCAGTGGAAGCGTTCGCCGCGGGCCAGGGCGGCACCCCGTGAGGCCGCCATCATCTCACCGCTGGCGACCTTCATGATGGTGAGGAACTCGCCGAACTGCGGCTCGGGTGCGCCGATGTCGCGGCCGGCCCGGGCGATGAGCTCCAGCCAGCGGACCCGGTGGTCGCGCCCGATCAGGAAGTGGCTGTGCGCCTGGTGCAGCCGCGGGTCCCACGCGGCGGTGAGGTCGTTGGCGCCGTAGATGCGGACGAAGTGCCGGGCGAGGCGAGCGCTGTGCTCCGCCCAGTCGTCCACGACGAAGAGCGGGACGAGCACTGGGTCCTCGGCGACCAGTTCGTAGAAGCGGGTGGCCAGGGCGTGGAAGAACGGTTCGCCGCCGATCCCCTCGTAGAAGTCCTCCACCTTGCGGTCGACCTGCTGCGGGGTTAGGTGCTCACCGGACTGGAGCCCCTGGTCGGCGACGAGCAGGACCTTGCCATCGTGGCGCGGTACCGGTTGTTGCGGCACGGACTTCTCCTCATCGGTCGAGCAGCAGGGCTGCCGCGGAAAGGGTGTTCACGGTGCATCCGCGGAGCTTTTTCGCCTGAAGCGTCCCCAGGCCGTACGCCATCGACGTGATCCCGAGTCGGGGGGCGAGTTCCACGGGCCGGTAGAACATCGTGGCGAAGTAGGTGAAGGAGGCATCGGGGCGGTCGTAGTCGGTGCCGCTCATCAGGACGGTCCACTGCCGGCCGTCGCGGACGAGGATGCTGAACGAGAGCAGCGTCCCGTCCTGGCGGGCCTCCACGACGGTGACGTTCTCCGGGCCGAAATGCTCGCGCAGATGGCGCAGCGAGCCGGCCTCCCGCTCCGCGTCCGGGACGCCGCCGTACTTGGTGACGATCTGGTGGCGGAGCCGGACCAGTTCGGGTTCCTCGTCGCGGATGGGGCGTTCGCCGACGACGACGCCGCGCAGCCCGATGTCACGCAGCTCCCGGCGGACGGCGAACCGGCGCTTGCGTGGCAGGGTGGCCAGGTAGCCGTCGAAGTCCTGCCAGGTGACGTCCAGGTCGCAGCGGTCGACCATGGGGACCACGTCGAAGCCGCGCTCCCGCAGGGCGTTCATGAAGGCGGGGAAGTCGGGCCGCAGGAAGAGGCCGGCCACGGACCGCATGCCGTTGTCCCGGGCCCAGGCGACGAGTCCGTCGACGTAGCGGCCGACGGCCACCGGGTCGTGGGCGTCCGGGCCCGCCGGGGCGGTCTCGTAGTTGGGGAACATCAGCAGGCAGCACGGGAAGACGTCCTCGGGGGCGCGGCCCCGCCAGGGGTGCGGCCCGTGTTCGGCGACGCCGTCGGCCGCGCTGCCGCCGGAAAGCACCCGGAAGGGGTCGAAGCGCACATGGCCGGTGGGTTCGTCGACGAGGCCGCCGACGAGGGCCACCGAGGGGCCGTGTTCGCCGTTCAGCGCCAGGGTGCGGGCACCGCCGGGGACGCGGCCCTCGGCCAGGGTGATCCAGCGGCGGCTGAGCGTCGCCGGGGAAGCGGGCCCCAGGAGCCCGTCCCAGTCGTCCGGTACGCCGGGGCGCACGGTGAAGGTGCCGGGCGCGGGGCGCACGGCGGGGGCCGAGGGGTCGTCCATCTGCGTCACGGCGGTTGTTCCTTCAGTCGTGTCCCGGCCGCCGTGGAGCCGGTGCAGGGCCCGGGGCCCCCGGGCCCTGCACCGGTGCTTGCGGTCGGCCGGACGGGGTCGGTTCATCCCTCGGCCGGGGGGATCAGACGGAAGCCAAGTCCCAGACCTTGGTCGTGTCACCCTGCTCGTGGGCGTCCCAGACCTGGATCAGGTCCCAGACGGTGAGCTCGTCCCAGACCTTCAGCTCGTCCCACACCGTGAGCTCGTCCCAGACCTCCAGCCGGTCCCAGACCTCCAGCCGGTCCCAGACCGGACGCGTCGTGACGTGCATGTCGCGCATGTCGTGTCCTTCCGATGAGTGCGGCAGTCCGTTCCATTCCAGGAGTAACCGCCTCAACCGTGAGCCGGAGGGCGCAAGCCGTAGGCACTCGGGGAGCTGTACCGCTCGCAGAGGAGACGGTCCTTCCTGGCCATGGCCCGGCGGGGGCCTGTTTGCGGCCCCCGGTCCGCCGAGTGTTTCAGAGCGGGCAAAGGCCCGTCTTCTCTCAGATTGCTCGGCGGCCGGCAGTCCGGATCGGAGGCGGATCCGGCCGCGAAAGAGCAGGTCACGGCGATGCGACGGGGTCAGGCGCCGAAGGCGAGCACCACATTGTGGCCGCCGAACGCGAAGGAGTCGGAGAGCACGGCCCGCAGTTCGGCCGGGCGCGGCTCGGCGCCCACCACGTCGAGACCGATGGCCGGATCCGGTGAGTCGAGGTTGAGCGTCGGCGGGACGGTCCCGTACCACAGCGCCAGTACGCTCGCCACCGCCTCCACGGCTCCCGCCGCGCCCAGCGCGTGCCCGGTCATGGACTTGGTCGCCGACACCGGGACGTGCGCGGCGGCGTCGCCCAGCGCGGCATGCAGGGCCTTGGCCTCGGCGTCGTCGTTGTAACGGGTCCCGGTGCCATGGGCGTTGACGTAGGAGACGTCCGAGGGCGCCCAGCCGGCGGAACGCAGAGCGCGGCGGATCGCGCGGGCCGCGCCCGCGCCCTCGGGGTGGGGGCCGGCCACGTGGTGGGCGTCGGACGTCCGCCCGTAGCCCTCCAGGGCGGCGAGCACCTCAGCGCCCCTGGACCGCGCGTGGTCCTGCGACTCCAGGACGAGCACGGCGGCGCCCTCCCCCAGGACGAAGCCGTCCCGGTCGGCGTCGAACGGGCGACCGGCGCGCCCGGGTTCGGCGTTGCGGGTGGACAGCGCCCCGACCCTGGCGAACCCGGCGACGATCAGCTCGGTGATGGGCGCCTCGGCACCGCCGGCCAGCACCACGTCGGCCTCCCCGGAGACGATCATCTGGGACGCCACGATCAGCGCCTCCGCGCCCGAGGCGCAGGCCGTGGCCACAGAGGTGCTGGGGCCGGTAATGCCGTGGGCGATAGCGACGTTCGCCGCGGGCGCGTTGGCCATGGACATCACGACCGAGCGGGCGCCGATCCGCCCGGGCCCGTCCGTCTGGAGCAGGCGGGCGTTCCGTTCCCAGCTGCTCGCGCCGCCGGCGCCCGTGCCGATGACCACGCCCACCCGGTCGCGGTCCAGGGCGGTGAGATCCAGACCAGCGTCGTCGAGCGCCAGCCGGGTGGCGGCGAGCGCGAGATGGGTGGACCGGTCGGTGGTCAGTTCCTCGCGCCGGCCGGGGGCGAGGCCGGGCGGCAGGTCGACCTCGCCGACGATGCGGACGGGGAGACCGGTGGCGTCGAAGCGGGTGATCGTGCGGATCCCACTGACGCCCTTGAGTTGGGCGTGCCAGAAATCGTGCCGGCCGATGCCGATCGGCGTGACGGGCCCGACGCCGGTGACGACCACCCGCGGGCCGGTCACCGCTGTGCTCCGTTGCCGTGGGCGACGAGGTAGCCGACCACGTCGCCGACCGTGGTGAGTCCGGGCATCGCGTCGTCGTCGACGGGCTGTCCGCTCTCCGATTCCATGATCGTCAGCAGTTCGACCATGTCCAGCGAGTCCAGGCCGAGGTCCTCCTTGAACCGGGCCTGCGGGGTGATCTCCTCGGGGAGGAGGCCGAGCTTCTCCTCCAGCAGCTCGCTCACGCGGTGGAGGATGGCGTCGGCCGGGGTGGTTCCTGTGGTCATCGGGTCGTCCTTCGGTCGAGGGCGGGCAGAGGTGCGGCGGGTGCGATGACGGTGTCCGCGTGCAGCGCGAGATCCGCGCAGACGCCGGACACCGCGGCCACGAAGCTGTCGGCCTGGCGGGCGGTCAGGGTGAGCGGGGGCTGGATGCGCAGCACCCGGTTGCTGTTGGCCGTGACGAAGGTGAGCATCCGGTGGTCGCGGGCGAGCTGGGCGGCGAAGCGCAGGCACAGCATGTCCCCGAGGGAGGACTCCAGCGCCTCGCCGGCCCTGCGCACCGCGGTGCGCACGTCGTCGGGCAGCCAGTCGACGAGGCCGTGCAGATCGCCCGGGAGCCGGGTGAGGAGTTCGTCCGCGAGGGCGCCCGCGGCGCCGGAGAAGTCCCCGTCGAACTCGATGGCGTTCATCAGGCCGATGCCGCGCACCTCGCGGACGAAGCCGTACGGGGCGCAGGCCGCGCGCAGCCCCTCGCGCAGCCGTGCGCCGGTCACCCCGGCCCGCTCGGGCAGGTTCTCCTCCTCCACGACGTCCAGCGCCGCGAGGGCCACGGCGGCGGCGAGGTTGCCGCCGCCGAAGGTCGACGAGTGGAGCACGGCACGGTCGGTGCTGCCGTACGCGGCGTCCCAGAGACCGGCGCGCACCAGGGTGGCGGCGATCGGGACCAGTCCCCCGGACAGCGACTTCGCGAGGCAGACCACGTCCGGTTCGAGTCCGTCGTGCGCGGCGGCGAACATCGTTCCGGTGCGGCCCAGTCCGGTCTGGATCTCGTCGAGGACGAAGGCGGCTCCGGCGCGGCGGCACAGGCGCTGCGCCTCCAGCAGATAGCCGGGCGGCGGCAGCACCACGCCGCCCTCGCCCTGCACCGGTTCGACGACGAACGCGGCGGCTCCCTCGATGACGTGGGCGAGGGCGCCGGCGTCGCCGTACGGGACGGAGACGACGTCGCCGAGCAGCGGGGCGAACGCCCGGCCGTGCGCCCGGCGCCCGGTGACGGACAGGGCGCCCATCGTCTTGCCGTGGTAGCTGTTGTCGGCATGGACGAGGCGGGTGCGGCCGGTGCCGGCGCGGGCGACCTTCAGCGCCGCCTCCACCGCCTCGGCGCCGGAGTTGCTGAAGAAGACGCGCTCCAGCCGGCCCGGGGAGAGGGCACTCAGCCGTTCGGCCAGTTCGCCGGCCTGCACCGGCACCGAGATGTACTGGTTGAAGACGGGGGCGCCCCGCTCCAGGAAGGCGCGCAGGCCCCCGACCACCCGCGGGTGGTTGTGTCCCAGGCTGACGGCCCCGTAGCCGGCGACGAGGTCCAGGTACTCGGTGCCGTCGGCGGTGGTGAGCACACAGCCCTCCGCCCGGGTGAACACCCGGTCCATTCCGTGGGCGGCGAACAGCCGGGACAGGGACGGGTTGACGTGGTCGCGGAAGCGCCGCCGGCTCGCGGCGACAACGTCCCCGGCGCCATCGGCGACGGCGTCGGTCGCATCGGTGACGGCGGGGGGCGGCGCGGCAGACC
>NZ_POTZ01000173.1 GCF_003236365.1 Streptomyces sp. NTH33
GAGGCGGCCACTCCGGGCTGACCGGGGCCTGGCCGTCCCTCCGGGGGGCTGCGTACTCGCCGCTGCGGCGGATGCTCTCGCTCATGACAATGAGAGTGACCCGTGATCATGAGAGACATCTGAGTCCCGGCTGAGAAGCCCGACAGAACCTCGTATGCCCGATGTAAGCAGACGCCGCCCGGCCGGGCGGCTACCCCAGCGCCCGTCCCAGCACCCACACCACCGGTGCCGCCGCCGCGAGCGGCAGGGCGACGCCGGCCGTGAAGTGCACGAAGCGCGAGGGGTAGTCGTAACTGGCCGCCCGGTGGCCGATCAGGGCGCAGACCGCCGCGCCCGCGCCGAGCAGCGCGCCCTTCGCGCCCAGGCCCGTCATGCCGCCGACCGCGGCGCCCGCGCCCGCCGCGGCGAGCAGCGAGACGACGACGGAGACCGCGGCGGGCAGCGGCAGCGCACGCGCCAGGACGGCCGCCGCGACCGCCGCCGCGCCGGTCGCGACCGCGTGCGGGGCGGCGGCCAGGTAGTCGGTCGCCACGATGGCCAGCGCCGCCGCGGCGACGGTCGCCATCAGGCCGTACATCCGCTCGTCCGGGTCGGCGTGCGAGCGCAGCTGCAGGACGAGCGAGAGCAGCACCCACACCCCGAGCGTGCCCAGGATCGCCGCGGGCGCGTTCTCGCGGCCCGCGACCAGCACGGCCACGTCCGCGACGAGCGCGCCGGCGAAGCCGAGGGCGATGCCCTGGCGGGCGGGCCACATGCCGTTCAGCCGGAACCAGCCCGCGGCCGTCACGGCCTGGAGCACGACCAGCGGCACGAGCAGCGCGTAGACGCCGAGCTCGGCCGTGCCGGCCAGCAGCAGCCCCAGCAGCGCGGTGAGCGCGGCCGGCTGCATCCCGGGCTCGATGATCGGCGAACGCCCCTCGGCGCGGGCCCGCTGGGCGTCGGTGACGCGGGCGTTGCCGGCGAGGGTGGCGGGGCCGTAGCCGGGCTCGCCCCCGGAGGAGTCGGAGGGGCCGGTGGCCGGCGCGGGAGCAGCGGGCCGCGGCTGTGCGTGCCGCGCGGGGGCCGCCGCCGGTTCCTGGGCTCCCACCGGCGGCAGGTACGCCGTCTCCGCGGCGGTGGCGGCGTCGGTGGACGGCCGCGGGTGCGTCTGGGTGTCCCAGGTCTGCCCCTGCCACTGCTGCGTGTACTGGTGGGCGTCCTGCGGGTCGTCGTACGCCTGCTGCCCGGGCCACGCCTGCGGCTGGGGGTGCGGGTACGGCTGCTGCGGGACGGGCGCCTGCGGGTACTGCTGTGGGTACTGCTGCGCGTACGGGTTGTACCCGTCGTGGGGGTCCTCGTTCCAGGACCCCTCATACGGCCGGTCGGTCATCGCTCACCCTCCTGCGAACGGCGGGAGCACCTCGACCGTGCCGCCCTCGGTCAGCCGTACCGTCTCATGTCCACGCGTCCCCACGGGGTCACCGTCGATCAGGAACGAGCAGCGCCGCAGGACGCGGACGAGTTCGCCGGGGTGCCGCTCGCGCACCGCGTCGAGCGCCTCGGCGAGCGTCTCCGCCTCGTACGGCTCCTCGGCGACCCCGGCCGCGGCCTTCGCCGCCGCCCAGTAGCGCACCGTGACCTTTGCCATCCCGTTCCTCGCGTCACTCGGCTCACTCGGCGATGAACCGACCATGGACAGTCAACGGAGTCAGGCTAGCCCCCTGCGCGAGGGTCCAGCGCGCGATGCGGTGCAGGAGCTCGTCGGCGGCGGCGTTCTCGGCGTGGCCCATGCCGGGCTCCAGCCAGAGTTCCCCGTGGTCACCGGCGGCCGTGGCCAGCATCCGGGGGTGGTCGAGGGGGAAGTAGCCGTCCCGGTCGCCGTGCACGATCAGCAGCGGGGTGGGCGCGATGCGGGGGACCGCCTCCACCGGGGAGAGCGGGACCGGGTCCCAGTCGCGGTGGTGGATGCGGGTGTGCAGCCCGTAGCGGCTCAGCAGGCGGCCCTCGGGGCGGGTGACCAGCCAGTGCAGCCGGCGCATGGGGGCCGTGCCCCGGTAGTACCAGCGCGCGGGCGCGCTGACGGAGACCACGGCGTCCGTGCGCGCCCCGGCCCGTGCCACGTCCGCCGGGCCGCCCTGCAGGGCGGCGTGCCGCAGCACCACCGAACCGCCCATGGAGAAGCCGACGGTCACCACGCGCGCGTGCCCGAAGTCCCGCGCCCACGCGACCGCCGCCGCCAGGTCCAGCACCTCGCGGTCGCCGACGGTGGAGCGCCCGCCGGAGACCCCGTGGCCGCGGAAGGAGAAGGTCACGACGGCGCCGTAGTGCGCGAGGACCCGCGCCACCCGGCGTACGTGCGGCCGGTCCAGGTCGCCGGTGAAACCGTGTGCGATCACGAACACCGGGTCGCCGGAACCCTCGTACGCATCCCCGGGCGCACCCCCCTGCACGCCCCCGTACGCGCCCCCGTACGCGCCTTCGTGCGCGGCCGCTCCGGGCTCGTACACCGCGTCGAGTGCCACTCCGTCCGCCGTGCGCAGAAACGTCCTGACACGTGCTCCCGGCGCCGTCCCGGACTCCGGGACGCCCGCCGGACGTGCCGCATGACCTGCCGATCCCGTGCTCATGTCGGCTATTCTGCTGCGAAGAGGACTCGGGCAGCGAAGCCCCCGGGTCCTTTTGTGCTTTCGGAAGCGTTGTGCGCGACGCGGGCGGCCGCGGGTGTACGGGGCCGTCGATCGCGCAGTGGCTCCCCGGAACCGCAGCGGGTCCCCGGGGCGCGGGATTCGCATCATTGACGAAGCGACGAAGCAGTGCCGCAACGTCCTCACAGGGACCCGGAAGGAACCGGACGTATGGACGAGCGAACCGTGCACGACCGCCCGACGGCCCGGGCAGGGGGGACTCCCCCGCCCGGGCGGAGCCGGGAGCCCGAGGGAGGGATGCGATGAGTTCCCTGCTGCTCCTGACCAACGCCCTCCAGCCGTCGGCGGAGGTGCTCCCCGCCCTCGGCCTGCTGCTGCACACCGTGCGCGTGGCCCCGGCGGAGGGACCCGCGCTCGTGGACACCCCGAGCGCCGACGCCGTCCTGGTCGACGGGCGGCGCGACCTGCCGCAGGTGCGCGGCCTGTGCCGGCTGCTGCGCTCCACGGGCCTCGGCTGCCCGCTGATCCTCGTGGTCACGGAGGGCGGCCTCGCGGCCGTCACCGCCGACTGGGGCATCGACGACGTCCTGCTGGACACCGCCGGCCCCGCCGAGGTGGAGGCCCGGCTCCGGCTGGCCCTGGGCCGCCGGCAGCTGGCGGGCGAGGACTCCCCCATGGAGATCCGCACCGGCGACCTGTCCGTGGACGAGGCGGCCTACAGCGCCAAACTCAAGGGCCGGGTGCTGGACCTGACCTTCAAGGAGTTCGAGCTGCTGAAGTACCTCGCGCAGCACCCGGGCCGTGTCTTCACCCGCGCCCAGCTGCTGCAGGAGGTCTGGGGCTACGACTACTTCGGCGGCACCCGGACGGTCGACGTGCACGTGCGGCGGCTGCGGGCCAAGCTCGGCCCCGAACACGAGTCGCTGATCGGGACCGTCCGAAACGTCGGTTATCGATTTGTCACTCCCGAGAAGACCGAGCGCGCCGGGGACGAGGCCAAGACCAAGACGCCCCGGTCAAAGCCGGACAGTCCAGGCGCCGCGGACGGCCCGGTGGCGGGGCGGGCTCGCGCGGAGGCGTAGGGGCGCTCCGGCAGGGCATCGCGCCCGCGCACCCAAGCTTCGATACGCCCTGCCCGGAGCCGGTCCATCCGCGTAGACTCCGCGCGTGGCCAAGGTGACTCGGGATGACGTGGCGCGGCTGGCGGGAACTTCCACCGCCGTGGTCAGCTATGTCATCAACAACGGACCCCGGCCGGTCGCCCCGGCCACGCGCGAGCGTGTCCTCGCCGCGATCAAGGAGCTGGGGTACCGGCCCGACCGGGTCGCCCAGGCGATGGCCTCGCGGCGCACGGACCTCATAGGCCTGATCATCCCGGACGCCCGCCAGCCCTTCTTCGGGGAGATGGCGCACGCGGTGGAGTGGGCCGCGGCCGAGCGCGGGAAGATGGTGCTCGTCGGCAACTCCGACTACGTGGCCGAGCGCGAGGTCCACTACCTGCGGGCGTTCCTCGGGATGCGCGTCTCCGGCCTGATCCTGGTCAGCCACGCGCTCAACGACCGGGCCGCCGCCGAGATCGAGGCCTGGGACGCCCGGGTGGTGCTGCTGCACGAGCGGCCCGAGGCCATCGACGACGTGGCCGTGGTCACCGACGACCTCGGCGGCGCCCAGCTCGCCGTACGCCACCTGCTGGAGCACGGCTACGAGTACGTCGCCTGTGTGGGCGGCACGGCCGACACCCCGGCCGTGGGCGACCCGGTCTCCGACCACGTCGAGGGCTGGCGGCGCGCGATGGCCGAGGCCGGCCTCTCCACCGAGGGGCGTCTGTTCGAGGCGCCGTACAACCGCTACGACGCCTACCGGATCGGCCTGGAGATCCTCTCGGGTCCCGACCGACCCCCGGCGGTCTTCTGCTCCACCGACGACCAGGCGATCGGCCTGCTGCGGGCCGCGCGCGAGCTGCGCATCGACGTGCCGGGCGAGCTGGCGGTGGCCGGGTTCGACGACATCAAGGAGGCGGCGCTGACGGACCCGCCGCTGACGACGGTCGCCTCGGACCGGTCGGCGATGGCCCGGACGGCCGTGGACCTGGTGCTGGACGACTCGCTGCGGGTCGCCGGTTCACGGCGGGAGCGGCTGAGGGTGTTCCCGTCGCGGCTGGTGGTGCGGAGGTCCTGCGGCTGCGAGGAGCCGGGGAGCGCGGATTAGCCGGGGAGCGCGGAGCAGCCGTCCCTCCTGTCACAGGTGGTCGACAAAGTCCCGGGTGGGCCGTTTTCCGGCGTTAGGCTCCCGCGGACGGCCGCCCGGTCGTCGGGATCGCCGACCTTGGGGGGAACACCGCATGCGCGCGCTGCGCATACTTCTGACCGTCGCCGTGATCCTGGGCCTGCTGTTCGTGGTGGTCGACCGGGTCGCGGTGCACTTCGCCGAGAACCAGGCGGCCGACAGGCTCAGGACGGCCGAGAACCTGGCGAGCACCCCCGACGTGTCCATCAAGGGCTTCCCGTTCCTGACCCAGATGGCGAGCGGTGAGCTCGACGACGTCGAGGTCGGCATCAAGAACTACGAGGCGGCCACCGGCAACGACGACCAGAAGATCCGTATCGACGACCTCAGGGCGGACATGAAGGGCGTGCGCTTCTCCGGCGACTACCGTTCGGCCACCGCCTCCGCCGCCACCGGCACCGCGACCATCGCCTACGACGAGCTGCTGAAGGCCGCCAAGTCCGGGCCCGCGCCGGTCGGCCTCGGCGTGACCGCCCAGGTGGTCGGACTGTCCGACGGCGGCAACGGCAAGATCAAGGTCGACATCGCGGCGACTCTGCTCGGTGTGAAGCTGCCCAGGATCTCGGTGCTCAGCTCGGTCACCGTGAAGGACGGCAGGGTCCGGGTGGAGGCTGACACGCTGCCCAGGTTCGGCGGCGTGCGGCTCGTCGAGAACCGGATCCGGGCGGTCACCGACTTCCAGCAGGCGATCGACCGGCTGCCCGGCGAAGTCCGGCTGGACTCGGTGCGGGCGGTGGAGGACGGCATCGAGATCACGGTGAAGGGGTCGAACGTCAGGCTCGCCGGGTAGGACCTCCGGCGGACGAAAGGGTGTCCGACTGGCGAGACGCCGTCGTCCGCAGCACAGATGCGGTGCGAGGCGAGGAGGGACACGGGCGCGCGGAAGCCGGACGACGACGGTTGGATCACTCCCTTGTTCTCGCATTCCGGACGATAGTGTCTCACCATTCGACATGCCGGTGACACAACCGCCGATTCCTCCCTACGATCGACCCCATGCAGCGACAGGCGGATCTCACGAAGCGGCGGGCAGTGGACCTGTGCCGCGTGGCCGCCATGCTCTGTCGCACTTCCTGAGCGGGAGCTTTCTCCCGTATCGCCGGCCCCGCAGGTGACCCGGGGCCATCCGTGCGCCGCGTACGCGGCACCGCACCGCGCATCGGCGCGCCCCCGCGCCCGCACGCCCCGCCGCAACTGCCCCGGAGGAGATTGAGCATGAGCCGCAGCGACGTACTGGTCGACGCCGACTGGCTCCAGGAGCACCTGGACGACCCGAGCATCGCCATCGTCGAGGTCGACGAGGACACGTCCGCGTACGACAAGAACCACATCAAGAACGCCGTCCGGATCGACTGGACCAAGGACCTCCAGGACCCGGTCCGCCGTGACTTCGTCGACCAGGAGGGCTTCGAGAAGCTCCTGTCGGAGAAGGGCATCTCCAACGACCACACGGTGGTCCTCTACGGCGGCAACAACAACTGGTTCGCCTCGTACGCGTACTGGTACTTCAAGCTGTACGGCCACGAGAACGTCAAGCTGCTCGACGGCGGCCGCAAGAAGTGGGAGCTGGACGCCCGCGAGCTGGTCCCCGGCGACGAGGTCCCGGAGCGCCCGAAGACCGAGTACAGGGCCAAGCCGCAGGACACCTCCATCCGCGCCTTCCGTGACGAGGTCGTGGACGCGATCGGCAAGCTGAACATCGTCGACGTCCGCTCGCCCGACGAGTTCTCCGGCAAGCTGCTCGCCCCGGCCCACCTGCCGCAGGAGCAGTCGCAGCGCCCCGGCCACGTGCCGACCTCCCGGAACATCCCGTGGTCCAAGAACGCCAACGACGACGGCACCTTCAAGTCGGACGAGGAGCTCAAGGCCCTCTACGAGGCGGAGCAGGTCGACCTGGCGAAGGACACCATCGCCCTGTGCCGCATCGGTGAGCGCTCCGCGCTGACCTGGTTCGTCCTGCACGAGCTGCTCGAGGTCCCGAACGTCAAGAACTACGACGGCTCCTGGACCGAGTACGGCTCCCTGGTGGGCGTGCCGATCGAGCTGGGCTCCGGCAAGTAAGCAAGACGGTTCAGACCGTCTCGACCTCTTCGAACTCTTCGAACCTCTGGAGCAGCACATGTGTGGAGCGAAGGCCGGCGGCCCGGACGCCTCGACGATCAGGCCCGGTGAAACGACGATCCAGGGCCAGGTGACCCGCGACGGCGAGCCGGTGACGGGCTACGTCCGGCTGCTGGACTCGACCGGCGAGTTCACCGCGGAGGTCCCCACCTCCGCCACGGGCCAGTTCCGTTTCTACGCGGCCGAGGGCACCTGGACGGTCCGCGCCCTCGTCCCCGGTGCCACCGCCGACCGCACGGTCGTCGCCCAGCAGGGCGGCCTCGCGGAGGTCGCGATCGCGGTCTGACCACGTCGCATGCCAGAAGGGCCGCGTCCCCCGGGTTGGACACCTGGGACGCGGCCCTTCGGCATGCCACGGGAAGGTGGTCGCGGATTTACCCTTGAAGTATGTACGCACGGCGGCGTCACGTGTACTTCGCCATGATGGGCATCTGTATCGGACTGTTCGTCCTGGCCTGGGGTGTCGTGCGCATGTGGTCGGTGCCCGCGGCGGTCGGGATGTGCGTGGTCGCCATGGTGATCCCGCCGGTCGCCGCGATGGTCGCCAACCGGCGCGGGCCCGAGGACCGCTGGTGGGACGACCCGTCCGGCGATCCGAAGTCCGACGAGTGGTGGGACGAGCTGGACGGCAAGAAACGCCACTGACCCCGTGTCGGGGCCTCACGGACGTCTCAGGGGCCTCACAGGCGTATCAGTAGACGAGCGCCTGCGTCCCGTCGCCCAGCGCCTCCTGGACGAACACCTGCGCGCCCGCGATCCGCACACCCTCGATCACGTCCTTCTCCGTGATCCCGCGGCGGGCCGCGCACTGCGTGCACAGGGTGATCCGGCCGGCCGCCAGGACCGAGTCGACCAGGTCCGGCAGCGGAGCGGCGTGCGGCAGCTCGAACTCGGCGGCCCGCCCCGGCAGCGCGAACCAGGAGGACTCCCCGGTCAGCCACAGCGAGACGTCGACCCCGCTGGCCACGGCCACCGCCGCCACCGTGAACGCCTGCGAGCACCGCTCGGGGGCGTCCGCCCCCGCCGTCACCTTGATCACGAGTTTCTTCGCCATGCCGGAAGCGTAGCCGCCTCACACGCGGTGCTCCCGCCGCTCGTCATGCGCGACAGCGAGGCCTCCGCCCCTGGTGGGCTCCTCCTCGAGCCCCCGCCGGGCCTCGTTCGCCGGTGCGGTGAAGAGCGGGTCCCTGCCGGGCCGACCCCGGGCGGCGCACCTCACGGAGAGGGCCGTATCCCGGCCGACTAAGCTGGGGTGCGGCCCTGTGTACGTACGTACCGCACCGCGCTCGACAAGGAGCACCCCGTGGAGATCTTCTTCGAAACCCTGCTGGTCCTGGTCTGCGTCGGCGTCCTCGCCTTCGCCTACCTGACCGTGAAGAAGCTGTACCAGGGCCAGCGCTGACGACGACATCCAGGAACCGCTGCTCATGATCGAGATCCCGTCCGACCTCCACAAGGACCTGGTCCCCCTCGCCTTCCTGCTCGGCGACTGGGCCGGTGCCGGCGTGCACGACTTCCCCGGCGCCGAGAAATGCAACTTCGGCCAGGAGGTCACCTTCACCCACGACGGCCGGGACTTCCTGGAGTACCACTCCCGCACCTGGGTGCTGGACCAGGACGGCAACAAGGTCAGGCCGCTGGAGTCCGAGTCGGGCTTCTGGCGGATCGACTCGGGCCGCAAGGTCGAGGTCACGATGACCCGTGACGACGGCGTCGTCGAGATCTGGTACGGCGAGCTGGCCCACAAGAAGCCGCAGATCGAGCTGGCCACCGACGCGGTCGCCCGCACCGCCGCCTCCCGCCCCTACACCGGCGGCAAGCGGCTGTACGGCTACGTCAAGAGCGACCTGATGTGGGTCGGCGAGAAGCAGACCCCCGAGGTGGAGCTGCGGCCGTACATGTCCGCCCACCTGAAGAAGGTCGTCACCCCCGAACAGGTCGAGCGCTGGGCCAAGGCCCTCCCGGACGACCTGCCGGACGACGGGATCGCGTTCTTCAAGTAGTCCTGGACAGTGGTCCTAGACTCTCTGGTGTGGTGAGCACCGACTGGAAGAGCGACCTCAGGCAGCGCGGCTACCGGCTGACGCCGCAGCGGCAACTCGTGCTCGAAGCCGTGGACACCCTGGAGCACGCGACCCCGGACGAGATCCTCGGCGAGGTGAGGAAGACCGCGTCGGGGGTCAACATCTCCACCGTCTACCGGACCCTGGAGCTGCTGGAGGAGCTGGGCCTGGTCAGCCACGCCCACCTCGGCCACGGCGCGCCCACCTACCACCTCGCCGACCGCCACCACCACCTGCACCTGGTCTGCCGGGACTGCGAGCGCGTCATCGAGGCCGACGTGGAGGTGGCGGAGGACTTCACGGCCAAGCTGCGGCAGCAGTTCGGTTTCGACACCGACCTGAAGCACTTCGCCATCTTCGGCCGCTGCGAGGGCTGTTCCGCGAGGAGTTCGACCACCGCGTCGTAGGCTTGCCCCTATGAAGAGTCCCCTGCTGTCCCTGCCCGGAGCCGTCCCCGCCGAGGGTGTGGACGAAGGCGTCGCCGCCCACTACGGCGACCTGTTCCGCGAGCAGCGCGCCCTCGCGGACGGCACCGGATTCGTCGACCTCTCGCACCGAGGTGTCGTCACCGTCTCCGGCGAGGACCGGCTCGGCTGGCTGCACCTGCTGCTCACCCAGCACGTCAGCGAGCTGCCCGCCGGCCAGGCCACCGAGGCGCTGATCCTGTCCGCGCACGGCCACATCGAGCACGCGCTCTACCTGGTCGACGACGGCGAGACGGTCTGGGCGCACGTGGAGCCCGGCACCCAGGAGGCGCTGATCGCGTACCTGGAGTCGATGAAGTTCTTCTACCGGGTCGAGGTCGCCGACCGCACCGGCGACTTCGCCGTCGTGCACCTGCCGGCCGGTTCCATCGTGGAGGTGCCCGAGGGGGTCGTCGTACGGGAGACCGCGTACGGCCGTGACCTGTTCCTGCCGCGTGCGGACCTGGAGTCGTTCGCCGGGACGGCCGGCCCGCCGGCCGGGATCCTCGCCCACGAGGCGCTGCGCGTCGAGCAGCACCGCCCCCGGCTCGGCTTCGAGACCGACCACCGGACCATCCCGCACGAGCTGGGTCTGATCGGTACGGCCGTCCATCTGCAGAAGGGCTGCTACCGCGGTCAGGAGACCGTGGCCCGGGTGCAGAACCTGGGCAAGCCGCCGCGCCGCCTGGTCTTCCTGCACCTCGACGGCAGCGAGGTCCACCTGCCGGTGGCCGGCACGGAGATCCGCCTCGCCGACGAGGGGCCGGACGGCCGCAAGGTCGGTTTCGTGACCACCTCCGTACGGCACTTCGAGCTCGGCCCGGTCGCGCTCGCCCTGGTCAAGCGGAACGTCCCGGTGGACGCGCGGCTGATGGCGGGGGACACGGCGGCGGCGCAGGAGGTCGTCGTCGAGCCGTAGGCCCCCCGCGGCTCATATCTCCAGCAGGACGGTGAACGGGCCGTCGTTCGTCAGCGACACCCGCATCCGCGCGCCGAACCGGCCCGTCGCCACCGTCGCGCCCAGCGAGCGCAGCTGGGTGACCACCTCGTCGACCAGCGGCTCGGCGACCTCGCCGGGGGCGGCCGCGTTCCAGGTGGGGCGGCGGCCCTTGCGGGCGTCGCCGTACAGCGTGAACTGGCTGATGACCAGCAGCGGGGCGCCGGTGTCGCTGCACGACCTCTCGTCGTGCAGCATGCGGATCGACCAGAGCTTGCGGGCGAGCTGGGCCGCCTTCTCCTTGGTGTCCTCGTGGGTGACCCCGACGAGGACGCACAGCCCCTCGCCCTCGATCGCTCCCACCGTCTCGCCGTCCACGACGACGCTCGCGCCGTCCACTCTCTGCACCACTGCACGCATGCCGACCATCATGCCTGTGAGCCGTCCGGGTGCGGCCGCGGGTTCATATCGTGCTTCTTTCTGTCGCGTAACCCCCCATCCGGGGCCGATCAGGAGTACTCGGTCACATACTGGCCACTCAGAGTGGCACGATGCTTCCCGTACGCGCCGGTCGAGGGGACGGTTGAGGGGCATGAGCACATCGAGTACCGAGCGGCAACCCGGGGCGGCCTCGCCGGTCCACGGGGGCGTTCCGGAGAGCCACCGGCCGCCCGTGCAGCGCACCGACAGCCCGGCGCTGCCCGTGGAACCGCCGGAACCCGGCACGGCCCTGGAGCCCGGCACGGCCCTGGAGCCCGGCACGGCCCCGGAGCCGGATCTGACCCTCTTGAGCCTGCCCGAACTGCGCGCCCTGCGCCGGCAGGCGCAGCAGGACGAGGCCGACCTGAGTTACGTACGGCGGCTGCTGCAGGGGCGGATCGACATCCTGCGCGCGGAACTGGCCCGGCGCGGGCCGAAGTCCGTCCTGGACGCCGGGCAGGCGCCCGCGCCCGGGCAGGCCTCCGTCGTCGAGCGGCTCGCGGAGATCCTCAAGGACGCGCCCGCCCGGCAGCGTTCCTCGGCCCGGCACGTGACGCTCGGCACACCCCACGGGGAGGAGTACCGGCGGCTGGCCGCGCAGATGCTCGGCGAGGTCGAGCTGTCGGACCTCGGTGCCCGTACGGACCTGGAGCTGGGCGCGGCGATGGGGCGGCTCGTGCGGTACGAGCAGCAGGTGTCCGGGCAGCGGCAGGAGCTGCAGCGCACGGCCGACGACTGCAGCGCCGAGATCGCCCGCAGGTACCGTGAGGGGGAAGCACAGGTGGACGACCTGCTCGTCTGACGCGACGGCCGCGGAGACCCCGGGCCGGCGTGGGCGGCCGGTCGCCCCGTGCTTCAGGTTTCCCAGCCCGTCGTCCCGGAAGGCCACCGCCGATGTCCGTGTCGCCGATGCCCGCGTCGTCAGCGTCGTCAGCGTCCGTCGTACCCCCCGTCCTGGCGGAGGTGGTCCGCTCGGGGTTCGTGGAAGGGCGGCACCGGGGCAGCCTGGTGCTGCTGGCCGCGGACGGTGCGGTGGAGCTCGCGCTGGGGGATGTGACCGCGCCGGTCTTCCCGCGCTCGTCCAACAAGCCGATGCAGGCGGCGGGCGTGCTGCACGCCGGCCTGGAACTGGACGGTGAGCGTCTCGCCCTCGCGGCCGCGAGCCACTCCGGGGAAACGTTCCACCGGGACCTGGTCCGCAAGATGCTCGACGAGCACGGACTGACCCCGGAGCAGCTGCGGTGCCCGCCGGACCTGCCGCTGGACCCGGAGGAGAAGGAGACCTACCTGGCAGCCGGGGAGGCACGCGACCGGGTGGTGATGAACTGCTCCGGCAAGCACACCGCGATGCTGGCGGTGTGCGCGCTGCGGGGCTGGCCGCTGGAGTCGTACCTCGACCCGGACCACCCGCTGCAGCGGATCGTCCACAGGGTGGTGGAGGAGGCGGCGGGCGAGCCGGTCGCGGCGGTCGGCACGGACGGCTGCGGCGCGCCGCTGGCGGCGATCAGCCTCACGGGTCTGGCCCGCGCCTACCGCGCCTTCGTCCTGGCCGCACCCGGCACTCCCGAGCGCCGCGTCGCGGACGCCATGCGCGCCCACCCCGAGTACGTCGCCGGCACCCGCCGCTCCGACACCTGGCTGATGCGCGAACTGCCCGGCACCCTCTCCAAGATGGGCGCGGAAGCGGTCCAGGCGGTGGCCCTCCCGGACGGCCGGGCCCTGGCCTTCAAGATCGACGACGGCGCGACCAGGACCCTGGGTCCGGTCCTGGCCCGCGCCCTGTCCCTGGCGGGGGTGAACGCCCCGGTGCTCGACCGGATTGGACGCGCCCCGCTGCTGGGCGGCGGACAGGAGGTGGGGGAGATCCGGGCGGCTTTCTGAGCCCCCTTCCCGACGAGCCCCCTTTCCGAGCCGGGGCGCGGGGTGCCTTGGGG
>NZ_POTZ01000174.1 GCF_003236365.1 Streptomyces sp. NTH33
GTGCCGGGGGTGTCCGGCGGGAGGGTGGCGAGCGCGGCGGGCGGCAGCAGGGTGTGCGTGATGCGCGCGGTGCGCAGGACGTCCACCAGTTCGGCGCCGAGCAGCGGGCCGGGCGGCGGTACGACGAGGGCCGCGCCGTTCGGCAGGGACATGCACAGCTCCAGTACGGAGGCGTCGAAGCTGGGCGTGGCGAAGGCCAGGACGCGGTCCGAGGCGCGGACCTGGTAGTGCGCGGCCTCGGCGGCGGCGAAGCCGGCCAGTCCGCGGTGGGTGACGACGACGCCCTTGGGGATGCCGGTGGAGCCGGAGGTGTAGATGACGTACGCCGGGTCGTCGAGGTGGAGCGGGCGGACGCGGTCGGCGTCGGTGGGCCGGTGGTCCGGAACGTCGTCCGGCGGGGCCGCGAGCAGCCCGGCGACCTCCTCGGCGGTGAGGGTGACGGCGGGGCCCGCGTCGCGCAGCATCAGCGCGACCCGCTCGGCCGGGTGGCCCGGGTCCACCGGGAGGAAGGCGGCGCCCGCCTTGGCCACGGCGAGCTGGGCGAGGACCATGTCCGCCGAGCGCGGCAGGACCAGCGCGACGACGTCGCCGGGCCCGGCCCCGCGTGCGATGAGCCGGTGCGCCAGCCGGTCGGCGCGTTCCTCCATTTCACTGAAGGTCAGCAGTGACTCCCCCGTGTCGAGGGCGGTCCGGTCGGGCCACCGGTCGGCCGCGGCCTCGATCAGCGCGGGCAGCGTCGCCGGGGTCACCGGCGGCAGCTGCGGGCGTGCGGGGCCGTGCAGCAGCCGGTGCCGTTCACCGGGCGGCAGCACGTCGACCGCGTGCAGCGGCGCCTCGCCGCCGGATGCGGCGAGGGCGGTCAGGGTGTGCGTCAGCCGGGCGGCCAGGGCGTGGGCCGTGGTCTCGTCGAAGTACCGGGAGTCGTAGCCGAGTTCCACGCTCAGCTCGTCGCCGGGCGAGATCACCACGGTGAGCGGGTAGTTGGTGGCCTCGCGGGCGTCGAGGTCCCGGACGTGCACGCCGTGCGCGCCGGCGGTGGCGTCGCCCACGGGATAGTTCTCGAAGACCAGCAGGCTGTCGAACAGGGACGTTCCGGGGGGCAGTTCGCTCCACTGGTGGAGGTCCGTCAGCGGCACGTGGTCGAAGCGCCGGTCCTCCGCGCGGGCGGCCTGGAGTTCGCGCAGCCACGTCGCGCACGGCGTGGACTCGTCCACGGTGACCCGTGCGGGCAGGGTGGTGATGAACAGGCCGGTGATCGTGTCGGCGCCCGTCAGGTCGGCGGGCCGGCCGGAGACGGTGGTGCCGAAACACACCTCCCGCTCGCCGCCGAAGCGCGCCAGCAGCAGCGCCCAGGCGCCCTGCACCAGCGTGTTGAGGGTGAGCCGGTGGCGGCGGGCGAAGTCCGTCAGCCGGGCCGTGCCGTCGGCGCCGAGCCGCCGGGACAGCCAGGTTCCCGACCGGGCGGCGGCACCCGGGGCGGGCCTGCGGTCGTACGGCAGCGGGGTGGGCGCGGCGTACCCGGCGAGGGCGGTCTTCCAGTGCTCCTCGGCGGCGGCGGTGTCCCGGCCGGCCAGCCAGGCGGCGTAGTCCGCGAAGGGCCGCCGCCGCGGCAGCCGCGGCTCGCCGCCGGCGGCGAGCGCGGCGTGCGCGGCCATCACGTCCGACAGCACGTGGAAGACGCTCCACCCGTCCAGCAGGACGTGGTGGAAGGTCCACACCACGCGCACCTCGTCGGGGCCGAGCCGGATCAGGGTGACGCGCAGCAGCGGGGGACGGTCCAGGGCGATGCCGCGGGCGCGGTCCTCGTCGAGCAGCCGTCTGAGTTCGGTCTCCCGCCGCGCCGGGTCCAGGCTGCTCCAGTCGAGTTCGGTGACGGGCAGGGTGACGTGGCGGTGCACGGTCTGGAGGGGGACCGGGACCCCGCCCAGGGCCACGGCGGTCCGCAGCACGGGCGTACGGTCCACGACGTGCTGCCAGGCGGCCGCCAGCAGCCGGGGTTCGCGCACTCCGTCCGCGACGAAGGTGATCTGCTCGGTGTACAGGCCCTCACCGGGCTCGTCCATGCCGTGCACGACCATGCCGGTCTGCGTGGGGGTGAGGGGGTAGACGTCCGTCACGTCACGCCCGTCGCCGGCGAGCCGGTCGACGGCCGTCTGGTCCAGGGCGGCCAGCGGGAAGTCGGACGGGGTGCGGCCGCCCGCGCCCGGCTCGGCGCAGTGCCGGACGATCCGCCGCAGTTCCTCCGCCGTCTCCTCGGCGAGGCGTGCGACGGTGTCGCGCCGGTGCACCTGCCGGGAGTACGACCAGGTGAACTCCAGCCGCTCGCCGGTGACCCGGCCGAGGACGTCGATGAGGTGCGGCCGGTCCGCCGAGCGGTCCATGCCGCCGGTCAGCCCGCCGTGGGGCGCCCGCAGCAGACCGCCCCCGGCCGCGTCCCAGTCCTGCTGTCCCAGGTAGTTGAAGCCCACCTGCGGCAGGCCGGGCAGCTCGCGTCCCGCCGTGGGGTGCAGGTGACGCAGCGCGCCGTAGCCCACTCCCCCGCGCGGCACGGCCCGGAGGTTCTCCTTGACCGTCTTCAGCGCGGCCCCGAGGCCGGCGTCGCGGGGCACGTCGAGGCCCACGGGGAACATGGTGGTGAACCAGCCGACGGTACGGGCGAGGTCGACGTCGTCGAAGAGGTCCTCGCGGCCGTGGCCCTCCAGCGCGACCACCACCCGGTCCTGTCCCGTCCAGCGGGCCAGGACCCGGCCGAGGGCGCACAGCAGGACGTCGTTGACGCGGGTGCGGTAGGCGTCCGGCACGTCCTTCAGGAGCCGGCGGGTGTCCTCGCCGCCCAGGCTCACCGTCACGGTCTCCTCGTCGGCGGCGGTGTTGCCGCCGGTGAGGTCGGTCGGCAGGGCGGTGGGGCGCAGGCCGCTCCAGTGCGCGATCTCGTCGTCGAAGCCGCCGTCGGCGGTGTGCGCGGCCAGGCGCCGGGCCCAGGCGCGGAAGGAGGTCGTCTTGGCCCCCAGGTCGGGCGTGGCGCCGGTGCGCAGCGCCCGGTGGGCGGCGTCCAGGTCCTCCAGGATCACGCGCCAGGACACCGCGTCGACGACCAGGTGGTGGGCGGCCAGCACCAGGACGGGCGGCCGGTGGCCGTCCGGGCGGCACAGGGCGGCCTTGAGCAGCGGCCCCTGTGCCAGGTCGAACCCGGAGCACAGGTCCGCGGCCACGGCGGCCGGCTCCTTCGGCGTGTCGTGCACCTCGAGGTACGGCGCGGCGCCGGGCGGGGTGCCGTGCTGGCGCCACCGTCCGTCGCCGGCCGGTGCGTAGCGCATGCGCAGCGCGTCGTGCTGTTCCAGCACCGCCGCGAGGGCGGCGCGCAGCAGCGCCTCGTCGGTGTCGGGCGCCAGCTCGAAGGAGACCGCCTGGGTGAAGCGGGCCGGGTCGCCGGTGAGGGTGTCGAACAGCCAGTGCTGTACGGGCGTGAGGGGGGCGTCCCCGACGACCGGGCCCTGTTCGGCGTCTGTCGTCGCGGCCGGGACCTCCTCGGCCGCCGTGGCCAGTTCGGCGACCGTCTGGTGCTGGAAGAGGTGCCGGGGCGTCAGCGCGAGTCCGGCCCGGCGGGCGGCGGAGACGATCCGGATGCCGAGGATGGAGTCGCCGCCGAGCGCGAAGTAGTTGTCCGTCGCGCCCACGTCGGCCACGCCCAGTACCTCGGACCAGATCGCGGCGAGCGTCCGCTCGGTGGCGGTGCGCGGCGGCCGGGTGCCCTCCGTGGTGGCGGCGGCCGACCACACCGGTTCGGGCAGGGCCCGCCGGTCCAGTTTGCCGGTGGCGCCCAGCGGCAGCCGCTCCAGCGGTACCACGGCCGCCGGGACCAGGTGGTCGGGCAGCGTCCGGGCGAGGAAGGCACGCAGGTCGGCCGGTGCCGGGGCGTCGCCGCCGCGGGGCACGGCGTAGCCCACGAGGCGCTTGTGGCCGTCGTGCTCCACGACCCGGGCGGCGGCCGCGGCCACCCGCGGGTGCCGGGCCAGCGCGGCCTCCACCTCGCCGAGCTCGATACGGAAGCCGCGCACCTTCACCTGGTCGTCGGTCCGGCCGAGGTACAGCAGGTCGCCGTCGGCCGTCCAGCGGACCAGGTCGCCGGTGCGGTACATGCGGCCGCCGGGCGGGCCGAAGGGGTCGGCGAGGAAGCGGGACGCGGTCAGGCCCGGCCGGTTCAGGTAGCCGCGGGCCACGCCGGTCCCGGCGAGGTACAGCTCGCCGGGCGCCCCGACGGGCACGGGGCGCAGCCGTGCGTCGAGGACGTAGGCGCGGGCGCCGCCGACGGGCCGGCCGATGGGCGGGTCCCGGTCGGGGTCCGCCGGGTCGCAGGTGAAGGCGGTGGCGTAGACGGTGGCCTCGGTGGGGCCGTAGATGTTCATGACCCGGCAGCCGGGGACCGCCTCCCTCACCTGGCGGACGGCGCGGGCGGGCAGCGCCTCGCCGGCCAGGACGACGGTGTCGGCCGTGACGTGCACGGTGTCCTCGGCCAGTAGGCGGTCCAGGGCGGAGGGGACGGCGCTGAGCAGTCCGGCACGCCACGGCCCGGGCCGTTCGGCGAGGGCCAGCAGGTCGCGGACGACCTCGACACGGCCGCCCGCCAGCAGCGGCGAGAGGATCTCGAACACCGACACGTCGAAGGTGAGCGACGTGGAGGCCACCACGTGGGAGAGCCCGCGGCCGGTGAACTCGGCGGCGGCCCAGTCGGCCAGCGCCGCCACCGAGGCGTGGGGGACGACGACGCCCTTGGGCCGGCCGGTGGAGCCGGAGGTGTGGATGACGTAGGCGGGGTGGTCCGGCAGCAGCCTGCCACGCCGTTCGCCGTCGCCGACGGGGGCGGCGGACGCGGCGGCCAGGCGCCCGGCGCAGGCCGGGTCGTCCAGGGCGATCCGCGTGTACGGGCCGTCCGGCAGCCGCGCGGAGGTCTCCGCGCAGGTGATCACCGCGTCGGGCCGCACGTCCTCGAAGAGGAACGCGATGCGCTCCGCCGGATGGCCGGGGTCGACCGGGAGGTAGGCGGCGCCGCTCTTGAGGACCGCGAGGAGCGCCACGATCAGGTCGGCGGTGCGGGGCAGGGCCAGCGCGACGAACCGCTCCGGTCCGGCCCCGGCGTCGATCAGGAGGCGGGCCAGCCGGTTGGCGCGCTCGTCGAGCTGCCGGTACGTCAGGTGCTCGGCGCCGGCGGTCACGGCCGGGGCGTCGGGGGTGCGGGCGGCCTGGGCCGCGAAGGCGTCCGGGAGGGTGCGGTGCGGCGGCCTCGCCACCGGTCCCGCGAGCCGGTCCAGCAGGCGGCGTCCGTCGTCCGGTTCGAGCGCCGGCAGGTCGGCCAGGCGGCGGTCGGCGCCGTCGGCGATCCGCGTCAGCAGGGTGCGCAGGCTCGCGCCGATCCCTTCGACGGTGGCGGTGTCGAAGGCCGCCGGGTCGTAGTCGAGGGACACCGTCACGTCGTCGCCGGGGGCGACGACCACGCTGAGCGGGTAGTTGGTCGGCTCCAGGTCGCGTTCCTGCTCGACGGCGAGCCCGTGCCGGGCCAGGGCGCCCTCGTCGAACGGGTAGTTCTCGAAGACGACGATGCTGTCGAACAGGTTGGTGCCGCCGGGCACCTCGCTCCAGGTCTGCAGCTGGGCGAGGGAGACGAAGTCGTGGCGCCGGGCCTCCGACTGGGCGGCCTGCACCTCGCGCAGCCACTGAAGCAGGGGGCGGCTGCCGTCGATCCGCAGCCGGGTGGGCAGGGTGTTGATGAACAGGCCCACCATGGAGGTCACGCCGGGCAGTTCGGCCGGGCGGCCGGACACGGTCGTGCCGAAGACGACGTCCACGCCGCCGCCGTAGTGGTGCAGCAGCAGCCCCCAGGCGCCCTGGAGCACCGTGTTGACCGTCAGCCCGGCCCGCTGCGCGGTCTCCTTCAGCCGCGCCGACACCTCCCGCCCGAGGGCCACCCGGACCGTTCCCGACGAGGACGTGCGGTGGGCCCCGGCGGGGCGCCGGTCGCGCGGCAGTGCGGTGGGGACGGCGAACCCGGCGAGGGTCTCGCGCCAGTGACGCTCCGCACGGCCGGTGTCCTGGGCTGCCAGCCACCGCAGGTAGTCGGCGAAGGGCGCCCGGTCGGGCACCCGTGGGCGGTGTCCGGCGGTCAGGGCCGCGTACCGCTCGCACACCTCGTCGAACACCTGGGCCGCGCTCCAGCCGTCGAGCAGGACGTGGTGGAACGTCCACACCATGCGCACCCGGTCCGGTGCCAGGCGGATCAGCGCGAGCCGCATGAGCGGGGCCGCGCCGAGGTCGATCCCGGCCCGCCGGTCCGCCTCCAGCAGCGACTCCATGTCCCGCGCGCACCGCTCGGCGGGCCGCCCGGACCAGTCGTGGTGGGTGACGGGCACGACGGCCCGCCGCTCCACCACCTGGAGGGGTTCGGCGGTCTCCTGCCACACCAGGCGGGTGCGCAGGATCGGGTTCGCGTCCGCCGTGCGCTGCCACGCCTCGGCGAGCGCGTGCGGGTCGGTGACGCCGCGCAGCACCATCTGCACCTGGTTCACGTAGGTACGGGCCCGGGGGTCCATGAGGCTGTGGAACAGCATGCCCGCCTGCATCGGCGTCAGCGGGTACACGTCCTCGACCGTGCGTCCGTCTCCCACGAGCCGGTCGACGGCGGCCTGGTCGAGCCGGGCCAGCGGGAAGTCCGAGGGCGTGCGGCCGCCGGCGTCCGGGGCGGCGCAGTGCGCGACGATCTCCTCCAGTGACCGCAGCATGCCCTCGGCGAGCGAGGCGACCGTCTCCTCGCGGTGGCGTCCGCCGCTGTAGTGCCAGGTGATCTCCAGCTCGTCGCCCTCCACGCGGGCCACCACGTCCAGCAGGTGCGCGCGCGGCGCCCCGGGGTCCTCGGCGCCGCCCAGGCCGCCGGGAACGGCCTTCACCAGCGTGCCGCCGTCGGCCGACCAGTCGAACCGGCCCAGGTAGTTGAAGCTGATGCCGGGCAGCGGTGCGGCGGCGAGCCGCTCGTCGCCCGCCAGGTGGCGCAGGGCGCCGTAGCCGACGCCCCGGTCGGGTACGGCCCGCAGCTGTTCCTTCACGGACTTCAGTGCGGCGCCCCAGTCCCCCTCGGGCAGTTCGAGGGCGACCGGGAAGAGGCTGGTGAACCAGCCGACCGTGCGGGACAGGTCGAGGTCGTCGAAGAGCTGGTCCTCGCGGCCGTGTCCCTCCAGCCCCACGGCGACGGTGGTGCGGCCGGTCCAGTCGGCCAGCACGCGGCCGAGGGCGGTCAGCAGGACGTCGTCGATGCGGGTGCGGTAGACACCGGGGACCCTGCGCAGGAGGTCGTAGGTCCGCCGGCGGTCGAGGCGTACGGTCACCGCGCGCAGGTCGGCGACGGTGTTGCCGCCGTCGAGGTCCACCGGCAGCGGGTCGGCGCAGTGCCGTGACACGGTCTCCCAGTGGGCGCGCTGGGCGGCGGAATCCCCCTCGCAGGTGCGCCGGGTGAGCCGCCGCACCCATTCCCGCACGGACGTGGTGCGCCGCGGGAGCCGTATTCGCTCGCCGGCCAGGGCCTGCCGGTAGGCGGTCTCCAGGTCCTCCAGCAGGACGCGCCAGGAGACGCCGTCGACGATCAGGTGGTGGGCGGTCAGCAGCAGGCGTGCGGCCCGGTCCCGGCCGGTGAACAATCGGGCGGCGATCAGCGGGCCGGTGTCCAGTCGGAAGCCGGTGTGCGCCTCGTGCGAGAAGCGGGCCTCGGCCTCCTCGGCGGCCTCCGCGTCGAGACCGCCCAGGTCGTGGACCCGCAGCAGCCGAGGGCCCTCCGTGTCCGGGGCGGCGTACTCCTGGTGCCAGGTCCCGTCCGCGGCGCGGGTGAAGCGGGCGCGCAGGACGTCGTGGTGGGTCCACAGCGCGGCCAGGGCGGCGCTCAGCGCGCCGGCGTCCACGTCCTGGGCCGTCTCGACGACCACGGACTGGTTGAAGTACTCCGGGCGCGGCGGTTCGGCGTCGAGGAACCAGCGCTGGATGGGGGTGAGCCCGACCTCGCCGGTCACCGGACCGGTGCCCGCGACGGCCTGGGCGGCGCCGGTCGCGGCGGTGGCCAGGGCGGCGAGCGTGGGGTGCCGGAACAGGTCCCTCGGGGTCAGCGCGAGCCCCGCGGTGCGGGCGCGGGAGACGACCTGGATGCTGACGATCGAGTCGCCGCCCAGCATGAAGAAGTTGTCGTCGACGCCGACCTGTTCCACGCCGAGGAGTTCGGCCCAGACACCGGCGAGCACCCGCTCGGCCTCGGTGCGCGGTGCGCGGTAGGCGGTGTCGGCCGCCACCGACGGGTCGGGGTCGGGCAGGCGTCGCCGGTCGACCTTGCCGTTCGCGGTCAGGGGCAGCTCCGCCACGGTGACGAACGCGGCCGGGACCATGTAGTCGGGCAGTTCGCCGGACAGGCGGTCGCGCAGCTCGGCCGCCGGCGGCACCGTCGCGTCGGGGGCGGGGACCAGGTGGGCGACCAGGCGTGTGCGGCCCGCGTGCCGCGACACCGACACCACCGCCTCGGCGATCGCCGGGTGCGCGGTGAGCCGGGCCTCGATCTCGGCGGGTTCGACGCGGAAGCCGCGGATCTTGATCTGGTCGTCGGCGCGTCCCACGAAGTGCAGTTCGCCGTCGGCGCTCCAGCGCACGATGTCGCCGGTGCGGTACATCCGTCCGCCGGGCGGGCCGAACGGGTCGGCCAGGTAGCGGGCCGCCGTCGCGCCGGGGCGGCCGGCGTAGCCACGGGCGAGTCCGGCGCCCGCGAGGTACAACTCGCCCGGAACACCGGGCGGTTGCGGCTGGAGCGCGCTGTCCAGGACGTAGACGCGGGTGTCGTCCAGGGGGCGGCCGATGGGCAGGGTCGCGGGCAGCGCGTCACCGGCGCCGAAGACCCGCCGGGTGGCGAAGGTGGTGGTCTCGGTCGGGCCGTACACGTCGACGACGGTGAGGTCCGGGCAGGCGTCCAGCACGCGCCGTACGGCGGAGCCGGGCACGGCCTCGCCGCCGGTCCACACCTCGCGCGCGCCGGTCAGGCACGCGAGGTCCTCCTGGGCGAGGAGGCGGAACAGGCCCACCGTCAGGAACAGGCAGCTCACTCCCTGTTCGGTGATCGCGTGGCGCACGGCGGCGGCTTCCAGGTCCCCCGGCGGGGCGAGCACGGCCGTGCCGCCGCGCAGCAGCGGCACCCACAGCTCGTAGGTGGAGGCGTCGAAGGCGTGCGGGGAGTGCACGAGGACCCGGTCGTGGGCGGCGAAGGCACGGTCGAGGGCGAGCGCCGCGACGTCCCGCTGCCGCACCGCCACGCCCTTGGGGTTGCCGGTGGAGCCGGACGTGAACATGAGGTACTGGACGTTGTCCGGGTGCACGCGCGGCACGGCCGTGGGTTCCGGGGCCGCGGCGGCGGGTTCCGGGGCCGCGGCGGCGGTGTCGTCCGGCCGCAGCACGCGGCCCTCCGGGAGCAGGGCCGCGGCCGTCTCCTCCCAGGCCCCGTCCGTGAGCAGCAGGCCGGCGCCGGCTTCACCGAGCATCGTGCGCAGCCGCTCCCGCGGCGCCCTGCCGTCGAGCGGGACGTACACGCCGCCGAGGCGGGCGAGGGCGACCTGGGTGACGACGAGGTCCACCGAGCGGTCCATCAGGACGCCGACGGGGACCTCGGGGCGGACCCCGAGCGCGGCCAGTCGGCCGGCCAGTGCCGCGGCCCGGTCGTCGAGTTCGCGGTAGGTGAGCCGCTCGTCGCCGGCCAGCAGCGCGACGGCGTCGGGGGTGCGCCGCACCTGCGCGGCGAACAGGTCCGCGGCGGTCGCCGCGGGGGCGTGGGTGGCGGTGTCGTTCCACGCGTGGAGCACCTGCTCGCGCCGGGCGGCCGTCAGCAGGGGCAGGCGGGCGGGCGCGCTGCGCGGTGCGGCGGCGAAGCCCTCCAGCAGGACGGTGAGGTACTCGGCCATCCGCTCGACGGTGGCGGCGTCGAAGAGGTCCGGGTCGTAACCGAGGCGCAGGGCGAGTTCCGTGCCGGGGTAGGCGACCAGGCTGAGCGGGTAGTTGGTGGTCTCGATGCCGTCCAGGCCGGTGAGCCGCAGCCCGTGCGCGGCGGCGAGACCGTCGTCGACCGGGTAGTTCTCGAACACCACGATGCTGTCGAACAGGGCGGCGCGTTCGGGCAGTTCGGTGAACGCCTTCATCCGGTGCAGCGGTACGTGGTCGTGGCGGCGGTCCTCGCTCTGCTCCTGCTGGAGCCGGCCCAGCCAGGTGAGCAGCGTCCCGTCCCGTGGCACGGTCACGCGGGTGGGCAGGGTCGCGATGAACAGGCCGGTCATGGCGTCGGCCCCGGGCAGCTCGGGCGGCCGTCCGGAGACGGTGGTGCCGAAGACCACCTCGTCGCGGGCCGCCTGGCGGCTCAGCAGCAGCGCCCAGGCGCCCTGCACGAGGGTGTTCATGGTCAGGCCCGCTCTCCTGGCCAGGCCCTCCAGGGCCCGGGTGGTGTCCCCGGGCACCGTGACGCGCACCGCCCGCGTCGACTCCGCGCGGTGGCTCTCGCGGGGTTCGCGGTCGAAGGGCAGCGCGGTGGCCTCGCTCAGCCCGTTCAGGCGGGTCCGCCAGTGCCGTTCGGCCCCGGCCCGGTCGGCGCGGCCCTGCAGCCAGGCGACGTAGTCGCGGAAGGGGCGGCGGTCGGGCAGCGGGACGTCCGCGGCGCCCACCAGGCCGGCGTGGCACGCGAAGACGTCGGAGAGGACCTGGAACAGGCTCCAGCCGTCCAGGATCAGGTGGTCGAAGGACCACACGACACGGACCGCGCGGTCGGAGACCCGGGCCAGCACCAGGCGCTGGAGCGGTGCGCGCGTCAGGTCGACACCGCGGGCGCGGTCACGGTCGAGCAGGTCGCGCAGCCGCTCGTCCCGCTCGGCGTCGGACAGGCCGCGCCAGTCCAGGTGCTCCACCGGCACGGCTGCTGCGCGCTGCACCACGAGGAGCGGCTCGGGTACGTCCTGCCACACCACGCGGGCGCGCAGCACCGGCGTGCGGTCCGTGACCCGCTGCCAGGCGTCCGCCAGCACGGCCGGGTCCGACACGCCGTCCAGGACGAACGTCAGCTGCTGGAAGTACACGCCGCGGTCGTCCTGCGAGAGCCGGTGGAAGAGCATGCCGGCCTGGGTGGGCGTGAGGGGGTGGACGTCCTCCACGCCGGCGGGGTCCCCGCCCGCGATCCGGTCGACCTGCGTCTGATCGAGCCGGGCCAGCGGGAAGTCCGAGGGGGTGCGTCCGGCGGCGCCGGGCCGGGCCGCGTGGCGGGCGAGGCCGGCCAGCGCGTCGGCGAACCGTCCGGCGAGGTCCGCGACGGTGTCCCGCCGGTGCAGCTGGTCCGAGTAGAACCAGGTGAACTCCAGGCTGTCGCCGTCCAGCCGCCCCACGACCTCCAGGGCGTGCGGGCGCGACGCCGAGGGGTCGGCGTCCAGCTCCAGCGGACGCAGCAGCCCGCCGTACAGCCCCTCGGAGGTCCCGGAGAGCCCGAAGCGGCCCAGGTAGTTGAAGCTGATCTGCGCGGTGGTCGCCGGGAGCGGTGCGCCGTCGCGGCCCGGCAGGGCCAGGACGCCGTGGCCGAGGCCGTGCCGGGGCACCGCGCGCAGCTGCTCCTTGACCTGCTTGAGCACGGCGTCCCAGTGCGCCTCGGGTGGGACGGCGAGGGCGACGGGGTGGCGGGTGGTGAACCAGCCGACGGTGCGGCTGGTGTCGACGTCGGCGAACAGGTCCTCGCGGCCGTGGCCTTCGACGTCCACCAGCACCCGGTCGTGACCGGTCCAGCCGCACAGCACCCGGCCGAGGGCGGCGAGCAGGACGTCGTTGGCCCGGGTGCGGTAGGTCTCGGGCAGGGTGCGCAGGAGCACTTCGGTGTCCTCGGGTCCGAGGCGTACCGTCACCGAGCGCTGTGAGGCGTAGGTGTTGGCGCCCGTCCGGTCCGCGGGCAGGGCGGCCCGGGCGCCTTCGGTCGCCCGCGTCCAGTAGGCCTTCTCGTCGTCGAAGCCGCCGGCGGCGGCGTGCGCGGCGAGGCGCTCGGCCCAGTGCCGCAGCGGGGACGACTTCCGGGGCAGCGCCGCCGCTCCGTCCCGGCCGGCGCGGCGGGCGCGGCGGGCGCGGTAAGCCCGGTCGAGGTCCTCAAGGAGCAGCCGCCAGGAGACTCCGTCGACGACGAGGTGGTGGACGGCCAGGTGCAGCGCGTGCGGCCGTCCGGGGCCCCGGTCGTGCAGTACGGCACGCAGCAGCGGGCCGTGGCGCAGGTCGTGGGGGCCGAGGTGCGGGGTGCCGGTGTCCGGACCGGTGTGGCGCGCGAGGCGGCAGCGGGCGGCCGGGCCGTCGATCAGCCACCGTACGCCCGTCTCGTCGGCGAGGAAGCGGGAGCGCAGGGCGTCGTGGTGGGCGATCACGTCGTTGAGGGCGTCCTCGAGTGCCCTCGCGTCGACGCCGGCGTGCAGTTCCACCGAGAGGGTCTGGCCGAAGTGCCCGGCCCGCTCGGCGGCGCTGTCGAAGAGCCAGTGCTGGATGGGTGTCAGCGGCGCGGAGCCGGTCGCCTCGACGGGTGCGGACGTGGCGGCGGGCCGCCGGCTTCCCGCATCGTCGGCGCAGCGGGCCAGGGCGGCGACCGTCTGGTGCCGGTAGACGTCCCGCGAGGTGATCGTGAGGCTCGCCTGCCGGGCCCGGGCCACGACCTGGATGCTGAGGATGGAGTCGCCGCCCAGCGCGAAGAAGTTGTCGTCCGCTCCGACCCGCTCCACGTGCAGGACGTCGGCCCAGATGGCGGCGAGGGTCCGTTCGGTGGGGGTGCGGGGGGCGACGTCCTGCACGTGGAGCGGGTCGGAGCGGACGACAAC
>NZ_POTZ01000175.1 GCF_003236365.1 Streptomyces sp. NTH33
GCCGATCCCCGCCCCGGTCCCGCCCGAGTGGCCGTGGGGCGAGGCCCTGCGGGTGCTGGCGGCGGCCGCCCCGGACGTACGGGTCGTGAACCTGGAGACCTCCGTGACGCGCAGTGACACGTTCGCTCCGGGCAAGGAGATCCACTACCGGATGCACCCGGCCAACCTGCCCGCCCTCACGGTGGCCCGGCCCGACGTCTGTGTCCTCGCCAACAACCACACGCTCGACTTCGGCCGTGCGGGGCTCCTGGAGACACTCGACTCCCTCAGCGGCGCGGGGCTGCGGGCGGCGGGCGCCGGCCGGGACGCCGAGGCGGCGTACGCCCCGGCGGTGTGCCCGGTCGCGGACGGCACCCGGGTGCTGGTGTTCGCGCTGGGGACGACGTCCAGCGGCGTACCGCCGAGCTGGGCGGCGACGGCGGGGCAGGCCGGTGTCGCGTACGTCCCCGAGCCGACGGAGACGGCCGCCGCCGAGGTCGTCGAGCGCGTACGGCGGGTCAGGCGTCCCGGAGACCTCGTGGTCGTCTCCGTGCACTGGGGTTCCAACTGGGGGTATCGCGTCCCCCAGGAGCAGACCCGCTTCGCCCGCGCGCTGGTCGACGGCGGTGTCCACGTCGTCCACGGGCACTCCTCGCACCACCCCCGGCCCGTCGAGGTGTACCACGACCGGCTGATCCTCTACGGCTGCGGCGACTTCATCGACGACTACGAGGGCATCTCCGGCTACGAGGAGTACCGCGACGACCTGCGGGTCGCCTACCTGCCCTCCGTCGAGGCGGACACGGGACGGCTGACGGAGCTGCGCATGGTGACGCTGCGCGCCCGGCGGATGCGGCTCGAGCCCGCCGCCGAGGAGGACCGGGCGTGGCTGCGGGCGACCCTCGGCCGGATCAGCCCGGGGGTGGTCCTCACCTCGATGCCGGGCGGCGTACTGAGGGCGGTACGGGAGACGGCCGCCGTGCGGGGTCCGTGAGAAAGCCCACCACGGGTGTGTGAGGAGAGGGAGGCGGGTAGCCGCACCGACCGGATGCCCCTTCGAGGAGGAAGAAGGATGATGAAGAAGCTGATGCGGCATATCGCGACCACGGGCGTTTCCGCCGCGGTCGTCGGTGGCGTTCTCCTCGCCGGCGGCGGCCCCGCGGCGGCGGCAGACTCCCGGGCCGCCGGGCACACCGCCGCCCGGACGCCCGTGGCCGACACCGCCCACCACGTCTCCGAGCACCGCGCGGGCCGCCCGCATGTGGATCCCTGGGTCGCCGGCCAGCTGGCCTGGTTCTACCCCTCGGCCGCGAAGCGGCTGGCCGTCTACGATCCCTGGGTCAAGGACCAGCTGGCGCTGGTCACGCCCTCGGCCGGCACCCGCGCCGGCTGAGGGGGACGGTTGTCCGCCGTTCGGCCCCGGGGGCGCTCCGGCCGTCGCCTCCCGCGGTATGGCTGAGACATGGCCGGTATCGAACTGCGCAGCACGGCGTTCAACGATCACGCGCCGATCCCGCGACGTCACGCACGGGACGGCGAGAACGTCTCTCCGCCGCTGTCCTGGTCGGGGGTACCCGACGACGCCGCGGAGCTTCTCCTGCTCTGCGAGGATCCCGACGCGCCCACCGGCACGTTCGTGCACTGGCTCGTCACGGGCATTCCCCCGGCCGACGCCACCCTCGACGCGGGGCAGTCACCTCCCGGCGGCCAGGTCCGGGCCAACGGCTGGGGAGAAAGGGGCTGGGGCGGCCCGCACCCGCCGGCCGGGGACGAGGCCCACCGTTATTTCTTCCGCCTCTACGCCCTGCCGGAGCCGGTGTCCCTTCCCGGCGGCGCCACCGCCGACGACGTGCATCGAGCGGTCGACGCGGCGCAGTCGGCCAGTGGCACCATCGTCGGGATGTACCAGCGCTGACCGGCGCCCGCGCATGACCGCGGCCGCACGCGGTACTCGGCGACCGCGGTGTCGTGACCGTTGGGCTGGGAGGGTCGATGGCTGGCCCGAGTTCCGTGGATGAGGCTGTGACACGGGTCGAGGACGGACCCCTGCTGTCGGGACGCGGCCGGTTCGTGGCCGATCTGCGCGTGCCCGGGTGCGCGGAGGCCGTCTTCGTGCGCAGCGAGGTGGCGCACGGTCTGGTGCGGACGGTGGACCTGGGCGCGGCACGGCGGGTCCCCGGTGTGCTGGGCGCGTGGTCGGCGGCCGACCTCGCCGATGTGCCCCGCGTGCCGGTGATGATGGACCCGGAGGTGACCCGCGACCGGCCCTGGCCCGCCCTCGCCACGGACCGTGTCAGGTACGCGGGCGAGCCGCTGGCGGTGGTGGTGGCCGGGAACAGGTATCTCGGCGAGGACGGCCGGGACGCCGCCCGGGTGTCGGTCGACGCCCTGCCCGCCGTGCTCGACCCCGCCCGGGCCGCCCTCGACGAGGTCCGCCTGTTCCCGGGCGTGTCGAACGTGGCCGTGGAGGCCACCGTCGGGGAACCGGTCGATCCGCGGGTGTGGGACCGGGCGGCGGCCGTCGTCGAGGCCGACTACCGGCACCCGCCTCTGTGCCACACCTCCCTGGAAGCCCGCGCGATCCTGGTCCGGCCCGACTCCGGTGGCGGCATCACCGTGTGGTGCTCCCACCAGGCACCGCACCGGCTGCGCGACGACCTGGCCGGCGCCCTGGACCTTCCGGGCGGGCGGGTGCGCGTGGTGGTGCCCGAGGTCGGCGGCGCGTTCGGCGGCAAGAGCGAGACGTGGCCGGAGTACCTGGCGGTGGCCCTGACCGCGCTCCGGCTGGGGCGTCCGGTGCGGTGGGTGGAGGACCGCGCGGAGGCGTTGGCGGCCGCACCGCGCGGGCGCGGGCAGAGCCAGTGGGTACGGCTCGCCGCGGACGCCGACGGCCGCTTCCTGGCACTGGAGATGCGTACCGACGCGGCTGTCGGCGGGTATCCGCACACCGGCTCGTTCCTTCCGGAAGTGACAGCGAGGATGGCCTGCGGCGCCTACGCCGTCCCCCGCGTGTGCGTACGGGCGCGGGCCGTGCTGACCACGACCCCGCCGCTGTGTCCGTACCGCGGTGCGGGCCGGCCGGAGGCGGCCTACGCGGTGGAGTGCACCGTCGACGCGCTGGCGCGCCGCCTGGACCTGGACCCGGCCGAGGTGCGCCGGCGCAACTTCGTCCCACCGGACGCCTTCCCCTACGCCACGCCGACCGGCTTCCGGTACGACAGCGGGAACTACGCGGCGGCCCTGGAGCTGGCGCTGAAGACCGCCGACCACGCGCGGTGGCGCGCGGAGCAGGCCCGCCGCCGGGACCGGGGCGGCGCTCCGCTGGGCGTGGGCATCTGCACCTACGTGGAGCGGTCCGGCGTCGGGGGCGAGTTCGGGGCCGTCGAAGCCGGCCCCGACGGCTCCTTCACCGCGACCTCGGGCTGCTGCTCGACCGGGCAGGGGCATGCGACCAGCTTCGCCCGGGTGGTGGCCTCCGAGCTCGGTGTGGACCGGCACCGGGTGCGTGTGGTGGAGGCGGACACGGCCGTCGTGCCACGGGGCGTGGGGTCCTTCGCCTCCCGTTCCCTGCAGATCGGCGGCGAGGCACTGCTGCGGGCCGCCCGGGACCTGGTCGCCGAGGCCCGGAGCCGGGTGGCCGCCCTGACCGGGCGGCCCGCCGGCGAGGTCGCCTTCGAGCACGGCGTACTGCGGGCGGGTGGCCGGACGTTCACGCCGGCGGAACTCGCCGCGGACCGCCCCCTGCGCGCCGAGGTCCAGGTGGAGCCCCCGCCTGCGTTCCCCTTCGGGGCCTACGTGGCCGTGGTCGAGGTGGATCCCGGGCTCGGCACCGTCCGGGTGCTGCGGCTGGCCGCCGTGGACGACTGCGGCACCGTGGTCGACCCGCTCGTGGTGCGCGGGCAGACGTACGGGGCGATCGCCCAGGGGCTGGGCCAGGCACTGTACGAGGCGGCCGTGCACGACGACGGGGGGACGCCCCGGGCGGTGTCCCTCCTGGACTACCTGCTGCCCACCGTGTCGGAGATGCCGGAGGTGGTCCTGGAGGAGACGTGCACGCCCAACCCGCACACCCTGCTGGGTGCCAAGGGGGCCGGTGAGGCGGGCTGCATCGGCACCCCGCCCGCCGTCGTCAACGCCGTCGCCGACGCCCTGCGGGTCGACCCGTCCGCGCTGGGGATGCCGCTCACCCCCCGGACGTGCTGGGAGGCGGGCCGGTGAAGCCCGCGCCGTTCGAGTACGCCGCGGTGGGCTCGCGGGAGGAGGCGCTGCGGGAACTGGCCGCCGCCCCGGAGACGACCCGTGTGCTGGCCGGCGGGCAGAGCCTGGTGCTGGAGATGAACCATCGCGCCGTACGTCCCGCCCGGCTGGTCGACATCAACCCGGTGGCCGGCTTCGACCGGCTGAGGATCAGCCGGACGCCGGGCACGGGGGCGTGGCTGCGCGTCGGGCCGCTGGTCCGCCACCGCGCCTTCGAGCGCCCGGTGGAGGCGGGGCCGCTCGGGCGGCTCCTGGCCCGTACGGCGCACTTCGTCGCCCACCCGCCGATCCGCGCCCGCGGCACCATGCTCGGCAGCCTGGCCTACGCCCACCCGACCGCCGAGTGGCCGACGCTGGCCGTCGCCCTGGACGCCGAGGTGGACCTCGCCCGTGTCCACGACAGCCGCACCCTGCCCGCCGAGGAGTTCCTCACCGGGGCCTTCAGCACCGCCCTGGCCCCGGGGGAGCTGCTGGTGCGGGCGCGCTTCCCTCTCCTGCCCGCGGCGACCGGCGTGGCCTTCGTGGAACACCGGCGCACCGGCGCGAGCTTCGCCCAGCTGTCCGTGGCCGCCGCCCTGCTGGTCGAGGAGGGCGTCGTCGTCGACGCGCGGCTGGGGCTGGCCGGTGCCGCCGCCCGGCCCGTGCGGGCCCGGGACGCCGAGCGCGTGCTGGTCGGGCGGCCGCCGAACGAGCAGGTGATCACCGCGGCGGCAGCGGCGGCCTCGGCGTACGTGGCCGATCCGCCGGCCGATCCGCCCGCCGGTGCACACGCAGCCGCCGCCTACCGGCGCCATGCGGTGCGGGTCCTGGTCCGGCGGGCGCTCGGGCAGGCCCTCGACGACATCAGCGACATCGTGGAGCGGTCATGAGGATCTCCCTGACGGTCAACGGCGAGGAACGGCACCTGGAGGTCGAGCCCCGGCGGACCCTGGCCGACGCGCTGCGGGAGGACTGCGGCCTGACCGGCACCCACCTGGGATGCGAACAGGGCGTGTGCGGGGCCTGCACGGTGCAGGTGGACGGTGCCGCGGTCCGCAGCTGCCTGATGTTCGCGGTGCAGTGCGACGGCCGTGCCGTGCGCACCGTCGAGGACCTGGCCGCGGCCGACGGAACCCCCCATCCCCTGCAGGCGGCCTTCGCCGCCGAACACGCCCTGCAGTGCGGCTTCTGCACCCCCGGCTTCCTCATGCTGGCGGCGGCCGCCCTGGAGGACGATCCGTCCCTCGCCCACGACCCGGAGCGGCTGCGCGAACTGCTCACCTCCAACCTGTGCCGCTGCACCGGTTACGAGGCGATCCGCCGCGCCGTACGACGCGTGGCGGAGGCGGCCCCCGCCCCCGGCAAATAGTTCGACGATCCCCCACGCGCACGACATCATCCTGCGAGCAGGAAGCAACAGGCTTCACCGACCGACCGTCCCCGGAGGACCGTTGAACCCCACCATCCGCCACATCACCTTCGACTGCACGGGTGACCCCTACGACCTCGCCTCGTTCTGGAGCGCGTTGCTGGGCCACCCGCTCTCCGACGACGACAAGCCGGGCGACCCGGAGGCCCTGATCGAGGACCCGAACGGCGGTCCCGGCCTGCTCTTCGTCCGTGTGGAGGAGGGCAAGACCGCCAAGAACCGCCTCCACTTCGACCTGCGGCCGACGAACCGCACCCGCGCGGAGGAAGTGGCCCGCGCCATCGGCCTCGGCGCCCGCCGGCTCGCCGACCGCACCCGCCCCGACGGCAAGGGCTGGGTCGTCATGGCGGCCCCGGAAGGAAACGAGTTCTGCATAGAGCGGGGCGCACAGGGCTGACGCCACCCGACCGGCGCGGCGCTGGAGCGTACGAACGTACGCGTGCCCGGAGAGAGTGGCGGCCGGACCGTCCTTCCTACGGGTGAGCGACGCGTTCCGGGAGTGCGATCGCATCGGCACACCTCCGGGTGAACGCGTGCTCTCCGCACCGGCTCCCGGCGCGGCCCCCCGAAGGGCCGGGGACGGCCTCGCCACGGGGCCGCGGCACGTCCGGTGGCCGCGTGGGGGTGCGGGCGGTCCGGGGCGGATGCGCCGCCCCCTTCGTCCGTCATCGCTACGCTCTGCGCTGCTGTGGGCCGATGCGTCCGTACTTGCCGTTATGCGCGTGGCTGACCTGCTGTTATGCGGCAATGCAGGCGGTGCGGACGCCCGGCTGTTCCGCATGACGACCGGGAGGGACACGGACATGGCGCATGAGCCGGACGGACAGGAGCGGGAGCAGTGGCCGACGGTGCGGTTGTCGCGGCTGCTGCGACGCTGGTGGGAGGAGGCCGGGAGCCCGCCCGGCGGCACGCGGCCCACGCAGCAGGCGCTGGCCTCGCGACTGGGCATCGACCAGACGACGCTCTCGCGCTACCTGAATCCGAAGCACGCGTCGACCGCTCCGCCGAGGGTGGTGGAGGCGCTGCACGCCCAGCTGCGCGCTCCGGCGGCGGAGCTGGCACGGGCACGGGAGTTGTGCCGGGCGGCGCTGGAGGAGAACAGTCGTCAGGTGACCGCCGGCAACGGACCGGCGCTCACCGGCGCGACCGGCGCCGCGAACGGTACGGGCGGGCGCGGCTCCCCGGGCCGGCTCCGGTTCCGGTGGGCGCTGCCGACGCTGGTGGCCGCGGTGATGCTGGCCTTCGTCGCCGGGGTGGTCGTCCGCGGCCAGTACGCCTCGCCCCCTCGGGCCGCGGCGGAAGACGCGGCCGGCGCTGTTCCGCTGAGCGGCGCGTCGATCGAGTGGCCGCTGCTGATGAAGCGGAAGGAGGACCAGTTCACCCGTGCCCGCGCCCTGCAGCACCTGCTCATGGCGCACGGCTACGAGGTGAAGGCGGACGGCTTCTTCGGGGACGAGACCCAGGACGCCGTCATGGACTTTCAGCGCAGGCACACCCTGCCGTCCGACGGCAAGGTGGGCAAGGACACGTGGCCCGCCCTGGTGCGGACCGTCGGCCCTGGAGCCGACGGGCACGCGGTTCTGGCCCTCCAGGAGCTTCTGCACAACACGGGTCTGGGCGGCACGGAGGTGTCGGGGGAGTTCACCGCGGCGACCGCCGAGGACCTGAGGTTCTTCCAGAGCAGGCACGGCCTGCGGCCGACCGGCCGGGCGGACGTGGACACCTGGCTGGCCCTGCTGGTGTTCCAGCGCCCGCCCGCCGGCACCCCCGCATACCAGAGGTCCACGGGCCCGCATGGCGTGCAACTCCCTCCCATGGGGGCATAACCGCAGGCCGGAAGGGTTCCTCGCGGGGTGCGCGGAGGCTGCATGGATGCCCTTGTGCAGACGCCCGGGAATGTCTTCCCGCACCTTGCTCCCCCGGGCAGTCTGGTGTCGTGCCCGGCGCTCCCGGACGGCCCGCCCTCGTCGGCGGACGGCGTGTCCGGGGCGTGACGCCGGTGCTTTTCCTGTCAGTTCTCCACCCGAAGGGGTACCTCCATGTCCGCTGTCCGCAAGACCGTCATGTCCGCACTGTCGACGATCGTCCTCGCCGGCGGGCTGGCCGTCGGCGCCGCCGGCACGGCGAGCGCCGCCACCTGCCCGTCCTCGGCCTCCCCGAAGATCAGCGGTGCGGAAGCCAGCTGGACCCTGCGCTGCTCGGGCAACTCCGTGCGGGTGTCCGGCTGGCTCGAGGACACCCGCATGGACGGCAAGTGCGCCGTGGTCCGCGTCGTCGGCGGCAACGGCGCGTCCCGCTCGAAGAAGGCCTGCGGCTCCGGCGTCCGGGAGCAGTTCGACTACACCTTCACCGGAACGAACAAGGCCGAGCTGCGCCTGGCCGTCGCCTGACCCCGTTCCGGGGCGGGCCGTGGTGCCCACCCCGGAACGCCCGGCAGTGAGAGGGCACCGGTGTCCCGCCGGACCCGGAAGCGGCCGCAGGCCGGGGGCCGGGGGCCGGGCCCGAGGATCGGCCGTGACGTCGTACAACCCCTAACGGGTTCCTGCCAGCCGGGAGCCCGCCGGGGTGCGGCGGTAGAGGACCGTGCGTCCGGAGCGGGCCCGGGTGACGAGACCTGCCCGGTGCAGTACGCCCAGGTGGTAGGAGACCGTGGCCGGACTGAGGTAGTGGTGTTCGGCGAGTTGCGTGGTGGAGGCCGGGCGTGCCAGTGCCGTGAGCAGGCCGGCGCGGGTGGGGCCGAGCAGCCGGGCCAGTTCGGCGGACGGAGGCACCGGAGCGGTGGCCCGGTCGCGTACGGGATACGCCACCATGGGCGGTCTGCGTCCGCCGCGCACCGGGTCCACGGCCACGGCCGGCCGTGCCGCCACCAGTGACGGGACCACGATGACCAGGGGCACGGCCAGCCACACGGTGAACCGGCTGTCCACGCGCAGCGTGCCGTCGGACCACGCGATGCCGGGGTGCAGGGAGTTGAAGAGCCCGGCCGCGCCGTGCCGGGCCAGCACACCGGCACAACGGTCGACCTCCGCTTCGAGGACCGCCCTGGCCGTCTCCCAGTGCGGGGCGAAAGCCAGGTCCCAGTAGCGCCGCAGCTCCTCCGCGGCCTGCCGGGCGACGTACGCGCCGCCGCGTGTCATGGCCCGCCGCACCTGCGGGGGCAGGGTGGAGCCGGCCAGGCCGCTGCCCGGGCGGCCGTCGCGCAGCGTCCCCAGTTCGCCCAGGACGCGGTCGGGCGGGGTGCGGCGCACCCGCTCCAGTTCCTCCTCGATGGAGGGCGAGGGGCCGGACGGATGCGGGCTGAGGAAGTCCGGTACGTAGCCGCCGCCGTCCAGGGCCAGCTCCGACAGCAGCGGAAGCCGCGCCCGACGCAGCACGCGCCGGGCGCGAGCGACCCACGGATCGGCGTCCCGGGCCGGGCGCACGCCCCACGGCAGCAGCGTCGCCGCGACCTCGTGCAGCGGCGAGACCGCGAAGCGTGAGCGGGCCAACCCCGCGGCGTCCACGCTGAGTTCGATCACGGCCCTCCCCCTGTCGCCGGCCTCGCCACGTCCCTTCGAACCTGCTCGAATCGTCGCACGGAAGCTCGCCCCGGCAGGCCTGTTCGGCGCAGCCTGGTGCCGGCACGGGAGACAGCGAGGATGTGGGGGTGCGGGGGATGCTGCGGGTGCGAGCGATGCGGAAGGGCCGCAAGGCGCGGAGGAGTGGGAGACCCGCGGCGCCGGCGACGGTCGCGCTGGCCGTCGCCGGCCTGCTGACGGTGTCGGGGACGTGTTCGTCCGCGGCGCCGGACCGGGCGGTCGCGGCGCGGGCCGGGGAGAGCGGGGGACTCTCCGGCGCCGCGGCCTGCCCCGGCCCGAAGGGCTTCACCTGCGCCACGCTGACCGTTCCGCTCGACCACCGCGGCGGTGTGCCGGGCCAGCTGGGCCTGAAGGTCGCGATGGCGGACAACGTGAAGGCTCCCAAGGGCGTCCTGGTCTTCCTCACGGGCGGTCCCGGCCAGCCGGGCGTGCCGTTCGTCGAACGGCTGAGCAAGGTGCTGGCGCCGGTGCTGAAGGATTACCGCCTCGTCATGTTCGACCAGCGCGGCACCGGCGCCAACGCGCTCCAGTGCCCGCAGCTGCAGCAGGAGATGGGCTCGTCCGACCTGACGCCGCCCACCGCCCGGGCGGTCACGGACTGCGCCGCGGCCATCGGTCCTGACCGCCGCTTCTACAGCACCGGTGACACGGTCGCCGACCTGGAGTCGCTGCGCCGGGCGCTGGGCGTACGGCAGCTGACCCTCGACGGGGTGTCGTACGGCAGCTACACCGCCGAACGGTACGCCCTGGCCCACCCGCAGCACGTGGCGCGGCTGGTGCTGGACTCGGTGGTGCCGCAGACCGGTTACGACCCGATGAACCGCGCCGCCCTGCGCGCGGCGCCGCGCGTGCTGACGGCGGCCTGCAGGGCGACGGGCTGCACCACGGACCCGGCCGCGGACCTGGCGGCGGTGGTCGACCGGTACGGCAACGGCGTCGACGTGATCGACGCGCTGACCACCTGGGAGTTCGTGGACCCGGACTACGCCGAGATGATCGACGCCCTGCACAGGGCGACCAACGGCGACCCGGGACTGCTGCGGGGCCTGATCGCGGGGGTGCGGCAGGGCAGCGCGGCGAGTGCGGAGGAGCTCAGCCAGGGGCTGCACGCCTCCACGCTGTGCCTGGACGGGCGTTACCCGTGGGGCAGGGCGGACGCACCGGTGGCCGGACGCGAGGAGGCGCTGGAGAAGGCGGGTGCGGAGCTGACACCGGCGGACTACGGCCCCTTCGACGCCGCCACGGCGACCGGCCTCGGCTCGATGCTCAGCTGTCTGCACTGGCCGCGCACGCCCGTGCCGCCGCTGCCGCCGCGGCACCGCCGGCTTCCGGGCGTACCGGTGCTGCTGCTCGGCGGGGACCGGGACCTGTCGACCCCCGTGGAATGGCTGTACGACCAGAAGAAGCTGACACCGCGGGCCCAGGTCGTGGTGGTGCCCGGTGCCGCGCACTCGGTGCAGAGCCGGGCGGCCGACGACAAGGGCCGCCAGGCGGTGTTCGACTTCCTGCTGGAGCGGCGCTGACGTCCGCGCGGGCGAGGACCGGCCGTGCGGTGGCCCGGGCCCGGCCCGGCCACCGCACGCCGTGGGTCCCGCGGCCCCGGTCGGCGGGGCGACGGTCAGCGGGTCAGTACCAGACCTGCTGGCCCTTGGTGATGGTGTCGTAGTAGCCCTGTCCGCCGCCGAGGTGCAGCAGGTGGCGGGGGCGCGCGCTCTGGCCGCCGGGCTGGCGGTGTCGGCCTGTGGAGCCGGTGTAAGACCTCAACGGAGAACTCCGGGCGGGTGGTCGGCGACGAAGCAGGAAACCCCACGGCGCGAGCCGTAGGAATCCCCTCGTTCACGAGGGGAGGAAGTCAAGTACCAGTCGTAGACCCAGGTGCCGTCGGCCAGTTGGTCCCAGGTGGTGAACGGCCCGCCGGCTACGAGAGGTGCGTGACACCGCGGAGGTCACGCACCGGGAACTGGCCCAGCGGGCCGGCTACCGGGATTCATTCGCAGTGCACCGGCGCTCAGGCCGGTGGTGAAGCGAATCCTGTGGGCGCGACGCGGAGCGCCGCAGGATCGTTCCAGCGGAGCTGGATTCGGCTGATCCACCCCGGACTGCCAGCGTTCGGTGTTAGCGCCCCGATCATGCGACTTCGTTACGCCTATCGTCTCGACCCGACACTCCGTCAGCGCGCCGCGCTGGCCCGGGCGTTGGGGTGCGCGGGTGGTGTACAACGACGCGGTCGCGGCGCGGGAGCGGGCCCGGGCGGCGGGTCAGCCGTTTCCCACGGCGGCGGTGCTGTCCAGGACGCTTCTCACCGAGGCGAAGAAGACCCGTGAGCGACACTGGCTGGGCGAGGTGTCGGCGGTGGTGCTGCAGCAGGCGCTGCGGGATGCCGAGGCCGCCTACCGCAACTTCTTCGCCTCCCTCACAGGCGAACGCCGGGGACCGAAGCTGGGCGCGCCGCGTTTCAAGTCGCGCAAGGACGCGAGGCAGGCGGTCCGGTTCACCGCCAACGCCCGCTGGTCCATCACCCCCACGGGGAGGTTGAACCTGCCGAAGATCGGCGAGGTGCGGGTGAAATGGTCCCGTCTCCTGCCTGCCGTCCCGTCCAGTGTGACCGTGATCAAGGACGCGGCGGGCCGGTACTTCGCCTCCTTCGTCATCGACACCGACCCGGCCGCCGACGCGGCCCGCATGCCCGACACCGACCAGAGCATCGGTATCGATCTGGGGCTGACGCACTTCGCGGTCCTGTCAGACGGCACGAAGATCGACTCCCCGCGATTTCTGCGCCGCGCGGAGAAGAAGCTGAAGAAGGCCCAGCGGGAGCTGTGCCGCAAGCAGAAGGGCTCGAAGAATCGAGTCAAGGCCCGCCGGAAGGTGGCCTGCGCGCATGCGCGGGTGGCCGACGCGCGCCGCGAGTTCCTCCCCCAAGCTCTCGGCCTCGCTCGAGCAGGGGGGACCCCCATCCAACTCTCCACGAAAGTGATCCGCGAGAACCAAGCGATCGCGGTGGAGGACCTGGCGGTGGGCGGTCTGGCGCGCACCCGGCTGGCCAAGAGCGTCCACGATGCGGGCTGGTCCCAGTTCGTGAACATGCTGGAGTACAAGGCCGCCCGGTACGGGCGGACCCTCGTGAAGGTCGGACGGTTCGAGCCCACCAGCCAGGTGTGCCCCGCCTGCGGCCACCGCGACGGGCCCAAGCCCCTCAGCGTGCGGGAATGGACCTGCACCGCCTGCGGCACGGTCCACGACCGGGACCACAACGCCGCCATCAACATCAAACAGGCCGCCGGACTGGCGGTGACAGCCTGCGGAGCGCCGGTAAGACCAGAACCCGTTCTGGCACAGCGTGAAGAAACAGGAAGCCACGGAATCCGAACCGGAGCCCGTGCCGCGTAGCGGCACAGCACCGGAACGGAAGGCCAGAATCCTCGGGCTTCAGCCCGAGGAGCAAGTCAATCCGCTGCCGCCCTCTCCGCGGCGAAAAGCGGGCGGAAGACCCCCACCTGGGACGTCACCGCCTCCTTCGTCAAGGCACTGGGGCAGGACCCGCTGCACTGGCGCTCGTTGTGGGAAGCGGCGTCCCGGGACGGGAACAAGGCCGGTGACGACCCGGGCCTCTCCCCCGCGGCAGCCGCCGCC